>JAVHVD010000370.1:0-28783 GCA_032160745.1 Pseudonocardiales bacterium
CGACCGGATCCGAGGCGGCAACGGCGAGGACTTCGTGCACGCGGGCTTCGGCGACGACCTCGCCAACGGTGACAGTGGCGGCGACACCGTCTTCGGCGACGACGGCGCTGATGTGATCTGGGGCGGAAAGGGCTGCGATCAGGCGATCGACGCGGCGACGCCGGACTGCCAGACGAATGGCGCCTTCGACCCGAACGCCCGGGGCACCCAGGACCGCATGCTCGACTACCTGTTCGGTGGCAAGGGTGCGGTCAGCGGCCCGTCGGTGGATCCCAACACGGGTGCATTCGGGTCCGACGTCATCGACTGGCGGTCGCGCGGTGTCTACAGCACCACGGTGCACAACTCGACCACCTGCACGACCAACCCGTGGCCGCAGACCTTCGGCAACGGCAAGGCCGGTAACCCGGTGGTCACCGTCGACCCGTGCTCCTGGTTCGAGATGACGAACCTTGACAACGCCGACAATGCCGACAATCAGCACCACCAGGGCATCGACTGGCAGTACGGCGGCTGGGACCGCGACGTGCTGCAGGGCGACGTCGCCGACAACGGGCCGAACCCCGGTGACCGGCTGCTCGACTGGAACGGCGCGTACAACCTGTACACGCACTGCAACGCGGCCTACGGCGGCTACAACGACGTCCGCCAGCACAGCCCGGCCTGGCAGGCGTTCCTTCAGAAGTGGGCGTTCTCGCTCGGCGCCGGCCAGGTCGCCGGTGACTCGGCGAACGGATCGGTGGGGATCGGGACCTCGGCCTTCGACGAGCTGGCCATGGTCTACCCCGGCAGCGACAACGCCCACGGCTCCGGCTCGGCCTACCCGACCACGCCCGGGCACTTCGACGATCCGAACGCCTGCGCGCCATGATCGGACGGTGATCTCGCCCGCGCGCCAGCACCCCGGTCACAAACCGGTTCCCCGGTGCCTACCCTTATGAGGTGACGTTCACACTGCCCGGCACGCCGGAATCCGTCGATCCCCTGCATCTCGATGCCTGGCGGTCGCTTCCGGCGGCGCAGCAGCCGGAGTGGCCCGACGAGGTCGCGCTGCGCGAGGCCGCACTTACGCTGGCCGGGATGCCGCCGCTCGTCGTCGCCTCGGAGGTCGACCAGCTGCGCGAGCGGTTGGGGGCCGTCGCCCGCGGGGAGGCGTTCCTGCTGCAGGGCGGCGACTGCGCGGAGACGTTCGCCACCAGCTCGCAGGCCGACATCGCCGCCAAGGTCCGGGTGTTGCTGCAGATGGCCGTCGTGCTCACCTACGGCGCGTCGATGCCGGTCGTGAAGCTGGGTCGGATCGCTGGGCAGTACGCCAAACCTCGCTCGTCCAACATCGACGCCACCGGTCAGGTCTCCTACCGGGGCGACATGGTCAACGAGCTGATCGGTGACCGCACCCCGGATCCGCGCCGTATCCTGCGCGCCTACTCCACTGCGGCCTCGACGCTGAACCTGCTGCGCGCCTACGCCGGCGGGGGGCTCGCCTCGCTCGACCGCGTCCACGCCTGGAACGCGGCCTTCGCCCGCAGCACCGACACCGGAATGCGCTACGAGAAGCTGGCGTCCGAGATCGATCGGGCGGTCCGGTTCATGCGCGCCTGCGGCGTCCACGACTCCGCGCTCGAGGGCGTTGAGCTGTACGCCTCGCACGAAGCGCTGATCCTCGAGTACGAACGCGCGCTGACCCGGGTCGAAGAGGGCCGCGCGTACGACCTGTCCGGCCACTTCGTGTGGGTGGGGGAGCGCACGCGGCAGATGGACGGTGCGCATCTCGACTTCGTGTCCCGTATCGCCAACCCGATCGGGGTGAAGCTCGGGCCGACCACCACGCCCGAGTTCGCCGCCGAACTGGTCGAGCGGCTCGACCCGGCCAACGAGCCCGGTCGGTTGACGTTGATCAGCCGGATGTCCAACGCCCGCGTGCGCGACGTCCTGCCCGCGATCGTCGAGAAGGTGAACTCCACCGGCCACCTGGTGGTCTGGCAGTGCGACCCGATGCACGGCAACACCGAAGAGACTGCCGACGGGGTCAAGACCCGTCACCTCGACCGGATCATCGACGAGGTCGACGGCTTCTTCGACGTGCACTCCGAACTCGGTACGCATCCGGGCGGACTGCACGTCGAACTGACCGGTGACGACGTGACCGAGTGCATCGGCGGCACCGCGGAGCTCACCGCGGCCGACCTCGGGCGGCGTTACGAGACGGCCTGCGACCCGCGGCTGAACATCGACCAGTCGCTCGAGCTCGCGTTCCGGGTCGCCGAGCGGCTGGTGGCCGATCGACGCCGCCGCGAGACGCAGGCGCACGCGTGAAACCGGTCGACCTGCGCTCGGACACGGTCACCCGGCCGACCCCCGGCATGCGGGCGGTGATGGCCGATGCGGTGGTCGGCGACGACGTCTACGGCGAAGACCCGACCACCATCGAGCTGGAGCGACGGGTGGCCGGGCTGCTCGGCTACGAGGCGGGGCTGTTCGTGCCGTCTGGCTCGCTGGGAAACCAGCTCGGCCTGCGGCTGCTCGTCCGCCCCGGTCAGGAGCTGGTGTGCGATTCCCTCGCGCACGTCGCGCGGGCCGAGCTCGGCGCCGCGGCCGTCTTCTCCGGGATCACGTTCCGCACCTGGCGCGCGACCAGGGGTGTGCTCGACGTCGAGGACGTCCGCGGCCTCATCTCGCCCGACGCCGGGCCGTACCTGGTGTCGACCGCCGCCGTCGAGGTCGAGAACACCCACAACTTCGGCGGGGGCACCGTGCAGCCGGCCAAGCAGGTTGCGGCCGTGCAGGAGCTTGCCCGCGCACACGGACTCGGCCTGCATCTCGACGGCGCCCGGCTGTGGAACGCCCACGTGGCCACCGGCAGCCCGCTGGACGAAATCGCTGCGGGTTTCGACACCGTGTCGGTCTGCCTGTCCAAGGGTCTGGGTGCGCCGGTGGGGTCGGTGCTGGTCTCCAGCGCGGAGCGGATCGCCGAGGCGCGGGTGTGGCGCAAACGGTACGGGGCGGGCATGCGGCAGGTCGGCATCCTCGCCGCCGGCGGTCTGTACGCGATCGAACGGAACGTCGACCGGCTGGCCGAGGACCATGTACGCGCTCGCCGCCTGGCCCAGGCGCTCGATGCCGACCCGACAGCGGTCGAGACCAACATCGTCGTGCTGGACGTGGCCGACGCCGCCGCGATCGCCGGAGCCGCCGCGCAGGAGGGCGTGCTGACGTCCGCGCTCGGTCCGCGCTTCCTCCGCCTGGTCACGCATCTCGACATCGACGACGACGGCATCGACCGGGCGATCGAGGTGCTGAAACCGCTCGTCATGGCGCGCTGATCGCCGCTGCTGCCGCTATCTGCGCCGCCGGGAGGGCAGACTGCCGTCATGAGCTATCCGACCCCGCCTGGTGATCAACCGGCGTACCCGTCCGCCCCCGGCCCCGGCCCGGCCTCCGCTCCGGCGCGCCAGCGCGGCCGGACACCACGTCTGCTCGGGTGGATCTTCTTGGCCGTGGCGGTCGTGCTGTTCGTGATCGGCGGCGTCGTCGGGGCGACGAAGTCGCTCGGCAAGGTGAGCGGCTTCCAGCGGGTCACCATCGCCGACGGCGCCGGCACGGTCAATCTGAACGGCACCGGTAAGTGGATCATCTACTACGAGGCCAGCGACGTCGACAACGGGTTGGACCGCATTCCGAGGATCCGGCTGTCGCTCACCGATCCCAACGGCACGCAGGTCACCGGAAAGCCGTACGGCAATCGCAGCGACGGCAAGGTCGACAAGCTGGTCTATGACTACAAGGGGCACAAGGGCGCGGCGGCTGTCCAGTTCACGGCGGAAACGAAAGGCGCGTACCGGGTTCAGGTTCAGGCCGTCGACACGCTGCCGGCCGGCGCGGACCTCGCATTCGGTCGCGACATCGGGAAGAGCACGGTCGTCGCCGGACTGCTCATCGTCGGTGGGGTGCTTTTCCTCATCGCGGCGATCGTGTTGCTGATCGTGGGCTTCGTGAAGAAGCGCCGGCACAAGCGCGAGCTCGCCGAGCGGCAGGCCGGCGGCGTGTACTACGGTGGCCCGCCGCCGGGCGGACCCCCGCCGAGCGGGCAGTGGCCGCAGCAGCCGCCGGGCTACCAGCAACCACAGCAGCAGCCCGGCGGGTGGCAACCGCCGCCGGGTCAGCCTCAGCCCGGCGGGTGGCAACCGCCCCAGGGTCAGCAGCCCCAGCCCGGCGCCTGGCCGCCTCCGCAGTGGCCGCAACCGCCCCCGCAGGAGAGCTGAGCCGGTCTGCAGTGCGCTAGCCGGCGAGATGTGCGGCCGACGTGCGGCCGAGCAGCGGCGGGATCGTGGCGACTGCCTGGGCCAGCTCGGCCAGGCCGTCGCCGAAGAGCGCTTGAGCGCCGTCGCACAGTGCCGTCTCCGGATGCGGGTGGACGTCGACCATGACGCCGTCGGCGCCGGCCGCAATGCCGGCCCGGGCCAGCGGGACGACCAGATCGCGGCGGCCCGCGGCGTGTGACGGGTCGATGATCACCGGTAGATGCGACAGCCGCTGCACCATCGCCACGGCCGAGACGTCCAGCATGTTGCGGATCGACGGCTCGAAGGACCGGATCCCGCGCTCGCACAGCACGATGTCGAGGTTGCCGCGCTGCGCGATGTACTCGGCCGCCATCAACCACTCCTCGTAGGTGGCGGTGAGTCCGCGCTTGAGCATCACCGGCTTCCCGGCCACGCCTACGGCCTGCAGCAGCCCGAAGTTCTGCATGTTCCGGGTGCCGATCTGCAGCATGTCGGCGTGCTCGACGACCACGTCCACGTCGGCTGCGTCGGTCACCTCGGTGACGACGGGCAATCCGATCTCGTCCCGGACCTGGGCGAGGATGCGCAGCCCGTCGACACCGAGACCCTGGAAGGCGTACGGCGAGGTCCGCGGCTTGTAGGCGCCTCCGCGCAACAACGTGGCGCCCGCCCCCTTCGCCATCCGCGCTGACTCGAGCGTCTGCTCCGGCGTCTCGACCGCGCAAGGGCCGGCGATGAAGGTGAACGTGTCCGGGCCGATCGGCACGCCGCCGACCCGGATGGTGGTGCGCTTGGCGTGATTCTGGGCCGAGACCAGCTTGTACGGGGCGGTGATCCGCATCGTCTCGACGACGCCGGGCAGCCCGTCCACATCGAGGGTCTCCAGGACGTCCTCGGTGCCGACGACGCCGATGATCGTGCGCATCACGCCGCGGCTGACGAAGGCCTGCCCGTTGTGCGCCTCGATGTGCACCACGATGTTCGTGACGTCGGCGTCCGTGGCGCCCGGCGCCATCACGATGACCATGCGGGCCAGCCTATCGACGCGCGGCGCGGGCTCCCGCCGGACTCGTTGACTGGCGCCTTCGAGCCCGACTGGCGCCCTATAAGGCGCCAGTCAGCGGTCAAGGCGCCAGTCAACCGACAGCCGGTCGAGGGCGGCGCCAGTCAGCGGTCAAGGCGCCAGTCAACCGACAGCGTCCGGCGGATCAGCCGGTGATCGCGTAGATCGTCACCTTCGACCCGACCCGCACCGTCTGGCCGCTCATCGGGCTCGCGAGCACCGTGGTCGGGTTCGTGCCGGCGAACGTCTTGACGTCAGGCACCAGGCCGACGTCGGTGAGCGCCTTCTTCGCGGTCTCGATCGGCGTCCCGACCGGGATGTCCGGGACCTTCACCATCTCCGGCCCCTTGGACACGGTCACCGTGATCCGACTGCCCTTACGCGCGCGATCGGTCGGCTCGATCCGGATCACGCCGTCCTTCGGGACGGAGTCGTTGTACTCCGACGTCGAGCGGACCTTGAACTGCGCCGCTTTCAGCGTCGACGCGGCCTCGCTGAACGGGGTTCCCTGCGGGATCGAAGGCACGTCGAGGATCGGCGCGCCCAGGGACACGAGGATCGTGATCGGCTGATCGGCCTTCACCTTCGTGCCGGCCGGGGGAGAGGTGCCGATGACCTTGCCCTGCGGAACGGTGTCGTTGTACTGCTGGCGCGGTTCCCCGACGACGGTCAGCGGACCGAGGTCGGTGAGCGTAGCGGTGGCGTCGTCGAGTTGCTTCCCGGAGACATCGGGCAGCTGATAGAGCTTGGGCCCGGCCGAGATGACGATCGTCACCTCGGTGCCCCGGACGGCCCGCGTGTTCCCGCCCGGATCGGTACGTAGCACCCGACCCTTGGGCACCGTCGGGTCGAACTCCGGCCCCGGCTGGACAGTGACGGTGTATCCGGCGTCGCGCAGTTCGGCCATCGCTGCTGACCGGGTCTCCCCACGCAGCGTCGGGATGTGCGAGTAGCGCCCCGCCGCGAACCACCAGCCGCCATAGGCCGCGGCGGCCCCGATCAGGAGCAGGACGAGGATGACGATCAGTGCGCGCCGGCGGCGACGCGTCTTCTCCGGTAACTCACGACGCTGCTTCGGTGGTGGGATCACGACCGGCGGCGGGGGCGCGTTGTCGTCGCGCAACGCCATCGGCGCACGCGCCTGACTGTTGGGCTCGGGTCGGCGTGGCACGACGGTGGTGTCGTGAGTGTTGCTGTGGGCCCGGATCATGTCGGTGGTCGCGGCGTCAGGAGTGCGGTAGCGCGGCTCAGGGCGCGCCGTCCGGGCCCGCGGGCGCACGCGCGGCGGCACCGGCATGACCGGCAGCGCGAGTGCGGTCCGGAGGTCGGCGATCTCGCCCAGGAACGCGCCCGCGTCGGCGGGACGTCCGGTCGGGTCGCTGTCGGTGGCGGCGACGACGAGTTCGTCGATCTCCTCCGGGATGCCCTTCACCCGCGAGGACGGGGCCGGCACCCGGCTGTGCACGTGCTGGTAGGCGACGTTCATCGCCGATTCGCCCTTGTAGGGCGGCGCGCCGGTCAACAGCTCGAACATCACCACCCCGGCGGAGTACACATCGGAGCGGGGATCCGAGCTCCCTCGGCTGATCTGCTCCGGGGCGCAGTACGCAACCGTGCCCATCATCAGCCCGGTTCGGGTAGCGGCCGCGTCGGACTCGACGGCGCGGGCCAGGCCGAAGTCCGCGACCTTCACGACACCGTCGTCGGAGAGCAGGATGTTCTCGGGCTTGACGTCGCGATGGACGAGCCCGGCCCGGTGGGCCGCGGACAGGGCGCTGAGCACCGGCTCCATGATCGACACTGCTTCGGCGGCCGAGAGCTTGCCGCGCTCGCGCAGCAGTTCGCGCAGCGTCCGCCCCTCGACGAGCTCCATGACCAAGAACACATGGTGCCCGCCCGGGCCGACCTCGTGCCCCTGGTCGTAGACCGACACGGCGTTGAGATGGGTGAGCCGCGCAGCTGCCCGGGCCTCGCGGGCGAAGCGGTCGCTGAACGCCGGATCGGCCGAGAGTGCGGAGGACATCACCTTGACGGCGACAAGCCGGTCCAGCCGCTCGTCGACGGCGGCGTACACGGTGGACATACCGCCACGCGCGATACGTTCCAGGATCCGGTACCGGCCCTCGAGCGAGCGGCCGACCAGGGTGTCTGGGGCCGCCGTCTGCACGCTGCGATTCTACGGTCGCGCCCGCACTTCGCGGCCGGGGCGCACCGGGCCCAGCCCCGGCTTCGCCCAGCGGGCGCCCCGTAACCTCTCATGCGTGACCGATGCCGAGGACGCATCGATGGGCAGCGTGGAGCTGCTCGCCGACGCCGACCGGCCCGGCGGGTGGCTGCTCACCATCGACCGGATCCGCCAGTCCTACGTCGATCTCGACGACCCGACCTACCTCGACTTCGAGTATGTCCAGGCGCTGGCCGATGTCCTCGACGCGCTGCCTTCAGGCCCGCTCGCCGTCACCCACATCGGAGGCGGAGCCTGCACCTTCGCGCGGTATGTCGCCACAACCCGGCCCGGGTCCCCGCAGATCGTGCTGGAACCGGACGCGGCTTTGACGGCGCTGGTCCGGGCCCGGCTGCCGCTGCCGCGCACGAGTCGAATCCGGATCCGGCCGATCGACGGCCGGGACGGCGTCGTCGCGCTGGCCGACGCGAGCGCCGACGTCGTGGTGCTCGATGCCTTTCACGGTGGGCGGGTGCCGGGGGAGTTGACGACGGCCGAGTTCATGACCGAGATCGCGCGAGTCCTGCGCCCGACGGGGGTGCTTCTCGCCAACATCGCTGACGGGCCCCCCGTCACCTACACCAGACGGGTGCTGGCGACCGTCCGCTCCGTCCTGCCGCAGACGCTGGTGATCGCCGAGCCGGCCGTTCGGAAGGGGCGCCGGTACGGCAACGTCGTGTTGGCCGCGTCGCGCGCGCCGTTGCCGCTGGCCGAGGTACAGCGGGCCTCGGCCCGCGCCCCTTTTCCGCGCACGGTCACCGTCCGGTTGGCCGGCGACGCGAAGCTGCTGACCGATGCCGATCCGATGCGCTCGCCGCAGCCTCCTGACGAGATGTGGCGGATCGGGCACTGGGACGATGATTAAGTGCGTCACGACGAATTGAGCCACGAGCAGCGCGACCGCGCCGAATCCTTCGGCGCCGTGGCCGCCGACTACGACCGCTACCGGCCGGGCTACCCGGATCCGCTGATCGAGGATCTCGTCGCCCGGCGACCGAGCAGCGTGCTCGACATCGGCTGCGGCACCGGCAAGGCGGCGAGGTTGCTCGCCGGCCGTGGTTTGCGCGTCCTCGGCGTCGAGATCGATCCGCAGATGGCCGGCGTGGCCCGCTCCCACGGCATCGACGTGGAGGTCAGCAGTTTCGAGAAGTGGGACGACCGTGGTCGCACGTTCGATCTGGTCACCTGCGCCCAGGCGTGGCACTGGGTCGACCCCGCGGTGGGCGCACCGAAGCTGGTCCGGGTGCTCAACCCCGACGGCGTGGCGGCCCTGTTCTGGAACTTCGCCGAGTTCGACCCGGCGACCAAGGCGGTTGTCGACGCGGTGTACGAGCGGCTCGCGCCGGAATTGATCGGACCGGCCGCCGCCGGTGACGACCGGACCCATCTGCGCACCCTCGAGACGACGAAGGTCTTCTCGTCCCTCATCACCGAGACCTACGAATGGCACCGCGTCGAGTCGGCCGATCACTGGGTCGGCAACGTGGGCACCCAGAGCAATCACCTCCTGCTCGGCCCGCAGCGGTTGCGCGAGGTCCAGGCGGCGCTGCTCGAGGCGCTCACCGCGGCGGGCGGCGAGGTCCGGCTGACGGGCGGCACGTACACCATCTGGGCCCGGCCCTGAGCGCGATGGCAGGGTGGTTCCCATGGAGTTGCTGACGCTGCCGGCCGCTGCCGAGGCCCTGGGGCTACCCATCACCCGGGTGCACCAGTACGTGCGCGACGGTCACCTGCTCGCGGTCCGCGACGCGGACGGGACCAGGTGCGTCCCGGCGCTGCTCATCCAGGACGGCGCGGTGGTCAAGTCACTGCCCTCGGTGATCACGCAACTGCGCGACGCGCAGTTCGAGGACGCCGAGATCGTGGACTGGCTGTTCCGCGCGGACGACTCGCTGCCCGGGTCGCCGATCGAGGCGCTGCGGGCCAACCGCGGGTCCGAGGTCAAGCGCCGGGCCCAGGTCGCCGGGTACTGACGGCCCCGGCGTGCATGCTCTCTACGTCGTTATCCTCGCGGCCTGCCTGATCGGGACGCTCCCGCTGGAGTTCGTGCTGCGCACTCGGGTGTACGCGCGGTGGCCGCGACTACTCGGCGCGCTGCTCCCCGTGGTGATCGTCTTCGGCGCGTGGGACATCGCCGCCATCCACGCGCGGTGGTGGCACTATGACCCGCGCTATCTCGTCGGCATCACTCTGCCCGGTCGGCTGCCGCTCGAGGAGCTGCTCTTCTTCCTCGTCATCCCTACTTGCGCTGTATTGACGCTCGAAGCGGTCCGCGCCCGCAGACCCACCTGGCTGATCGGGGACGAGCGGTGAACTACACCGTGGCGGCCGTGGTCGGCGTCGCCGGCGCAATCCTGCTCGACCTCGTGGTGCTGCGTACCAAGCTGCTGCGCCGCAAGGCGTTCTGGACGGCCTACGCGATCGTGCTCGGGTTCCAGCTCGTCGTGAACGGCTTGCTGACCGGGCTGGGGATCGTGCGCTACGACGATGCGGAGATCGTGGGCCTGCGAATCGCGCGCGCGCCGGTGGAGGATCTGCTGTTCGGGTTCGCGATGGTTACGATGACGCTCAGCCTGTGGGTCGCGGCGGGGCGTCGCGCCGCGCGGACCACGCCCCCCGCAGGCCGTTGAGGCCCACCGCCGCCCGACGGGCCAGCCCGACCTGGACGCGGCCGCTGAACACGTCGTAGTCGGCGCGCTCGATCTCGTCGAGGATGTCGGCGTACAGGGTGAGCGCCGTCCGCAAACAGTCTCGCGAACTCGCCTCGACCAGCTGGATGCCTGGCGCCGCGCTCGCGTAGAGACCCCGAGCCCGCTCGATCTCCCAGGCCAGCAGGTTGCGGATCGATTCGTCCACCCGGCCGCGGGCCAACCGGTCGCGGTCGACGCCAAACCGGTGCAGTGACTCCTCGGGCAGGTAGACGCGGCCACGACGGAGGTCCTCGGAGACGTCGCGCAGGAAGTTCGTCAGCTGGAACGCGGTGCCCAGGTCGATGGCGTGCGACTCGAGTAGGTCCCATCTCGTGCTGTCGTCGGCCCGACCGAGGATGGGCAGCATCTGCAGGCCGATCACCGCCGCCGAACCCCACATGTAGCGGGTGAGGTCCGCATACGTGGCGTAGGAGGTGACGGTGAGGTCCATCCGCATGGACTCGAGGAAGTCGGCGAAGTAGGACGTCGGGATCTGCCAACGCTGCGCGGTGTCGATCACTGCGCGATTCACCGGATCGCTGGTCGCGCCCCATTCCAGGTCGGCGAGGAAGTCCGCGCTCCACTCCTCGAGCCGTTCCGCGCGCTGGGCGGTGCTGAGCCGGGTCGCCATGTCGTCGACCAGGTCGTCGACGTGCCGGGCGAAGCCGTACAGCGCGTGGACGTAGGGACGCTTGCGGGGCGGCAGCAGCAGGGTCGCCAGGTAGTACGTCCGACCGTGCCGGGCGTTGATCGTCCGACAGCGCGAATATCCGGCCCGAAGCGCCGCACCCTCGATCCCGGCGGCATCGAGCTCCCCCCGCCCACTCATCGCCGTTCTCGCTTCGCTCCGCAAGCGTCGCTCATCGCGCGTCCTCGCTTCGCTCCGCAAGCGTCGCTCATCGACCCATCCTCACAGAGGCCCGGTGATGCGCTCGGCCGCCAGCCGGCCCGACACGAGCACCATCGGCACGCCGACCCCGGGTTGGGTGTTGGAGCCGCAGAAGACGAGGTTGCCGATCCGCCGGTCCAGCGTGGGGGAGCGGAACGGGCCGGTCTGCCCGAAGCTGTGCGCGGCCGCGAAGGGTGCGCCGGCAGCCATCCCTTGCGCCCGCCAGTCGTTGGGGGTCATCAGAACCTCGGTCTCGATGCCGGCGGTGAACCCGGCGTAGCCGCGCTGCTCCAGCGTCTCCAGAACGTGCTCGCGGTAGGCCGTGCGCCGGGCGGCCCAGTCGATCCGCCCAGTGACGTTCGGGGCGGGGAAGAGCGCGTAGTAGGTGTGCCGATCGTCAGGAGCGAGGCCCGGGTCGGTGCGGGTCGGCGTCGTCAGCAGGAACGACGGGTCGCTCATGACCTGGCCCTGATCGATGATCTCGGCGAAGGTCGACTCCCACGCCGACCCGAAATCGATCGTGTGGTGCGCCAGCCCATCGAAAGTCGCCGACGAACCGGCGTGCAGCACGACGGCCGACGGCGAGTAACGCAGCCGGGAGACCCGGCGCGGCGTGTACTCCGGCGGCAGCAGCTCGGCGTACGCGGTGGGCAGGTCGGCATTGACCACGACCACGTCGGCCGGGATCCGTTCCCCCTCGGTGGTGACGACGCCGCGGGCCCGTCCGTCCTGGACCTCGATGGACGCGACCGTCGTGCCGTACCGGATGTCGACGCCGTGCTTCGCGGCCGCGCCGGCGAGGGCCCGCGGCACCGCATGCATGCCACCTTCGGGGAAGTACACGCCCTCGACGCAGTCCATGTAGGTGATGACCGCGTAGATCGCCAGCGCGTGCGCCGGTGCGAGACCGGCATACATCGCCTGGAACGAGAACAGCCGGCGCAGCCGCTCGTCCTCGACGTAGCCGGCCAGCTTCGGCGCCAGCCGGCGGAACCCGCCCATCGCGGCGAGTCGGGCCAGCGGCAGCCCCACGAGCTGAAGGGGCGAGTCCAGGTTGCGCTCGATGAAGTGCGGCATCTCGATGCGGTACAGCTCGCGGAGGAAGTCGACATAGCGCAGCCACCCGGCGGCGTCCTTGGCTCCGCAGGTCCGCGCGATCTCGTCGGCCATCTCGTGGACGTCGGCCCGCACCTCGATCGTCGATCCGTCGGCGAACCGGGCGCGGTAGGCGGGGTCGAGCCGGTTCAGCGTGAGCCAGTCGGACAGCTCCTCACCGACGGCCTGCAGCGGCCGGGCGACGAGTTCGGGCATGGTCAGGACGGTCGGGCCGGTGTCGAAGCGATAGCCGCCGTCGGTGATCAGTCCGCAGCGCCCGCCCGGGACGGTTTCGCGTTCGAGGATCGTGACCCGCCGCCCGGCACCGGCGAGGTGCAGCGCCGCGGCCAGCCCGCCGAGGCCGGCGCCGACGATCACCACCTGCTCGGTGGGGCCGTCGACGGTGCGGCTGAATCCCCTGCTCACCCGTCGGACGCTACTTCCCGCCCCGAATGGACGGAGTTGTCAGGCGTGCCGCTCGGTGGCCGCTCGGGCGAGAGCGTCGAGGGCGCGCCGAGAGTCGTCGCTGAGGGCCGGTGCCGCGAGCGCCGTCCGCGCCTCTTCCGCGCGTTCGACGATCCGCCGTTCCACCTGGTCGAGTGCGCCGGTCGCCACGATGACCTCGCGCAGTCGGGCGATCTGGTCGTCGTCGAGGCCGCGGTCGCCGAGGCTCCGATGCAGGAGCGCGGACTGCTCGGCGCTCGCGGCGTCCATGGCCAGGGCGGTGAGCAGGGTGTGCTTGCCTTCGCGGAGGTCGTCGCCGGCCGGTTTGCCGGTCACCGACGGATCGCCGAAGACGCCGAGGACGTCGTCGCGGAGCTGGAACGCCTCGCCCAGGGCCAGCCCGTAACCGGTGAGCGCGGCGAACACGGCCGGTGGCGCTCCCGCGGCGGCGGCGCCGAGGTGCAGCGGACCCTCGACGGTGTACTTGCTGGTCTTGAACTCGATCACCCGCAGCGCCTCCTCGGCCGAGAACGCACCGCGCGCCTGGGCGAGCACGTCGAGGTACTGGCCGGCCATCACCAGCTGGCGCATCTCGTCGTACACGCCGCGCGTGTGGGCGGACACCCTCGAGGCGAGCCCGGCCGAGGTGAACATCGCATCGGCCCACGACAACAGCAGGTCCCCGAGCAGGATCGCCGCCGAGGCCCCGAACGCTTCCGCGTTCCCCGTCCAGCCGTGATCGCGATGCATACGCGCGAACGCCGCGTGGGCGGCCGGGCGGCCGCGCCGGGTGTCCGACGCGTCTATCACGTCGTCGTGCACCAGCGCGCACGCGTGGAGGAGTTCCAGGCTGGCCGCCGCGGTGATCAGCGCGCGGTCGTCGTCCTCGGGTCCGCAGACCGTCCGCCACCCCCAGTACGCAAAGCTCGGGCGCAGCCGCTTCCCGCCATCGAGGACCATGGCGCGAGCGGCGTCCGACACCGGCACGAGGTCCTGACCCAGCGTCGCGAAGGCCTGCGCCCGCCCCTCGAGGAATGCCGCGAGTTCGGCGTCCACGCGCTTGATCAGCGATTCGCGGCGCTCCGTCACCGGCCGGACATTACGCTGAGCCCCATGGCGCGGATGGTGCGGGACTACTTGGCTGAGGACGGCCCGACGTTCTCTTTCGAGTTCTTTCCGCCCAAGTCGTTGGACGAGGACCGGCTGCTCTGGACGACCATCCGGGAGCTCGAACCGCTGCGCCCGTCCTTCGTGTCGGTCACCTACGGCGCCGGCGGTTCGACGCGGGCCCGCACGATCGAGATCACCGAGCAGATCGCGTCCGACACGACCCTGCTGCCGGTCGCGCACCTGACCGCGGTGGGCCACTCGACGGCCGAGCTCCGCTCGATCGCCGGCGGCCTCGCGGCGGCCGGGGTGACGAACGTGCTGGCCCTGCGCGGGGACCCACCGGGCGATCCGGAGGGCGAGTGGGTGCAGCACCCCGAAGGCGTCGCATACGCCTCGGACCTCGTCCGGTTGATGCGGGCGCACGGCGACTTCTGCGTCGGCGTCGCGGCGTTCCCGAACGGGCACCCGCGCTCGGTGACGCTCGAGGACGACACCGCGCAGCTGGTCGAAAAGTTCCGGGCCGGTGCCGAGTACGCGATCACGAACATGTTCTTCGTCGCCGAGGACTATCTCCGGCTGCGCGATCGCGTCACTGCCGCCGGCTGCGAAGCGCCGATCATTGCCGGGCTGATGCCGGTGACGAACATCGGAATGATCCGCCGCTCGGAGCAGCTCACCGGCGCGCCGTTCCCGGCCAAGCTCGGCGCCCGCTTCGCCGCCGTCGCGCACGACCCGAAGTCGGTCCGCGCGATGGGCATCTACGAGACGTCCAAGCTGGCCGAGCGGTTACTCGAGGAGGGCGTGCCCGGCGTGCACTTCTACACGCTGAATCGATCCAAGGCGACGCGCGAGGTGTGGGCGAACCTGGCCCTGGGCGCGCGCCTCTGAGCTCGCCGGAGCAGCGCTGGTCAGCGTTGCATCACGGGATCGACCCGGCTGGCGTCCCGTTCCTCTCCCGGTGCTTGCGGGTGATGTGGTGGCTCGCCCGGCCACTGGCCCGGGTGCCGCCCACTGTGATCACCGGGGTCGGCCTCGTGCTGGCCGTCGATGCCGTTCCGCTGGCGGGATCGTGGCCGTGGGCGGCCGCGGTCGCCGTGTTCGCGGCCCTCCTGTGCGACGGGCTGGACGGCGCCGTCGCCGTGGTGGCAGATCGGGCGACCGGCTTCGGCGCGCGGGCCGACGCGGTAGCTGACCGGTTGGCCGATCTCGCGTTCGCCGCGGTGCTGTGGCGGTGCGGCGTGCCGCTCGCGCTTGCTGCCGCGTGCGGAGCGCTGGCCGTCGCGATCGATCTGGTCCGGCGGCTGCGCCACGTCCCGTCCCGGATCACCGTCGGGGAGCGGCCGACCTGGGCGATCTGCGCGGTGCTGGCGTGCGGGTCATCGGCGGTGACGTCGGCGCAATGGCCGGTGCTCGCGTGCGCCACGGTGTGGGCGGCGGCCGGAGTCGTCGCCCTGTACCAAGTGGCGCGCTGACCGGGTCGAATCAGATCGGCCGTCCCTTCCAGAGCAGCGTTCCGGTCCGCCTTCCGTGCAGCGATCTGGCCGTCAGATGGGCGAGCACCACGACGGAGATCGGGTGGGCGCATGCGTCCGGGAAAGCGCGTCCGCCGGTGCGCCGGGCGGCCACCGCTCGGGACGCCACCCCGGCCAGATACCCCACCGCGCCGACCCGGGAACCGCGCAGTGCGGCCACGGGAGGCAGCACGTACGTGACTCCGAGGAGAGCGAGCACGGCCACCGCCCGGGCCGGTGACCCGAACGCCGCCCACAGCGATTTGCCGTAGCCGTCGCGCAGCGCCGGCCAGCCGTCATACATCCGGCACGTGGCCAGCGCCGTTCCGTCCACGACACCGCCGCGGCCGCCGCTCGCCTTCACCGCCCGGACGAGCGCCAGGTCGTCGAGCACCGCGCTGCGGATCGCCGCATGACCGCCCGCGCGTTCCAGGGCAGCCCGGCGGACGACGAGGAACTGTCCGCAGGCGGCGGTGAGCGACGGCCGGGGCGAGCGCTCGGCGATCCGCAGTGGCAAGGTCGTCAGCCAGGACCACTGCAACAGTGGCTGGACGAGCCGCTCGGCGGGCGTCGTCGCGAGCTGCCGGGGGAACGGACAGACGATGTCCAGGTCCGCTTGACCGAGCAGCGCGACCGCGGCGGCCACCGCACCAGGTTCGAGGCGGACGTCGGCGTCGACGAACACCAGCACGTCGGCGTTGGTGGCGGCGGCGAGCTGGGCGCAGGCCCACGGCTTGCCGAGCCAGCCGCGCGGCGGGGGAGCGCCGTCGATGACGTGGGCCCCCGCGGCGGCGGCGAGTGCCCCGGTGCCGTCCGAGGACTCGTCGTCGAGGACGAGGACGTCGCCCTGGCCACGCAGGGAACGCACGCACCCCTCGATGCGGCTGGCCTCGTTTCGCGCCGGGACGAGGACCGCGACCGAGCTCGCCGGGTCCGCCGGCCGGGCCGGCGCGCGGCGCAGCAGCCGCGCGTTCACCACCGTGTGCGCCAGCCCGGCGACGGCCAGCGCCGATCCGAGCGGCAACAACCGGCCGCTCACCGCACGCACCGGACCGCGAGCGGTACGGCGACCACGCCCATACCCAACGCTCCCCAACCGGCGGCGGCAGTGAGGTCGAGGAAGATGCCGAGAGCCACCACCCAGCCGACGTAGAGCCACAGGTAGAGGGCGACCGCCACGGTGTCGTCGCCGTCACCGGCGATCGCCTGCAGGACGGCCGACAGCACGAGCGCCACGGCCAGCCAGCCGGCGAAGTTGGTCAGCGGAATGTCCGGAACGCCGGGCAGGTGCGGCGCCGGAAACCGCCAGGTCCACGCTCCGGACGCCACCAGTTGCGGATCGAGGAAGAGATCGGCAGCCGCCAACGCCCACGTGCCCACGAACACCCGGGCGAGGCGGCCACGGACCAGGCGGCGGGCCGCGATCGCCGCGGGCCAGGCGAGCATCGTCCAGGCGAGCCCGATCAGCAGCGGCGTCCCGAACAGTCGGGGACCCAGCGTCGTCGAGTACTCGTACGTTCCGAATGGCACTCCGGTGTGCACGCCGAGCACCTCGACGGCGAAGCCAGGGACGGCGGTCACCAGCACGACGGCGGCGGCCGTCCGCGGGCTGCGGGTGAACGCGGCGTGGGCGACGCAGGCGGCGGCGAGCACGAGGACGATCAGCACGGTCAGGCGATCGCGAAGCTCGCCGTGCACCAGCGGGTAGGCGATCTGCAGCGCGACGACCGTGCCGCCGAGCAGCGCCGGGACGGCGGAGGTGCGCGCGGTCAGCGCGTCATCGACCATCGCGCAGCGGCAGTCGCGCGCCCAGTACGGCGAAGGGTCGGGAGTCACCGGGGAACAGGTAGTTGCGGGCGAGGTCGATGAAACCGGTATCGCGGTAGAGCCGGAACGCGCGAGTGTCGCTGTCCGGCGTGGACAGCAACATGGCGGCGTGCGGCAGGCCCGACGCCAGCGACGTCAGCAGTTGCCGCCCGACACCGATGCCCTGGTAGTCCGGCAGCACGTGCAGCTCGGACAGCTCGAACGCGTTGACCAGCCATTCGTGCGCCGCGTCGTCGTCCAGCGCGCGGCGGACGAGGTCGTGCCACCACTGGCCGGACTTCGTGGTGTAGCCGTACCCGAATCCGACGAGGGTGTCGTCGTCGAGGACGGCAGCCCGGCAGGCGAACCCGTCCAGGGACACGTGCTTGCGCGCGCTGACGCCCCGTTGGACGCCGGTGTGGTCCGGGTAGCGCATGGCGCGCACGTAGATCCGCATCGCCTCATCCACCCGCGCGCCGAACTGACGGCCGGTCCACTGCTCGATGCGGGCCCCGGTCGCGGGCTGGCGCTCAGCGGATCGCATCCCTTGATCGTGCCCCACCGACCCGGCGTCACGCGACCTCGGCCGGTTCCCCGCCGGTGAGACGGACCAACTCGTCGAAGGTGGTCGGGAACACCGCATGCGGAATTCCACCCGCCGCCCAGACTTGCGGATAGGCGGCGAGCGCGGTGTCCACGAGGGTCTGCAGTGGCTTCGGATGGGCGACCGGGGCGACGCCGCCGATGCGCTGGCCGGTGTGTGCGTGGACGAAGTCGGGGTCGGCCCGTTTGAGCTTCGCGGTACCGACCAGCGCAGCCACCTTCGCGGTGTCCACCCGGTGCGCGCCGCTCGTCAGCACGAGCAAGGGCCGGTCCTCCGCCGTGGCGAAGACGAGCGAATTCGCAATCGCGCCGACGTCGACACCGACGAGCGCGGCCGCCGCGGCCGCAGTGGGGGCGGCCTCGTCCAGGATCCGGACGCGGCCGGCGACACCGGCCTGTTCGAGGACGGCGTCGACGGCGGCGCAGTTGGGATGCACGACGAGCAACCTATCCACCGGTTCGGGCCGGCTTTTCCCCGGACCTGACCGGTTCGGGACCTGACAACCGGTCAGCTGCGGGGAAGAGCACCGGCGCCACGCAGGGGCCGTCGACCCCCTCGGTAGATTCGCGCGGTGCCCCGACGCCGCGATCTCGCCGTCGGCCTGGTGCTCGGCACCGCGCTGGACGCGGTCGTCCCCGATCCGCGCCGCGGCCACCCGGTGGCGGTGTTCGGCACCGCGGCCAGCCGACTCGAGCAGCGCATCTGGGCCGACAGCCGACCACGGGGCGCAGTGTTCACCGCGATCTGCGTCGGCGCCGCCGTCCAGGCCGGCCGCCTGGTGGAGCGGCGCGCCGGACGGTTTCGCCCGGCCGCCATCGCCGCCGGCACCTGGGCCGTCCTCGGCGCCCGCTCGCTGCGCGTCGAGGGGCGGGCCGTGCACGACCGGCTCGCCGCCGATGACCTGGCCGCCGCCCGCGAGCAAGTGACCCACCTCGTCGGCCGCGATCCTTCCGTGCTGGATACCGACGGCGTCGCCCGGGCCGCCCTCGAGTCGATCGCCGAGAACACCTGCGATGCGATCGTCGCGCCGCTGATGTGGGGCGCGGTCGCCGGTCTGCCCGGCCTGCTGGGCTACCGGGCCGTGAACACCCTTGACGCGATGGTCGGTCACCGGTCGCCGCGCTACGCCAGGTTCGGTTGGGCCTCGGCCCGACTCGACGACCTCGCGAACCTCGCCCCGGCCAGGGCGACGGCGCTCCTGATCGCGCTCGCGGCTCCGGCCGTGGGCGGCGACACCCGTACGACGCTCCGCATCGCGGTCCGCGACGGGGGTAAGCATCCCAGTCCGAACTCCGGTGTCAGCGAGGCCGCATACGCCGGCGCGCTGGGCCTGCGGCTGGGCGGCCGCAACGTCTATGCCAGCCGGGTCGAGGAGCGGCCGCTCCTCGGCGACGGCGCCCGCCCGAGAACGGCGGACCTTCGCCGCGCCACGCGTCTCTGCGCCGCCGTCACCGTCGTCGCCGGGCCGGTGGTCGCAGCCATCGCGGGCGTTGTCGTCCCTGCTACCGTGGCGAGGTTCCGGGCAGTCGTCCCGGAATGGTGCAGGTGCAGCGAAGACCGGTGAGAATCCGGCGCTGTCCCGCAACGGTACTGCTCCCGTAACGGGGGCGAGCCCGGACGCCTGTCCTGCACCGACGTGACCTGTCCTCGGAGGAAGGGCGGTTCGTTCGGCGCCTCCTCGGTGTCGCAGCGGGCGCACTTCGTCCTCCGCGATCTCGATGGAGGATGCAAGATGCTCAACCACACACGCCGGGCGCTCACCGCCCTGGCCGTGTTCGTCGCAGTACCGGCCACCATCGCCGCCTGCTCCAGTTCCGGCGGCACGTCCTCGCCGGACACCAGCAGCGCGAAGAGCGTTGCCGCCCAGTTCCCCGTGACCGTGCAGGCCGCGAACGGCTCTGTCACCATCGCCCGGAAACCGACCGCGATCGTCTCGATGTCACCGACGGCCACCGAGATGCTCTTCGCGATCGGGGCCGGCCGCCAGGTGAAGGCGGTGGACAAGAACTCCAACTATCCGGCGAGCGCGCCGCACACCGCCCTGGACTCCTACCAGCTCAACGCCGAGGCGATCGTGAACTACCGGCCCGACCTCGTCATCGTGTACGGGCTGCCGGCGAAACAGCTCGCCCAGCTGAAGGCGCTGCACCTCACCGTGCTCAACGAACCGGCGGCCACGGGTTTGGCGGACTCCTACTCCCAACTCACCCAGCTCGGGCTCGCCAGCGGCCACCGGGACGGAGCAGCGGCGCAGATCGCGACGATGAAGCGGCAGATCGCGTCCATCGTGAAGGACACCCCGAAGCCGCCGGGCGGCGCGAAGTACTACTACGAACTCGATCAGACCTACTACTCGGTGACGTCATCCACGTTCATCGGCCGGGTGCTGAGCCTGCTCGGCCTGACCAGCATCGCCGACGCGGCGAAGGGCGCCGCGGCCAGCGGCGGTTACCCGCAGCTGTCGAGCGAGTTCGTCGTGAAGTCCGATCCCGCCTATGTGTTCCTTGCCGACACCAAGTGCTGCAAGCAGTCGGTGGCCACCATCGGAAAACGACCGGGTTGGACGGCGGTGGGCGCGGTGACCGATGGCCGGGTCGTCCCGCTCGACGACGACATCGCCTCGCGCTGGGGTCCCCGCATCGTCGACCTCCTCCGCGCCGTGGGCCAGGCGATGCGGCAGCACCCGGCACCATGAAGCCATGAGCACGCAGCAGGCGAGTTCTGGGAGCTCGGGGCTGGCCGGCGGCGTCCGGGACCGGGCCGCGGCCCGTGCCGGGCGCCGCCCCCACCCGGCGCGGCTCCCGCTCGCCGTCTCGGCGGTGGTCCTCCTCGGCGCCATGGTGCTGGCAACCGCGGTCGGGCCGGTCGGGATCAGCCTGCCCGCCGTGATCGGCACGGTGCTCACTCACCTGCCGGTGCTGGACATCCACACCTCGGCCTCGCCGGTCGACCAGGCCATCGTGTGGCAGCTGCGGCTTCCGCGCGTGGTGCTGGCCGCCCTGGTTGGCGCGATGCTGGCCGCCGGCGGCACGTCCTATCAGGGTGTGTTGCGCAACTCGCTGGCCGATCCGTACCTGCTGGGCGTCGCCGCCGGGGCCGGTTTGGGCGCCACCGTCGCCATCGTGGGCGGGCAGGGCGGCTCGCTCCTGCTGCCGGCCATGGCGTTCGCGGGGGCTGTCCTCGCCGTCGTCCTGACCTATGTGGTGGCGGCGGCCGGCAGCGGGCGATCCAGCGGATACGCGATCATCCTCGCCGGCGTGGCCGTGGCGGCCATGCTGACCGCTGTCCAGACGTATCTGCAGCAGCAGCACACCGAGGAGATCAGGCAGATCTACAACTGGTTGCTCGGCAGCTTCTCGGTCGCATCGTGGTCGGACGTCCGCCTGGTGCTTCCCTATCTCGTGGTCAGCGGTGGCGTCCTGCTGGCGCACCGGCGCATCCTCGACGTCCTGCGGGTCGGAGGTGAGGAGGCCGGGGCGCTGGGTATCCACCCCGAGCGGACCCGCCTGCTCATCGTGGGCGCGGCCACCCTGGGCACCGCCGCCGCCGTGTCGGTCAGTGGGTTGATCGGCTTCGTGGGGATCGTGGTGCCGCACGCCGTCCGGCTGATGACGAACTCCAGCTATCGGGTCGTCCTGCCGGTGTCCATGATCTGCGGCGCGTCCTTCCTGGTCCTGGCCGACCTTCTGGCCCGCACGATCCAAGCCCCGACGGAGCTGCCGATCGGGGTGGTCACCGCGGCGATCGGGGCGCCGTTCTTCCTCTTCGTCCTTCGCTCCAGACGCACCCGCCAGGGGGTGTTGTGATGACGTCCGGGTCGACGAGGCCGATGCTCGAACTGGACCGGCTCGCGGTGCGCTACGACACGACGGTCGCCGTGCACGAGGTGAGCGCGGCCGTCGCCGCGGGCGAGTGGGTCGGGCTGATCGGCGCGAACGGGGCCGGCAAGTCCAGCCTCCTGCGGGCCGTGGCGCAGATCGTCCCGCACCAGGGGCATTTGCACGTCGCCGGCCAGTCGACGGCTCGGCTGTCCCGCCGGCGCCGCGCCCAGCTCGTCGCCTACGTGCCGCAGCAACCCGAGCTGCCGGCGGGCATGTCGGTCCTCGACTACACGCTGCTCGGACGCACGCCGCACATCGGCTACTTCGGCGTGGAGACCGAACACGACCGCCGGCTGTGCGCCGACCTTCTCGATCACCTGGGGCTGGCCCAGCTCGCCGGGCGGGACCTGTTCACACTGTCCGGCGGCGAGCTGCAACGGGTGGTCCTCGCCCGGGCGTTGGCGCAGGAGGCACCGGTCCTGCTGCTCGACGAGCCGACCAGTGCACTGGATCTCGGGCGGCGGGTCGACGCCTTGGAGCTGGTGGACGATCTGCGCCGCCAGCGCGGCCTCACCGTGGTGAGCGCGATGCACGACCTGACCCTGGCCGCCCAGTTCGCCGACCGGCTGATGCTCCTGTCGGCCGGCCGCGTCGTCGCATCCGGGGAGCCGCGGCACGTGCTGGACGAGCGTCTGCTCTCGGACTGCTTCGGCGGACGGGTGCGGGTCATCGTCGACGACGACGGCGAACTGCTGGTCGTGCCGCAACGAAACCGAACCCGAACGAGTCCAGCGGCCGAGTCGGCATGAGATCGACGCTGCACAGTCGCGCCGAGGACGGCCGCCGCCTGCCGCTTCTCGTCTGGCGGTTCGACGACGAGCGGACGGTGGCCTCGACGGCATCAGTGGCAGGTGGGCTGGGTTCGCGGTACTGGGTGATCAACGCTCAGGTGGCCATCGACTACAGCCGTCGCGATCAGGACCAGCACGGTGCCGAACTCGCGGCGTCGGTCGGCCTGTCCGGTGCGGGCGTCGTGATGTTCACCGCGACCGATGTCGCTCGTTGCCACCACGCCGAGGACGGCGGAGCCGTCGTCGAGGCCACCGTGGGTCTGACGCTGCCGACCTGGGCCGCGGCCCCGGACGACGCCGACGCGGTGCTCCGGCCGGGCACCATCAACATCGTGGTGACCCTGCCCGTGCGGCTGAGCGCCGCCGCCCTGCTGAACGCGCTCTGCACGGCCACCGAGGCGAAGACGCAGGCACTGCTCGCCGCCGGCGTTCCGGGGACGGGCACCGCGTCCGATGCCGTGACCGTCGTCTGCCCGCCCACCGGACCCGAGGAACAGTTCGGCGGCCCGCGGTCCGTCTGGGGCGCCCGGCTGGCTCGCGCGGTTCACGACGCCGTGCTCGCCGGCGCAGCGGAGGCCTGAGCGCATGGGCGCCCGTCCGAGCTCGACCACCGACCTTCGCCACCACGGCGACCGGGACGCCCGGCCCGGCCTCGTCGACCTGGCCGTGAACGTGCGTCCCGGGGCCCCGCCACAGTGGTTGATCGACCGGCTCGCCGCTGTCGACCTTGCGCGCTACCCCGATCAGGCGGCCGCGACCGCCGCCGTCGCCGCCCGGCACCGACGCGCCCAGGACGAGGTGCTGCTCACCGCCGGAGCGGCCGAGGCGTTCGTACTGATTGCCCGCGCTCTCACTTTTCGGCACGCCGTCGTCGTCCATCCGCAGTTCACCGAGCCGGAAATCGCGTTACGCGCCGCAGGCCACGACGTCGACCGGCTCGTCCTCGAACCGCCGTTCGTCCTCGACCCGCGCACCGTGCCCGCCGTTGCCGACCTCGTCCTCCTCGGCAACCCGACCAACCCGACGTCGGTGCTGCACCCGGCCGAGACGATCCGCGCGCTGATCCGTCCCGGGCGCCTGGTGGTCGTCGACGAGGCGTTCGCCGACTGCGTCCCGGGCGAGCCGGAGTCGATGGCGAACGACCCCGGCGTCCTCGTCGTCCGCAGCCTGACCAAGACCTGGGGCCTGGCCGGCCTGCGGGTGGGCTACGTCCTCGCCGCTGCGCCGATCATCGAGCGATTGCGCGCGGCTCAACCGCACTGGCCGGTCAGCGCGCCCGCCCTCGAAGCGTGCGTCGCGTGCACCGAAGCGGCCGGGCTCGCCGAGGCGCACGAGTGGGCCGCGACGCTCGGCCCGCGCCGCGTGCAGCTCGCGGCGGCGCTGCAGGCGCTGACCGGCGTCGACGTCGTGCCGCACCCCCGCGCGTCCTTCCTGCTCGTCCGCGCCGAGCGGCCGGAAATCTGGAATCCCTTACGGGACAAGGGATTCGCCGTACGCCGCGGCGACACCTTCCCGGGCCTGGGCGCGCATTGGATGCGGGTCGCCGTTCGCGACGAGGCCACGTCGACCGCATTCGTGCACGCCCTTCAGGAGGTACTCCGATGACCGATGCGCCGCTGGACGCAACGATCGCCGACATCCGCGGTCTGGACGCACGCGCCGTGGCCGAGGCGCGCGAGCGGCAGGGGCGATTGACAAAGCCGCCGGGCTCGCTGGGCGTGCTCGAGGACGTGTCGGTGCAGCTGGCCGGACTCGCCGGTGAGTGCCCCCCGCCGGTGCCCGAACCGGCCGCCGTCGCGATCTTCGCCGGTGATCACGGAGTGCACGCGCAGGGCGTCACCCCGTGGCCGCAGGAGGTCACCGCCCAGATGGTGGCCAACTTCCTCGCCGGCGGCGCGGTGATCAACGCGCTGGCCGCCCAGGCCGGCGTCGGGGTCGTGGTCGTCGATGTCGGCGTGGCGGCCGAGTTGCAGCCGGTCGACGGCCTGCTGTCGCGCAGGGTCCGCGCCGGCACCCGCGACATGACGCACGAGCCGGCCATGACGAGGGACGAGGCGACCCGGGCCGTCGAGATCGGCATCGCGGTCGCCCGCGACCTGGTCGCCGTCGGCAACCGGTGCCTGCTCACCGGCGACATGGGCATCGCGAACACCACGGCGTCAGCCGCACTGATCGCGGCGTTCACGGGCGCCTCCGCGGCTGCGGTCACTGGCCGGGGGACCGGCGTCGACGACGAGACGCTCGCCCGCAAGGTAGGAGTGGTCGAGCGCGCGCTGGCCCGGCACCCGCCGGACCCGGCCGATCCGATCGGTGTGCTGGCCGCGGTCGGCGGGTTCGAGCACGCGGCGCTGGCCGGGTTCGTGCTCGGGGCCGCGGCGCTGCGCACACCGGTGGTGTTGGACGGGGTAATCGCCTGTTCGGCCGCGCTCGTCGCCCGGGCGCTGGCGCCGGACAGCACGGCCGCGATGATCGCCGGCCACCGTTCGGTCGAACCGGGTGCCTCGATCGCGCTCGACGCGCTCGGGCTCACGCCGCTCGTCGATCTCGATCTCCGGCTGGGCGAGGGTTCCGGCGCCGTGCTGGCGCTCCCTCTCGTCCAGAGTGCGGCGCGGGTACTGCGTGACGTCGCGACCTTCGACTCCGCCGGAGTCACCGAGAAATGACCAGCCGGGTGCTCGTGCTGGGCGGCAGCCGCTCGGGTAAGTCGAGCTTCGCCGAGTCGCTCTTCAAGGACGCGGCGCGGGCCGACTATCTCGCGACGGCACCGCGACACCCGGCCGACGCCGAATGGGAAGAGCGGATTCGGGTGCACCGCGAGCGCCGCGGCGATCGGTGGCGCACGCTCGAGACCGGTGACGCGGCCGCGGTACTGGACACGTCCGGCCCGCCCGTCCTCATCGAGAGCGTCACGGCGTGGCTCGCCCGGGCGATGGACGAGTGCCGCTGCTGGACGAGCGAGGAGAAGCGGGGAGAACTCGATTCGCGCATCGCGCAGCTCGGTGCGGCCTGGGCGGGAACCCCGCGCTTCGCGGTCGCCGTCAGCGACGAGGTCGGGCTGGGCATCGTCCCGGAGACCACCGCCGGCCGGCGCTTCCGCGACACCCTAGGACTGCTGAACCAGCGGCTGGCCGCCGCCGCGGACGAGGTACACCTGGTCGTCGCCGGGCTGCCGCTGCAACTGCGATGAACGGGGCGACCGGCGCGCTCGGGCTGTTCACAGTCATCCCCGTCAGCGGGAAACAACAACTCACCCGCCCGCACGCGCGCGCTGCGTTGCGCTGGTTCCCGGCCGTCGGGGCGGCGCTCGGCGCGGCCGCCGCACTGCCCGCAGCCGCCGCAGTGAAGTGGGCACCCCAGGCGATGCCGGTCGGTGCGGTCCTGGCGGTTGCGCTGCTTGCGCTGCTCACCCGCGGCCTGCATCTGGATGGTCTGGCCGACACGCTGGACGGGCTCGGTTCGCGCGCGCCTGCCGACCGGGCGCTCGAGATCATGCGCCGCTCCGACGTCGGCCCCTTCGGCGTGCTGGCGATCGTCTTCGTCGTCCTGCTGGACGTGGCGTCCCTCGTGTCGTTGGACGCGACGGTCTGGCGCCCGGTCGCGGCGCTGGCCGTGGCCGCGGCGACCGGGCGGCTCGCGGTGCTGTTCGCCGCGCACCGCCGGGTGCCGTCGGCGCGGGCGTCGGGGTTCGGCGCCTTCGTGGCGGGCTCGGTGTCGACGACAGTCCTCGTGGTCGCCACGGCGGTCGTCCTCGGCGGGGGCGCGTTGCTCGCCTGGTCGGTGGACGCGACAGTGATCGGCTGGCCGGTCGCTCAGGCCGTCGCCCTGATGGCGGCGGTCGGATTCCGGGTGCACACCACCCGCCGGTTCGGCGGCGTCACCGGCGATGTGTTCGGCGCTCTCGTCGAAATCGGTACCGCGCTCACCCTGGCCGGGCTCGCGGTCAGCTGAGCAGCTCGTCGGTCCTCGCGTCGGGCAGCCCACCGAAGTGCCGCTCCAGCACCTGCGCGAACACCCGCTCGTCCGGCGCAGCGCGCAGGAACATGGTCATCGACGACTGCAGCTTCTGCGCATCGACGCCGCCGAAGATCGCCTCGGCTCCAGGTCGCGCCGCTGCGACCACGGCCGCGCACTCGCGTAGCCGGCCACCGAGCAGCGGGTCGGCGAGGTAGGCCCGAGCCTCATCGAGCGAGCTGATCGCGTACCGCCGGGATGTCGCGCTGCGCCCGAGACCGGCGAGCTGCGGGAAGACGAACCACATCCAGTGACTGGTCTTGCGCCCGCGGCGCAGCTCGGCGAGTGCCCGGTCATAAGTGCCGGCGGCGTCCTGGGCGGCGAGGAATCGGGCGAGGTCGAACGGATCGTCGGTCACCACCCCATCGTGCCCGTCGGCGTGCGGCAGGATGCACGAGTGCAGCTGCGCCCGCCGTCCGGACGACGGCGCAGCTGGGCGCACTACGGGGTGATGATGCCCGGCCTGCCCGAACCACACCGCGCGTTCGGGGTCATGTCGATCCTCGGGACGCCGGGCGTCCGCATCTTCGCCAATGACCGGCTCATCACGACCACGCCGAACGACACCGCCTACGTCGTGTCGGCCACCTCGAGCATGTCGCGCGAACAGTTCCGGGCGTACCGCATGGGGGAGGAGTGCTCCTTCGCCGCGGACGGTTCACTTCTGCGCTTCGGCGACGAGCTGACCATCGAGGGCAGCCATCCGGCATTCACCGTGCACCGCCGGCATTCCGAGGTCGAGGTCCGCCTCGACATCACGGCGACGGACACGGTCACGCACTTCGTCCGGCTGGGCTCGATCTACCGTCACTGGAGCGTGCTGTGCCGCGCGCGCGGCCGCATCGAGCACATCGGCGGCACCACCGACGTCGAGGGGCTCTGCACCCTCGAGTACGCGACCGGGTTCGGCCCGCACGGCGTCGTCGATCGCCGGCTGCCGGCCCGCCTCACCCTGCCTGGCCGCTTCTTCACCTATCACGTGCTCAACGTCGACGACGAGACGCAGCTGCTCTTCACGTACGTGCTCGGCCCAGCCGGCATCCCGGTCCAGCGAGCGGTGCATGTGCGTTCGTTGCGTCATGGCGCGGCCACCTACCGGGGCGGGCACCGTTGGGACGTGACGGAGTACGAGCCCGGACCACGCGTGACACCTGACGGTCGGAGGATGCGGTTGCCGCGGCGCTTCACTTGGCGCGTCGACGGCGCCGCCGCGGAGATCCATGGCACGACCGCCGGCGACTGGATCTACGGATTGGGGGCGGGATTCGTCGGTACCTACGACTACGAGGGGACGTTTCGCGGCCGCGCCATCAGCGGGCACGCATACATCGAGTACATCGACTGCCGCTGACCGGCAGATCAGGCCGTGCCGGGCTGGCACGCGCGGCACGGTGGTCGTTGTCGGTGGTGTGCGCGAAGGTCGGTGCATGGCGACTGAGTTCCAGGTGACATTCGACAGTGCCGACCCCGCTGCGCACTCGGCCTTCTGGGCCGAGGCGTTGCACTACGTCCAGCAGCCACCGCCGCCGGGCTTCGACTCGTGGGACGCCGCGCTCGACGCCTGGGGCGTCCCGGCCGAGCACCGTAACGACCGCGCGGCTCTCGTCGACCCCGACGGTGCGGGGCCGCGGCTGTTCTTCCAGAAGGTGCCCGAGCCGAAGACGGCCAAGAACCGCGTGCACCTCGACCTCCGTGCGGCCGCCGGCGTACCGCCGGAGGGCCGGGCTGACGCCCTCGAGGCCGAATGCACCCGCCTGGTCGCGATCGGCGCCCGCCGGGTGCAGCGATTGGAGGCCGACGCCATCAACGCCGTCTGTATCGTCATGCAGGACCCCGAGGGCAACGAGTTCTGCCTCGACTGAGGACGGTTGCCGGCGGCGCGTCGGCGTCGGTCAGCGCGGCGAATACCCGGGTCCGGCGAGGCGCTGACACGTGTGGTCAACCGGAGGGCGGCGCTGGCCCGTCGACGTTGATGGTGAGTGGACCCGTGCCCGAGCGGGTGACGACCTCCTGCGAGGTCGTCGATCCCGCGTTGCTCTCTCGGTGCACGACGTGCTTGGGAATGAAGAGGAAGTCGCCGGGTCCGGCGTCGACGGCTCGGGCGACGTCGGGGCCGAACTCGATGCGAACGGTGCCTTCGATGACGTACACCGAGGTGTCGTGCTCGCCGTGGTGGTGCCAGCCGGACGTCACACCTGGCTCAGTGCGCACGAGCCCGGACCAGAGACCGTCGACCGCGATGGCCTGCTCGCGCACCTTCCCTGGCGTCGGGTCGGCGATGCGCCGAGCGCCAGGAGGGACACAGGTGACCTCGTCAGCGACGCTCATCGCGGATCCCTCCCGTCGCGGTGGCTGCCGATGCTATGCCGGCGGCGCGGCCG
>JAVHVD010000371.1:0-3018 GCA_032160745.1 Pseudonocardiales bacterium
GCTCGGCCGCGGCGACCTCGACGGGGCGCATGCCAGCGTGGAGGTCGAGCCGGTGCTCGTGCACTCGAACGACGAGGTGGGCGCGATGGCCGAGAGCTTCAACGTGATGCAGGACCAGGCAGGCCGCGCGGCCGTCGCATTGCGCGGCGCGCGCGAGGGACTCAAGCGCAACATCGACCAGCACGCGACCATCGCGCGTCTCGGCCAGAGCGCACTCGAGGGTGGCGAGATCGAGATGCTCATGGGGGAGATCGCCACGAGCGTGTCCGCGGTGCTCGACACCGAGATCGTGGCCGTCCTCGAAGACGCCGGGCCGGTGATGCGCGTGCGTGCGGCCTCGGGCCTTTCCCGTCCCTACAGGCCGGTCGCCTGCGCGGAGCGGCTCGAGCTGCCCGACCTGTCCGCCGACGGGCTCACGCGCTCGGGAACGCTGGTTGCCATCCCCGGCCGCTCGGCTCCGTTCGGTCTCCTGTGCGTCCAGACGCTCGCCGTGCGCACGTTCTCGGCGTCGGAGCTCGACTTCTTGCACTCGATCGCAAACCTCCTGGGCGATGCCCTCGCGCGTAACCGCGACCGGGACGAGAACCGGCACACGGCGCTGCACGACGCGCTCACCGGGCTGCCCAATCGCACCCTGTTCCTGGACCGCCTGCGGGTCTCGCTCGCCCACGGCGCCCGGCGCCGTACCTCGACCGCCGTGCTGTTCGTGGACCTCGACCACTTCAAGCTCGTGAACGACTCGTTCGGGCACCCTGCGGGGGACGAGATGCTCAGAGCGGTGGCCGCACGACTGGACGTGCAAGTGCGCCCCGGCGACACGGTGGCGCGCTTCGGCGGAGACGAGTTCCTGATGATCTGCGACGACCTGGCCAACCCCCGCGATGCGCAGACGATTGCCGAGTCCGTGCGCGAGGAGTTGCACAGGCCGATCGTGCTGGCCGACGACACAGAGCTGTCCATGCGAGCGAGCATCGGAGTCGCGATCTCCGACGGCATCGGCGCGGACGCCGAGGAGCTGATCGCCGAGGCCGACTCGGCGATGTACCGGGCAAAGGAGCGCGGAGGCGGACGTACGGAAACGTTCGACTCGGTGATGAGAAGGGACGTCAAGTCCCAGCTGCGCATGGAGAACGAACTGGCCAAGGCGCTCGAGAACGACCAGTTGCGCCTCCTCTACCAGCCCATCGTGGCGATCGACACCGGTCGCATCCTCGGCCTCGAGGCACTCGTGCGCTGGCAGCATCCGGAGCGCGGTCTTGTCAGCCCCGTCGAGTTCATACCGATTGCGGAGGCCACCGGGTTGATCGTGCCCATCGGCGCCTGGGTGCTGGAGGAGGCGACCCGCCAGGCCGCGGTCTGGCGGCGTGGCCGGCCGGCCGACACCGCCCCCACCGTGGCGGTGAACCTGTCGCTGCGCCAATTCGCCGAACCCGACCTCGCATCGCTGGTGGAGCGCACCCTGAGCGACGCGGGCCTGGATCCGGCCGCCCTGCATCTCGAGATCACAGAGAGCGTGATCATGGAGCAGGAGGACATCACGCTGAGCACCCTGGCTTCGTTCAAGCGGCTCGGTGTGACGCTCGTGCTCGACGACTTCGGCACGGGCTACTCGTCCCTCTCGTATCTCCAGCGCTTTCCGAACGACATCCTCAAGATCGATCGCAGCTTCATCGCCGCCCTTGGGGACGAAGACGACAGCCAGCCGATCATCGCCGCGATCATCAACATGGCGCTGGGCCTGAACATCGACGTCGTGGCGGAGGGAATCGAGACGTCCGTACAGGCGGACACGGTGAGGGGACTCGGCTGCCGCCGCGCCCAGGGTTACTTCTACGCGCAGCCGCTCCCCGCTGGCGCGATCGCCGCGCTGCTCGACGTCGCGCTGCCCGCCCCCGGTCCGCTGGCCCTCCCCGCTGCTCGCCGGCCCCAGGCGGTAGGACGGAACGCGGCCTGAAGGGACTCTCGTGCGGTCCTCGCCGATCGCGCTTGTCTGAACTTCAGCGGCCGTTCGCCGAGAAGTGCTGGTAGTCCTTCGGGTCCGACCAGGTTCCTCCCCAGCCCCAGCCGATCCGGTCGAAGGCCCGCACCAGCGCTCCGCCGGCATACGCCATTCCGCGACGATGTCGCGACCGGTCGAGATAGCGCCGCGACGCCGGGTGGGTGCTGCGCCCGTTCGCCACGTATGGGTTCTCGATCGGGTTGACGTCCACCGCCCGGCCGTATGCGTGCTGTGACCAGCGCGACTGGCCGGTCGCGCGACGGCAGTTGAACGCCGAGGTGTTGTCGGCCTCGATCGAGCGGTAGTCGCTGCCGCCGTAGTCGTCGACGAGTCGCATGCGGTGGATCGGGAAGCGGCTCCGGTAGAGACTGGCGAACGCGCGCTTCAGCGGTGGCACCGCTGACCTGTTCGCGATCAGCTCGCCGGTATGGATCCGCCCGTCGAAGCCGTGGTAGGCGATCCGCAGGTAGCGCAGCCGGGCGAGGCCGACCGGGCAGCCGCTGTGCCACGAGACCCCGATGACGCGCCTGCGGAGCGTTGGCGAGAGCTTCTCGGCGCTGAACGTGAAGCGCTGCCCGGGCTGCGGGCTCGAAGCGGCCCTCGGTCGGGCGTCGGATGTCGACGTCGTATGGCCCAGAGCCAGCACGACGACGGTCACCGCGATGGCGCAGCAGGATCCAGTCACGATCGGACCGGCCCGGTTCAGTCCGGGTACTCGTCCTTGCGCCAGGCGCGCGGCGCCTCGGGCTGTGCCTTCGGCGTGCGGTCGAGCAGGAAGCTGTAGTACGGAGCGACGAACGGGTCAGGCGCCATCACGGTGTAGGTGTGGTACACGGTCCCGTTCTCGCGCGCGAACGCGATCCAGCTCGGGCCTTCGCGCAGGCCGTCCTTGAGCTCGGCCCCGATCTGCCGCGACCACTCCTCGAGCCAGTCGGGCGGGGCGTCGATCATCTCCTTCACCTGGGGGATCTGCTGTGCCTGCTCCTCGGTCATCGCTAGGCCGAACTCGAAGGCGAAGT
>JAVHVD010000372.1:0-18642 GCA_032160745.1 Pseudonocardiales bacterium
ACCGCGTCCGCGACCGCAACCGAGGTCGTCACCGAGTCCGCGGCCGCCGGGGGTCAGGCCCAGGGCCCGATCCCGGCCGGCGTCAACGCCGGTTTGCACGCTCCGGCGGACAATGCCGGGCTGAAGTCGTGGGGCATCCTGCTGATGCTGCTCGGCGGCGCTGCCGGCCTCGTCTTCGGATTGCGGCCCTCCAGCCGCCGTGGACACTAAGCAGAACCGCGTTCGACGATCACTCGTCGTCCTCGGCTCGGCCGCTCTGCTGATCTCGGGCGTAGCACTCGCTCGCGGATCAGCAGAGCGGACCGACCCGGGTCCGCACCCGGGGTCGGCAGCTCTGCCGGCCGCGGTGGCGGGCACGAGTCCGGAACGGGCCGGGGCGCCGAGTGTCGGCACAGGCTCGGCCAAGCTCTCGGCGGCTGACCGGGCCGCCCTCGCCGCCGCCGTACGCGCAGAGAAAATTGCGCGTCGACCCGGCGTCCCCGTGGCGGTCGACATCCCGATTCAGACCGGCAATCATCCGAACGGCGTCCACGCGCGGGTGACCGCAGACCGGTTGAATCCGGACCGGACGCTGCACGTACCCGACGATCCCACCGTGGTGAGCTGGGCCAAGCAGGACGCCGCTCCCGGCAGTTCCCGCGGTACGACGATCCTCACCAGCCACGTCAACTACGTCATCAACGGACGCACCGTCATCGGTGCGCTGTCCGACCTCGCCGAGTACGCGGAAAACGCGGTGGGCAAGACCTTCACGGTGCGCATGCGCGATCATCGGGTCTTCACCTATCGCATCGTGGCCGGCCGCGAGTACACGAAGGAGCAGCTCGCGGGCAACCCCGACCTGCGCAAGACGCTGTATGACCAGAGCAAGGTCTACGGACCCGCCGGCAGTCCGTCCGGTCGCCTGCTGCTGGTCTCCTGCGGTGGCGCGTTCGACGAGTTCACCGGTGAGTACGAGGACAACGTCTTCCTCTACGCCCTGCCCGTCAATTGAGGCAGTTCGCCGCCATCACATCTTGGCGGCGCCGGCGTTGATCGCCTCACGGATACGGTCATAGGTGCCGCAGCGGCAGATGTTGCGGATCTCGTCGAAGTCGGCCTGGGTGAGCGCGCCGCCCTTCTCCCTCACCTTCGCGACGGCAGCCATGATCTGGCCGGGCTGGCAGTATCCGCACTGGGCGACGTCGACCTCCAGCCATGCTTCCTGCATCGGGTGAAGATCCCGGCCGACCGTGGCGGGCAGGCCCTCGATCGTGGTGATCTCATCCGTGGGACCGACGTCCTTCACCTGCACCGCGCAGGGGTTGAAGGCCTTGCCGTTGATGTGCGAGGTGCAGGCCTTGCAGACGTCCAGGCCGCAGCCGTACTTCGGGCCGGTGAGGCCCAGGATGTCCCGCAGCACCCAGAGCAGCCGGACATCGTCCTCGACGTCGACACTGATCTTCTCGCCGTTCACGATGAACGTTTGGGTCGGCACAGAGAGCTCCTTCGATCAGGTCAGTACGCGGAGTCGAGGCCGTTGGTCGGGCTCTGCGGGATGGGCGGGACCGTCGGCAGCGGCTCGAAGGCCAGCGGCTCGTTGTGGTTGATCGGGAACTCCGTCGGAAGCTTCCCGGTCGCGCGGGCATAGGCGCAGGCCACCGCGGCCATCGACGCGGCAACGCCGAACTCCCCCGCGCCGCCCGGCGACGTGCTGGTGGAAGGCATGATCACGACCTGGATCTCGGGTGGGACGTTCCACTGACGGGTGTAGAAGTAGTGGTCCCAGCTGCCCTCGAGAAATGCCCCGTTCTCGAGATGCAGGCTCGACGTCAGTGTCTGCGCGATGCCGTCCATGATCCCGCCCTGCATCTGTGCCTCGAGCCCGGTCGGATTGATGACCAGGCCGACATCAACGGCGAACACCACCTTGGTGACACGCGGGCCGGTGTAGGCCTCGCGGATCTTCCGGTTCACGGTCTCCGGCCGGCAATCGATCTCGACGAGACAGGCGCAGTAGCCCTTGTACTCGCTGTGCACGGCGATGCCCTGCGCCGTGCCGGCCGGCATCGCGCGCCCCCAGTTGCCGACCTGCGCCACCTTGTCCAGGACCGCCCTGCCGCGCGCGTTCTTCAGGAAGGCCCGGCGGAAGGTGTACGGGTCCTTGTGCGCGATGGTGGCGAGTTGGTCGGTGATCAGTTCCTGCGCGGTGCAGACGTCCGGTGAGTAGATGTTGCGCATGCTGCCGGTGTTGAACCCGAGGTCGACCTCGTTGAGCAGCTGCGTGGTGACGCCGTAGTTGTACGGCACGTTCGCCGTCAGTTCGAAGATGGACTGCGCGAACGTGTAGTTGCCGCCGGGCAGCTTGGCCGAGAACGCGGTCAGCATCTCGCCCAGCCCATGCGTGAAGTCGGTGGAGACGCTGGTGTGTCGCTGCTCGAAGGTGAGGACGTTGCCGGCGAGATATGTCGCCCGGATCCGCGAGGTCGCCATCGGGTGCGTTCGTCCCTGGCGGAAGTCGTCGGTCCGGTGCCACATCAGCCGCACCGGCTTGCCGAATGCCTTGGACGCCTCCACCGCCTCCAGCGCGGTGTCACTGAAGAGATGCCGACCGAACGATCCGCCGCCCTCGGTGACGTGGACCTTCACCTTGTCGAGAGCGACGCCGTACTTGGCGGCAACCTGCTCCTTGAAGACGATCGGCACCTTGAGGCTGCTCCAGACCTCGATCCCGTCGGCGCGGTAGTCGGCGACCGCACAGCCGGTCTCGAGCGGGCTGTTGCTGCGGAAGCGGAAGGTGAACCTGCCCTCGACCGTCTTGGTGAGCAGGGGGACCCCCGGCACCAGGAGCGGGATCTCGGCCCGCTTCAGCTCGGCCAGCACCGTGGCGTCGGACTTACCGTCCTCGGTGCCGGGGCCCCACGCGACCTGCAGCGCCCGGACGGCGTCGATGCAGTGCCCGAACGTCCGGCCCCGTACCGCGACACCGGTGGAGATCATCGCGACATCGGTGATCCCCGGCATCGCTCGGACCGCGGCAAGGTTCGCGACCGACTTCGGCTTGCCGTTGATGGTCGGTGGCCGGGCGACCATCGTCGGGAGCGCCCCGGGAACCTTCAGGTCCATCGCGAACGTCTTGCGACCGGTCACGGCGGCAAGAGCATCGACCCGGTTTCTCGATGTGCCGATGACCGCGAACTCGTCCGCCGACTTCGGCGCGACCTGCAGCTTGGTCAGCGTCGACGACGCGGCGGCCTTGGTCAACGACCCGTAGCCGGCCGTCCGGCCGCCGGGTCCGCGCACCACGCCATCGCTCGTCGTGAGTGTCGATGCCGCCACGCCCCACTGCGCTGCGGCGGCTTCGACGAGCCGGGCGCGGGCCACGGCCGCGGCGCTGCGGATCGCGTGGTAGGTCGAGCGGGTCGTGTTGGAGCCGCCGGTGAGCTGGTTGAACAGCAGCTCCGGCCGGGCGTCGGCGAGGGTCACCGTGATCTTGTCCATCGGCAGATCGAGCTCTTCGGCGATGAGCATCGTCGTGGAGGTCGTGATGCCCTGGCCGACTTCGGCGCGCGGCAGCGCGAAGGAGGCGGTGCCGTCCTCGTGCACTACGACGGTGATCAGGTTGGATGTCGCAACGGCGGCGAGGTCCTGCAGGTCGCCGAGGTCGAAGAGATCGCTCGGCGCCGGGAGCGACGGGATCGCCGCATCGGCCCGCGGCGGAGCGATCAGTCCGCCGGCCATCGGCGCGGCGACCATCAGGGTCGGCGCCGCCAGCACCCAGCCGAGGAAGCCACGCCGGCCCGGACCGTGCTTTTCCTCGTCGGCCGGGACGACGTCGGGGGCCGCCGGCCGGGGGTAGGGCATCGGCCGACGGGGCTCGGCGTCGGCTTTGCCTGAGATCGGGCGGCGGGTGGCGGTCATGGCGTCCTCTCGGCCCTCGAGCGGTCACCGATGACGGGTAGCGCGTGTCACCAGACCACAAGGTATGTCGGACACGCTAACCGGTAAATCGGGCGAACTCAACCAATCTCGCCTACCGCCTCAAAGCCGGGCAGCGAGCCGCTCGGCCAGGGCCCGGAGGGACTGGCCGCGATGGCTGATCGCGTCCTTGTCCGCGATCGGCAACTCCGCGCTCGTGCGCTGGTGGCCGGCGGGCACGAAGATGGGGTCGTAGCCGAACCCGTTGGTACCGCGCGGCTCTCGAACGATCCGGCCGGGCATCGTCCCGTCCGTGAGGATCTCACCGTCATCATCGACGTAGGCGACGGCGCAGACGAAGGCCGCGCCCAGCCGCTCGTCGGGAACATCACCCAGCTGATCGAGCAACAGCCGCAGATTGGCCTCGTCGTCGCCGTGGCTGCCGGCCCACCGCGCCGACAGCACGCCGGGCATCCCGTTCAGCGCATCGACAGTGAGACCGGAGTCATCGGCGACGGTGGGCAGACCGGTGTGCCGATGGCCTTCGCGCGCCTTGATCAGCGCGTTGTCGGCGAACGTGGCGCCGCTCTCGGGGACCTCGTCGTACGGCTCGACGTCGCCCAGCCCGATGACCTCGGCATCGGGGAGCGCGGGGGCAAGGATGCGGCGCAGCTCGGTGAGCTTCTTCGGGTTCCGGCTGGCGAGCAGGATCTTCACGCCTGCAGGGCCTCCGTCTGGATACGGGTCAGCTCGGCGCAGCCGGCCAGCGCGAGATCGAGCAGGGCGTCGAGCTCGTCGCGTCGGAAGGGCGCCCCCTCGGCCGTGCCCTGCACCTCGACGAATTCGCCGGTACCGGTGACCACGACGTTCATGTCGGTCTCGGCCCGAACGTCCTCCTCATACATCAGATCGACGCGCGGTTCGCCGTCGATGACTCCGACCGAGACGGCGGAGATCGAGCGGGTCAACGGTTCCGGGCGGGCCAGCGCGCCCTTGGCCGCGAGCCAGGACACGGCGTCGGCGAGGGCGACATACGCGCCGGTGATCGCGGCGGTGCGGGTGCCGCCGTCGGCCTGCAGTACGTCGCAGTCGATCGAGATGGAGTTCTCGCCGAGCGCCGAGAGGTCGATCGCCGCGCGGAGGGAGCGGCCCACCAGTCGCGAGATCTCGTGCGTGCGGCCGCCGATCCTGCCCTTGACCGATTCGCGGTCGTTGCGGGTGAGCGTGGCCCGCGGGAGCATCGCGTACTCGGCGGTCACCCAGCCCAAGCCGCTGCCCTTCCGCCACCGCGGCACTCCCTGCTGCACCGAGGCTGCGCACAACACCTTGGTGTCGCCGAACTCGACCAGCGCAGATCCCTCGGCGTAGGCCTGCCAGTTGCGGGTAACGGTGATCGGACGGAGCTGGTCATTGGCACGACCGTCGGGGCGAGGCATGTTTCGACCCTAGCGACGGGCCCGGACACCAGCCTGGTCAGTCCGGCCTTCGGTGATCCCGCCGACGTCGCCTGCCGAGGGCGACGATGACCCGCTTCTGGGACCGTCAGGTCGGGTCCGGCGGCTCGTCGAAGTCGACCGTTATCTCCTCGAACCCCTTCGCGCGCGCGGCCTCCGCCTGCTGGGTATAGCTCGCCTCGTCCGCCGGTGTCAGGTCGACGTCGTCGGTGAACGGCGTCATCAGTGCCCGCGGATAGAGGCCGAGCGATCGCACGGTGTTGTACTCCACGGCCAACACCACGATGACTGACTCGAGGTAGATCCAGGCGATCAGCCCGAGGACGAGCGCGAAGACTCCGTTGATCTCCGTCGCATTACGCATCACGTGTCCGACGTAGAACGCCCCGATGTACTGGAGCATCTGCCACACCAGGGCGGCAGCGACCGCGCCGGGCAGCGTCTGGCGCAGGGTGATCGGCCGAGCGGTGGCAACCCGGAACGCCGTCGTGAACACCGCGGCGTTGAGCACGAGCGTCCCGATCCCGATGGCAATCTTCGTGCCGAGGCCGAAGCCGTCGAAGATGCTGCCCAGGGTGGCGAGGAACGTCGTGCCGACCACTGCGAGTCCGACGATCAACAACAATCCGAGTCCCCGGAGCCGGCCGGTGAGCGGGTTGGGGCGGTCGTTGCGCGGCACCCGCCAGATGGTGTTCATCGCGTTCTGCGCAGCCTGCGCCACGCCGAGTCCGCCGTACAGCGTGCCGAGGATCCCGATGGCCAGCCCGATCCCGCTGCCCCTGATTCCCTGCGGATCGGCGAGCTGTGGCCCGACGATCGGCAGCTGGCCGACAGCCGAATCCAGCAGCCGCTGTTGCAGGTCCGGCTGACCCTCGAGGACGAAGTTGAGGATCGTCGAGGAGAGCAGGAGCAGCGGGAAGATCGCCAGGAAGCCGTAGTAGGTGATGAGCGCGGCGAGGTAGCTGCCCTGGTCGTCGGCGAACTTGTAGACGACCGCGATCGGCACGCCGGCGCGTGGGTGGGACTGTTGAAAGCGGTCGAGCCGCTCCACCAACGTCATCGCTCACCGCCCGTCATGTCGCCGGAATCCGGTAAATCCCGCTCGAGACGCCCAGTCGGGCTGACAGTAGTGGCACTACCCATCTTGGCGACGCGGCACCGAATGGCTCCGCTGGCACCGGCCGACGGTCACTGACAGGACCGCACCAGCGGGCGACAGGACGGTGCACGCGCCGTGCCAGGGCGGCCGGTCAGAGTGGCCCGCATGACATACGCAATCGAAGCCGAAGGCATCACGAAGCGCTTCGGCGACACCCAAGCCCTGGCCGGGATCGATCTGGCCGCCCGCGAGGGATCCGTCCTGGGCGTCCTAGGCCCCAACGGCGCCGGCAAAACGACCGCGGTGCGGATCCTGGCCACGCTGCTGCGCGCCGACTCCGGCCGGGCCACGGTCGCCGGATTCGACGTGGCCGCGCAGCCGCAGCGGGTCCGCCAGCAGATCGGGCTGACCGGCCAGTTCGCATCGGTCGACGAGGACCTGACCGGCATGCAGAACCTGGTCATGATCGGCCAGCTCCTCGACCTCTCGACCCGCGATGCCAAGCTCCGGGCTCAGGAGCTGCTCGACTGGTTCGACCTGAGCGAGGCCGCCGAGCGCGTGTCGAAGACCTATTCGGGCGGCATGCGGCGGCGGCTCGATCTGGCGGCCTCGCTGGTCGGCCGCCCCGCGATCGTGTTCCTCGACGAGCCGACGACCGGACTGGATCCGGCGAAACGGGAAGCGATGTGGGACGTCGTGCGCCGGCTGGTCACCGACGGTTCCACAGTGCTGCTGACGACGCAGTACCTGGAGGAGGCCGACGCCCTGGCCGACGAGATCACCGTCATCGACCGCGGCCGGGTCATCGCCCACGACACACCGCTCGGCCTGAAGCGCAAGATCGGCGGCCAGCGGCTCACCGTCCGGCCCAGCGAGCCGGCTCGGCTCGACGACGTCCGCACGGTCCTCGCCACCGTCAGCTCCAAACCGATCGAGCTGAGTGGACGGGACGCGCTGAGCGTGGCCGTCGACAGCGACGAGGCGCTCGGCGCGACGGTCGAGCGGCTGCGCACGGCCGGCATCAGCGTCACCGAACTCTCATTGCACCTGCCCAGCCTGGACGAAGTGTTCTTCACGATCACCGGCCAGCGCGTCGAGTCCGAGGAGGACGCAGCATGAGCACCCCGACGCTCACGAAGTCAGCGGCACCGGCCGAACTCGCCGCACCCGCGGCTACTACCACGCACACATCGCTGCGCCGCAATGTCCGGCACGCGCTCGTGCTGGCCAAGCGCAACCTGGTCAAGACCGCGCGGACGCCCGAGCAACTCATCGACGTAACCCTGCAGCCGATCATCTTCCTGCTGCTGTTCGTCTACGTCTTCGGCGGCGCGATCGGCGGTGGCTCACGGCACGAGTACCTGCAGTTCCTGTTGCCCGGTCTCCTGGGCCAGGGCATCGCCATGGGCAGCATCGCCCTGGGACAGAACATGAACGCCGACATCGAGAAAGGTGTCTTCGACCGGTTTCGGTCCTTGCCGATCGCACGATCAGTGCCTCTTGTCGGAGCCGTCCTCGCCGACTTCATGCGATACCTGATCCTCTGCGTGATGTTCCTGGGCTTCGGCTACGCGATCGGCTTCCGCATCGACACCAACCCGCTCGCGCTGCTCGGCGCCGTCGCCCTGGCCATCGCGTTCGCGCTCTGCTTCTGCTGGCTGTCGCTGTGGGTGGGTCTGAAGGCCCGCACACCGGGCAGCGTGCAGGGCATCATGTTCCTGCTGATCTTCCCGCTGTCGTTCGGGAGCAGCGCGTTCGTCAGCACGAACACGATGCCGGGCTGGCTGCAGGCGTGGACCAACATCAACCCGATCACCCGGTTGGTCGACTCCATGCGCGGCCTCATGCTCGGTGGTCCGGTCGCGAACAACCTGCTCATCACGCTGGGCTGGATGGCCGGGCTGCTGGCGGTCTTCGTGCCGCTGGCGCTGCGCGCCTACAAGCGTCGGGCGTGACCGATCAGGCCGGACGCAGGCGCTCGGTCGCCGCATCGCGATCGAGCGCCTTGCCCTGCTGGTAGCGCTGCTCGAACGTCGGATCGCCGAGCGTGGCGCGCAACTGCTCGGTGAGGTCGGCGATCTCCCGGGAGGTGGGATCGTCGGCGCCGCGCAGCCGGGCGGCAGCGCCCAGCATCACCGCTGCGCCGTTCGGGTCCCCCGAGGCGTGGACGATCTCGGCCAGCGTCACGCCCACTGCGGCGAGGACCGGCAGATCCCTCGTGCCGACGGCGGCCGCGAAGGCGTCGCGGCCGAAGCCAGCGGCACCGTCGATGTCACCGTCGGCGTGCGCGATTCGCGCGGACACCGCGAACAGGATCGCCTGGATGTGGCCGTGCGCCGGGTGCTCGCTCGGCATTCCGGCCACCCGCCGCATCGCCTCACGCTGCAGCTTGCGGGCCTCCTCCAGGTTGCCCGCGTGCTGCTCCACCGCGCCCAGCAACGCCAAGGTGAACACGGACTCGATCGGCGCACCGCGCTCCTCGGCGGTGACCCGCGCACGGAGGACGTAGCTGCGGGCGCTCGCGAGGTTCCCGCGGCGCAGTTCCAGGTCGGCGAGGCGGCCGAGCAGGAATCCCTCGTCCTCACGAGAGTTCAGTTCGGCGGTCATTCGCAAGGCCTCTTCGTACGCGTCGGCGGCCTCGTCCAGCCGGCCGTCCAACGTGTGCAGTTGCGCCACGCCACGCAGTGCTCCGGCGAGTCCCCAGCGCTCGCCCAGGCCGCGGAACTCGCGTAACGCATCCTCGATGTCCACACGCATGCCGTCGACGTCGCCGACGTTCTCGAACATGTTCGCCCGGAACATGCGCACCGCGGCGCGCGCCCAGTCGTCGTCGGCGGCGATCGTCTCCGCGGCGAAGCGCTCGGCCAGCTCAGCGTCACCGGCGAAGAACGCCACGGCCGTCCGGACCAGTCCGACGAACGGCGACTTCGCGATGTCGACGTCCACCAGCTCGGTCGCGAGCTGCTTGAGCTTGCCGAACCCGTTCTCCGCCTCGTCGTAGTCGCCCCCGCCCGTGGCCGCGGTGTTGATCGCGTGCAACGCGGTGCCGATGAGCCGCAGCTCCGCGTCCTGACCGCCTGGGACGGCCAGCGCATCGGCCATCCAGCTGGAGATCTCGGCGTGGTTGCCGAGCATCATGGCGTGGCTGGCCAGGTCGATCCCGAGCTGCAGCGCGCCGTCGGCGTCGCCGAGGTCGCAGCGGTAGCGCATCGCCGCCAGGATGTTGTCGCGCTCTTCGGACAGCAGCGCGAACCACGGCAACTGCTCCGAGGTGGTCAGGTATGTCTTGGCCTCGTCCATCACCGCCGCGAAGTGGTCGGCGTGCCTCGCGCGGACGTCGCCGAGTTCGCCCCGCTCGGCCAGCCGCTCCGCGCCGTACTCGCGGATCGTCTCGAGCATGCGCATGCGCCGGCCACCGTCGATCGGTTGCAGCAGCGACTTGTCGATCAGCGAGGCGAGCAGGTCCGGGACCTCGGCGGAGTCGACATCGGCGATGGCCCTTGCGCTCGCCGAAGTCACGCCTGATGGGAAGACCGACAGCTGCTCGACGAGTCGGCGTTCGCCGGGGGCGAGCAGGTCCCAGCTCCACTCGACCACGGCGCGCAGCGTGCGGTGCCGCGGCAAGGCGGTTCGGCTGCCGCCGGTCAAGAGCCGGAAGCGGTCGGAGAGCCGCTCGGCGATCTCGGTCAGCGGGAGGGTGCGCAGCCGGGCCGCCGCCAGCTCGATCGCGAGGGGAAGCCCGTCCAACCGTCGCACGATCTCGATGACGGTGCCCACGCAGGCGTCGTCCACGGCGAAGTCCGGACGAACGGCGGCGGCGCGGTCGGCGAAGAGCCGCACGGCCGGGTACTCCAACGCCTCGGCGGCACTCGCCGACGGCGCGGGCTGACCGAGGGGCGGCACCGCGAGCAGCACCTCGCCGAAGATCCCGAGCGGTTCGCGGCTGGTGGTGAGGATCCGCAGCTCCGGGCACTCGGCCAGCAGGTGATCGGCGAGCCGGGCACTCGCCTCGATGACATGTTCGCAGTTGTCAAGGATCACCACCGTCTGCTTGTCGCCCAACCCTTCGAGCAGCCGGGTCATGGCGTCGCGAGCCGACAGCTTGCCGCGCCGATCCAGCAGGTGCGTCTCCCGCAGGCCGAGCGAGCCGAGCACCGCCTGAGGAACGTCCGCGCCGCTGGTCACCTGCGCCAGCTCGACCATCCAGATTCCGTCGGCTGTGGTGTCGACGACGCGGGCGGCCGCCTCGGCGGCGAGCCGGGTCTTGCCCGCACCGCCGGGGCCGACGAGCGTCACCAGCCGGTTCTGCTCGAGCGACTTCCCGATCCGCGCCACCTCGTCATCGCGGCCGACGAAGCTCGTCAGCTGCGCCTTGAGGTTGGTCCGGCGGGTCGGGGTCGGCCGGGTACCGAGCTCGCCGCGCAGCAGCCCGACGTGGATGCCCTGCAGGTCAGCCGACGGATCGACGCCGAGCTCGTCGGCGAGGCGGGTGCGGAGCCGGTCGTACACCCGTAGTGCGTCGGCCTGCCGACCGCTCGCGCCGAGTGCCCGCATCAGCTGGCCGGTCAGCCGCTCGTGCAGCGGGTGCTCGGCGACCAGCGCCTCGAGCTCGGGCACAAGGACCGTCGGATCGGCGAGCTGCAGGTCGGCGTCGATCCGGTCGAGGACCGCGGCCAGCCGGAGGTCGGACAGCCGAGCGGCGGGTACCGCGAGCGCCTCACCGGGCGTGTCGGCCAGCGCCGGACCGCGCCAGAGGTCGAGGGCCTCGCCGAGCAGCCGTCCGGCTTCGCGGTGCTCGCCGGCTCGCAATGCCGCGGCACCGTCGGCGGCGAGCCGCTCGAAGCGGTGCGCGTCGACCTGGGACGGGTCGACGACCAGCCGGTAGCCCGCCTGCGACTGGACGATCGCGCCCGTGTCGCCGAGCGCCCGCCGCAGCCTGGAGACGAGCGTCTGCAGCGCGTTCGTCTCCTCGACCGGCGGCCGATCGCCCCAGACCGCGTCGACGAGGATGCCGAAGGCGACCGGGCGGCCCGGGTCCAGGGCGAGGCGGGTGAGCAGCGTGCGCAGACGGGTGCCCGCGACCCCGACCGGGACTCCGGCGTCGTCGCGAACCTCCAGCGGGCCGAGGACGGCGATCTGCACGCGTCCACTGTCCCACGAGGCGGGCAACAAATCGGACACGGCAGGATCGAGGCATGCGCTCCGAGACGATCATCATTCGCACCGGCGGGGACGCCCGCGTCCACGACCTCACCGACGACTGCGCCGGCTTCGCCGACCGCGAGAAGGACGGGCTGCTGCACGTCTTCGTGCCCCATGCGACGGCCGGCATCGCCATCGTCGAGACCGGCGCGGGCAGCGACGACGACCTGCTGACCGCACTGGACGGGATCCTGCCGCGCGACGAACGCTGGCGTCACCAGCACGGCAGCCCCGGGCACGGCCGCGATCACGTGCTGCCCGCGTTCCTCGCGCCGTCCATGACGATCCCGGTTCTCGGCGGGACGCTGCAGCTCGGCACCTGGCAGTCGATCTGCCTCGTCGACACCAACGTCGACAACGCCGAACGGACCGTGCGGCTGTCGTTCCTGCCCGCCTGACCGCTCGGCGTCAGATGGTGAACTCGGCGGCCGGGTAGGCCAGCTCGACCCCACCGTCGAACGCGGCGGCGGCGTCCTCGGCGGCCAACTGCGCCGAGTTCCACGGCGGGACGTGAGTCACGATCAGCCGGTCTACACCGGCCTTGGCGGCATGCTCACCAGCCATTGTTCCGGTCAGGTGCAGGTCGGGGACGAACTCCTCGTCAGCACCCATCGACGCCTCACAGAGCAGGACGTTCGCGCCATCGGCGAGCTCGATCAGCTCCTCGCACTCGCCGGTGTCGGCCGAGTACACCAGGCTGCGACCCTCGTGCTCGATGCGCACGGCGTAGGTCGGGGTCGGGTGGTTCATCGGCGCATAGGAGACCCGGAACGGGCCCAGCTCGCCGGCGGCGGGCGTGCTGAAGGCGAAGATCTCGTGCAGGCTCAGCTTGCGGGCGAGCGGGTCGTACGCGGCCTCGAGGCGGTCGCGGGTGCCCGGCACTCCGACGATCGGGATCCGCGCCTCGGGCCCGGTCGCCCGGTACCCGTCACCGCCGTACCGCAGGGCCACGATGTACGCGGTCAGGTCGATGCAGTGGTCCGCGTGCAGGTGCGAGATGACGACGGCGTCGACGTCGGTCGGGCGCACGTAACGCTGCAACGCACCGAACGCGCCGTGACCGAGGTCGAGGACGAGGCGGTAGCCCTCCGCCTCCACCAGGTAACCCGACGCGGGCGAGTCCGGGCCGGGCACGCTGCCCGAGCAGCCGAGAACGGTGAGTTTCACCGGGCACCTCCGTACGCGGCCGCCACAGCGGCGATCTCCGGGCCCAGAAAGCGGGAGCCCAACCGGACGAAGGGCTCTGACTCTCCCGTGGCCCGGAACAGGTGCCGCGGCGGCGCCGCGTCATCGGAACGCAGCAGATCGTTCGCCAGCAGCATGCGGTAGACATCCTTGGCCGTCTCCTCGGCACTGGAGACGAGCGTGACCGAATCGCCCATCACGACGGACAGCAGCCCGGTCAGCAGCGGGTAATGCGTGCAGCCCAGAACGAGGGTGTCGACACCGGCCGCGTTGAGTGGCGCAAGGTAGGACTCGGCGAGTCCGAGCAGCTGCCGACCGCTCGTCACCCCCCGCTCGACGAACTCGGCGAAACGTGGGCAGGCGGCGGCGGTGACGGTGACGCCCGACGCCGCAGCGAAGGCGTCCTGGTACGCGCCACTCGTGATCGTCGCGACCGTGCCGATGACGCCGACCTGCCCGTTGCGGGTGGCGGCGACGGCGCGGCGCACCGCAGGCAAGATCACCTCGACGACCGGCACGTCGTAGCGCTCGCGGGCGTCGCGCAGGCAGGCCGCGCTCGCGCTGTTGCAGGCGATCACCAGCGCCTTGACACCGGAACCGACGAGCTCGTCCATCACGGCGAGCGCGTGCGTGCGGACGTCGGCGATCTGCTTGGGGCCGTACGGGCCGTTCGCCGTGTCACCGACGTAGTGCAGCGACTCGTGCGGCAGCTGGTCGAGGATCGCCCGCGCGACGGTGAGGCCGCCCACCCCCGAGTCCATGATGCCGATCGGGGCATCGGCCAGATGGCCGCTCAAGCGCTGTGCTCGCTCACGAGTCGTCACGATACGGCCGACCGGCCCGGCAACCGGGTCCCGCCCCCGCGCGGGTGAAGCAGGGCACCGGCCCCCACGCCGGCCGCGAAGCCGCAGACGTGCGCCTGCCAGGAGACGTTGGAATTGAGTGTGGGAAACAGGCCGAACAGCAGCGTGCCGAAGAACAGGAGGACCAGCACGGCGACGACGATCCACTTCAGCTTGCGGGAGAAGTACGCGCGGGCCAGCAGATACCCCAGCCAACCGAAGATCATGCCGCTCGCGCCGACGATCACGCTGTTCTCCGGGCCGGCCAGCCAGGTGAGCGCCCCACCCCCGATCACGACGATCGCAGTGACGATGGCCCACATCCGGAGGCCGGAGAGCAGCAGCACCCAACCGATCAGAATGAGCGGCACGGTGTTGGAGAACACGTGGCCGTAGCTTTCGTGCAGGAACGGCATCGTGACGACGCCCCACAGTCCGTCGACGTCGCGCGGCTTCACGCCGAAGCGGTCGAGGCCGTAGTGGTCGGAGGCGTTGATGAACTGGACGATCCACAACAGTGCTCCCACGGAGCACATCACGACCAGCGCGCCGGACCAGCTCTGCGGATCGAACGCCGGCTCGGTTCTGGGCGAGTCGTTGCCGCGCCGCAGGAACGGCAACCGGATAGGGGAACCCACGCGACAGAGGGTAGGCCCCGAGCCTGAGGCGCATCTGCGCCCACCGTCACAGGGCCGATCAGGTCACGCGACGGCGTGCACCGTCACCGCATGCCAGCCGGTCGCCCCGGCGGGGAACGGGTCCCTGAGCTGGGCCGGCTGCACGTTGCCGCCGGCATCGGTCGCGCGGACCCGGAGCCGGTGGCTGCCGGCCTTCTGCGGCATCCAGGAGTAGACCCACTGGCGCCACGTGTCAGTGGACGGGACGCGGGCGAGCCGGGCCCGTTCCCACGGTCCGTCGTCCACCTGGACCTCGACGATCGAGACGCCGACGTGCTGGTCCCAGGCGACGCCGGCCACCGCCACCGGGCGACCGATGCGCACGGCCTTGCCCGCGTGCGGGGTGTCGATCCGCGACTGCAGCTGGATGGGCGGCTCGGGCGACCAGCCCTGCTCGACCCAATACCCCTGCTGGGCGGCGTAGGTCGTGGCCTCGATCCCGACGATCCACTTGCACGCCGAGACGTAGCCGTAGAGGCCGGGTACCACCGTCCGGGCCGGAAAGCCGTGCGCGATCGGCAGCGGTGCACCATTCATCCCAATTGCGAGTAGCGCGTCCCGGCCGTCCATGACGACATCCGTCGGCGCGCCGAAGGTATAACCGTCCGACGATCGCAGTAGCAGCTGGTCCGCTCCGGGCTGAATCCCCGCCTCGCGCAGCAGATCGGCCAACCGGATCCCGCGGAAGAGCGCATTGCCGACCAACCCGCCACCCACCTCGTTCGACACGCAGCAGAGCGTTATCCAGCGCTCGATCATCGGCCGGGCAAGCACGTCGTCGTAGCCGAGCGTGAGGTCGTGGTCGACCATGCCGTTGATGCGCAGGCGCCATGTCGCCGGATCGAGCTGGGGGACGGTGAGCGCGGTGTCGATGCGGTAGAAGTCCTTGTTCGGCGTCGCCCACGGCACCCCGCTCGCCGCGAGGTCGGCGCCGGCCGGAACGGCCGAGTCGCCGCTCGCCGGCGGCAGGGTGACCTTTGCCCGGGCGGCCGTGACGTCGTAACGGTTCTGCTGCACGGCGCGGCCGACGAGGCCGGCCAGGGTCGCCAGCGCCGCAGTGGCGGCGCCGGCCTGCAGGAAGACCCGGCGGTCGGGCAGCGGCCCGGTCGCTTGCCCGTCCGGTTGGTCGGCCGGGCGGGCCCGGGCGGCGACGCGGACCAACGCGACGAGCGCTCCCACGGCCGCCACGGTGCCGATCAGGGAGGGGATGACGTCGCTGCTGTGCGCGCCGTTGGCAGTCGCCGCGCAGTACGTGGCGAAGGCGCCGATGGCCGCCACGCCACCCAGCCCGGCGATCAGATTGCGCAGGGCGAGCACGCCGACCGCGGCGCCGATCACGGCGAGCAGCAGGTAGATGCCGCCGAGCAGCAGCGTCTTGTCCGCAGTGCCGACGCTGCTGATGGTGGGACGTTTCACCGACTCCGGGGTGAGCACGATGATCCGGTTACCCACCGCGATGACCGGCGCCGCCGCCGGCCGGACGAACGCCGCGACCAGCTCGCCCACACCCACCGCGACGGCCGCGCTGAGCACGCCGATCAGCCCGCCGACCCACATCCTTGAGCGCACAGCTCCATCGTGACAGCGCGCGGCACACAGGGTGATTACCAACAACGAACGCGATGAGCGCCGGCGTCACCAGCCCGCTCAGGCCCAGAGCTGGCCCTCGAGGCTCTCCGCCGCCTGTTGCAGGCTCCCGCTGTACGCGCCGGTGGACAGGTACTTCCAGCCGCCGTCACAGACCACGAACGCGATGTCGCCGCGTTCCCCGCGCGCGGCGACCCGGTCGGCGACCGACAACGCGGCATGCAGGATCGCGCCGGTGGAGATGCCGGCGAAGATGCCCTCGTGCTCGATCAGCTCGCGCGTCCGCCGCAGCGCGTCGTACGACGTCACCGAGAAACGAGACGTCAGGACGGAGTCGTCGTAGAGCTCGGGGACGAACCCCTCGTCGATGTTGCGCAGTCCGTAGACGAGCTCGCCGTAGCGCGGCTCGGCCGCCACGATCTGGACGTCAGGCACCTTCTCGCGCAGGTAGCGGCCGGTGCCCATCAGGGTGCCGGTGGTGCCCAGACCGGCGACGAAGTGCGTGATCGTGGGCAGGTCGCGCAGCAGTTCGGGGCCGGTGCCCTCGTAGTGCGCCTGGGCGTTCGCCGGGTTGCCGTACTGGTAGAGCATCACCCAGTCCGGATACTGCTCGGCCAGCTGCTTGGCCGTCGCGACGGCCTGGTTCGACCCGCCGGCCGCGGGCGAGGAAATGATCCGCGCGCCGAACATCTCCAGGAGCTGGCGCCGCTCGATCGAGGTGTTCTCCGGCATCACGCACACGAGTCCGTAGCCACGCAGCTTGGCGACCATGGCCAGCGAGATGCCGGTGTTCCCCGAGGTGGGTTCGAGGATCGTGCAGCCGGGCGTCAGCCGGCCGTCGGCCTCGGCGGCCCGGATCATCGCCAGGGCCGCGCGGTCCTTGATCGACCCGGTGGGGTTGCGGTCCTCGAGCTTCGCCCAGAGCCGCACCGGACTGTCCCCGTCCCAGCGAGGGGACAGGTGGGGCAGACCGACGAGCGGGGTGTCGCCCAGCGCGTCGATCAGCGAGTCGTACCGGGCCATTGGCGAACCTCCGGGTCAGCCGCCGGCAACCGCGGGCAGGACCGTCACCGCGTCGCCGTCCTTCAGCGCGGTCTCCAGCGACCCGGTGAAGCGGACGTCCTCGTCGTTGACGTAGATGTTCACGAACCGGTGCAGCGCCCCCTCGTCGGTGATGAGGCGGCCCTTGAGACCCGGGTGGCTGCCGTCGAGGTCGTCGATGAGTGCGCTGAGCGTGTCGCCCTTCGCCTCGACTACCTTCTCGCCGCCGGTGTACGTGCGCAGGATGGTCGGGATCTTGACCTCGATGGCCATAGTGATGCGTACTCCTGGTTATCGGGGGAACTGCCTGTCGAATGCCAACGCCGAATCTTCCGACTATCGTCCCACCCCGTCATCGGGTGGCCAATTTCACCGATCGACGACCTCGACCGGCTCCTCCGTGACGTTCCCGTCGACGATCCGGAATGAGCGGAATTCGGTGTCGTCCTCGGACCGGGTGGAGACGAGCACGTAGTGCGCGTTCGGCTCGGACGCGTACGAGATGTCCGTCCGGGACGGGTAGGCCTCGGTCGCGGTGTGCGAGTGGTAGACGACCACCGGTTCCTCGTCGTTGGCCGCCATCTCCTTGTACAGGGCGAGCAGGTCGGCCGAGTCGAACTCGTAGAACGTCGGCGAGCGGGCCGCATTCAGCATCGGGATGAAGCGCCGCGGCTGGTCGCTGCCCTCCGGCCCGGCCACGACTCCGCAGGCCTCGTCGGGATGGTCGCGGCGCGCGTGTTCGACGATCGCGTCGTGGATCGCCCGGTCGATACGCAGCATGAGGCCTGAGATTACCGGGCGCCGCTCAGCCCATCAGTGCCTGCACCACCGAGTCCTGAACAGCGGTGAGCCAGTAGTAGATGACCCGCGGCTGCGACGCCGGGTCGGTCGGGTCGAGGTCCTCGTCGTCGTCCTCGGTGATGCCGAGCCGGGTTCCGAGGGCCAGCCGCAGGTCGTTGACCACCTGGATCCACCGGCGGCCGGCGTCGGGATCGGTCAGGTCGACATCGGGCCCGGCGGCGAGGTCGGCCCGGCAGGCAGCGATGCGTTCGGAACGGGCGCTGCGCAGGCTCGACTCGGTCAGCGACCGGAACTCGACCTCGGCCTCGGGGTCGTCGCGGTAGGCAGCCGGATAGAGCCGCTGAAGCACCTCGTCGTTCACATCGAGCGGACTCTCCAGCACCGCATCCAGTTCGTCGAGCAGCATCGACATCAGCGTCACCTCCTCACGCTCGAGGCGCAGCCGGAGCCGCCCGTGGCGGCGGGAGACCTTCACGTCTGCTGTTCGAGCGTCGCCCACAGGCCGTACTCGTGCAGCGTGTGCACGTCGAGCTCCATCCGTTCCCGTGAGCCGGACGAGACCACGGCGCGGCCGCGGTGGTGCACGTCCAGCATGAGCTTCTCGGCTTTCGGTTTCGGGTAGCCGAAGACGGTCATGAACACGTGCGTGACGTAGGACATGAGGTTGACGGGGTCGTTCCAGACGATGGTGATCCATGGCCGATCCGGGTCGGCGACCACCTCGTCCTCGACCTGCTCAGCCGCCTCGCGCTGTGGCGTGAGTGTGCCAGCCATACGTCCATGGTGGCACGAGCGAGGCGGAGTCCTCGGCGTTCGCTAGGTTGCTTCGGGTGAGCACCACGCAGGACGGCCGGCGG
>JAVHVD010000373.1:0-19759 GCA_032160745.1 Pseudonocardiales bacterium
ATCGGCGTCTGCATGACCTGCGTGCTGCCGGTACGCGGTGCCGACGGCAAGTCGCGCTTCGTCCGATCGTGCGTCGAGGGCCCGGTCTTCGACGCGCTGAACGTGCGGTGGAGCGACGTAGGACGCCTGCCATCCGACCTCGTCGGTGCCGACGCGATGGGAGGTCACTGACAGGTGAGTAAGAGGAGATGGCGATGAGCGCTGATATGACCACCCGTCTCAGCACCGTGACGCTGCCGAATCCGGTGTTGACCGCGTCCGGGTGCGCCGCGGCCGGACGCGAGCTGCACCAGTTCTTCGACGTCGCCCAGCTCGGAGCGGTCGTTACCAAATCGATCATGCCGTCGCCTCGGTCCGGCCGGCCGACACCGCGGATGGCCGAGACGCCGAGCGGCATGCTCAACTCGATCGGGTTGCAGGGCCCGGGCATCGACTCGTTCATCGAGAACGACCTGGCCTGGCTCGCCGAACACGGCGCCCGGACGGTGGTCTCGATCGCCGGCGGCCACACCGACGACTTCGTGGCGCTGGCCCGCAAGCTCTACGGCAACCCGGCCGTGTCGATGCTCGAGGTCAACATCTCCTGCCCGAATGTCGAGTCCCGCGGTCAGGTGTTCGCGTGCGACGCGCTCGCGTCCTCACGGGTCATCGGCGCCGTGCGCCGGGCGGCGGATCCGGCTCAGCCGGTTTTTGCGAAGCTGTCGCCGGACGTCACCGACATCGTGCACATCGCCCGCGCGTGCGCCGATGCCGGCGCCGACGGGTTCTCGCTGATCAACACGCTGCTCGGCATGGTGATCGACACCGACACGCTCGCCCCGGCGCTCGGCGGCGTCACCGGTGGGCTGTCCGGGCCGGCCATTCGACCGGTGGCCGTCCGCTGTGTCTGGCAGGTGCGGCAGGCCTTCCCGCACCTGCCCATCCTCGGCATGGGCGGCATCCGTACCGGCCTCGACGCGCTGCAGTTCGTGCTGGCCGGTGCGTCCGCCGTATCGGTGGGCACTGCGGTCTTCGGCGACCCATCGGCACCGGTGCGGGTGCTCACCGAGCTCGAGGCCGCGCTGGACGCACGGGGTTTCGCGTCACTCGCCGACGCCGTGGGCTTCGCGCATCTCGACAAGTTCGGGCGTGCTGCCCGGCTGACTCCGGCCGCCGCCGAAGCCGCCGCCTCATGAGCACCCCGCGAAATCGCTCCGCGCTCCACGAATTCGCGCCGGGCCCCGGATGACCTTCGGCGCCCGGCTCTCGGCGGCGTTGGACGACCGCGGCTCGCTCTGCGTGGGCATCGACCCGCACGCAGCGTTGCTGACCGCCTGGGGCCTCTCCGACGACGTCGACGGGCTGGCCCGCTTTGCCGACGCGTGCGTCCTGGCCTTCGGCGACACCGCAGCGGTCGTCAAGCCGCAGTCGGCGTTCTTCGAACGGTTCGGCTCGGCCGGTATCGCCGTGCTGGAGCGGACGGTCGCCGCGTGCCGGGAGCTCGGCGCCCTGGTGGTGCTCGACGTCAAGCGGGGCGACATCGGCTCCACGATGACCGCGTACGCCGAGGCCTACCTCGACGCTTCGGCACCGCTCGCCGCCGACGCCATCACCGTCAGCCCGTTCCTCGGCGTCGGATCGCTGCAGCCGGTGTTCGACCTCGTCGAGTCGGCCGGCGCGGGCGTGTTCGTGCTCGCCGCGACGTCCAATCCGGAGGGGCCGCAGGTGCAGCACGCGCAGACGTCAGCGGGCCGCTCCGTCGCCCAGACGATCGTGGACGAGATGACCCGGCGCAACGCCGGCGCCGCTCCGCTGGGGTCCTACGGCGTGGTCGCCGGTGCGACTATCGAACCGCACATCGTGTCGTTCGCCGGCTTGAACGGGCCGATCCTCGCACCCGGCGTCGGGGCCCAGGGCGGCACGGCCGACGACGTCCGCCGGGTCTTCGGCAGCGCCATGCGCGACGTGATCCCGAGCGTGTCCCGTGACGTGCTGCGGCACGGATCGGATGTCATCGAGCTGCGCGACGCCGTCCATCGCCTGGCCGGGGAGTTCACCTTCCTCCGCCCATGACCTTGGTCCCGACTTCACGGCAACCTGACAGATTGCCTGAGCGAAATGTCCTCGGCACGGACATCCCTCGGTTACCCTCGCGGAGACCACAGCACTGCTGATCGGGGAGAACACTTAGTGACCGTCGCGATTGATCCAGTCCTGAAAGCAAGTCAGGACATCGTCGACAAGGGATACGCCGTCATCAAGCTCAACGACGTAGACACCTTCAATTTGCACAACGCCATCTCCACGGCCGTCCGCTTCTTCCAACGCCCGCAGGCGGACAAGGACGCGCACGGCAGCAAGGACCACAACTACGGGTACCGGCCGTTCGGCATCGAGTACTCCAAGAGCCCCGACCGTCCGGACATGAACGAGTGCTTCACCGTCTGGTCCAGCCGGGTCGACCTGATCCCCAACGCCGAGGACATCCCCGACGTCACCGACGCGTTCTTGGCATGGCGCGACTCGCTCGCGCCGCTTGTGAAGGCGGTCCTCGACGAGGTTGCGAAGAATTTCGGCGTCGACGACGCCCCGGAGTTCGAGAAAGCGTCCTACCTGCAGATCAACTACTGCCTGCCGGCTCCGGCTGAGCGGGACCTGCTGCAGGACAAGCACGAAGACGGGCACATGGTCACCGTGCTGCACGCCACCGCGCCGGGACTCGAGATCTACGTCGCCGACGAGGCCAAGCCCATGCTCCCCGGCAGGGACGAGGTCGTCATCATGCCCGGCTCGGTGCTCACCGCGTTGTCCGGCGGCAAGATCGAGCCGCTGTACCATCAGGTGCGCAACTGTGGGCTCGACGATCGCCAGTCCCTCATGTACTTCGTGAACCCGGAGATCGACGAGCCGCTGTTCGGCTGGATCGATGCACCGGACGGCGAGCGCGCCGACATCCGCGAGCACGTGCAGAACGCCCCGTCGATGTTCGGCCTGCCTCCGGTCGAGGCGCTCTAACCGGCTCTACGCGCGGCGAACCACGACCGGTCGTCGCTGCACCAGCGCTCGAACGACAGCCCTGCACCGCGCAATTCGCGGTGCAGGGCTTCGTCGTCGATCCGCCGCGCGGTGAAGGTGTGGGTCCAGAGGTCGTCGCCGGACCAGTACCGGACGGTGGCGCTGAGCAGGTCTGCGTCGAGGTGGACGTCGGTGAGCTCCACGCGCACGTCGCCGACATCGCCTCCCTGCCCATCGGCCGCCTGCTCGAACCACTCCGGCGGATGCCGCTCGGCGATCAGAACGCCGTCCGGGCCGACATGCCGCGCGGCGGTCTCGAGCAGGGCGCGCCGCTCGGCGTCATCCGGCGTGTTCACCAGGTGGCTCGCCATCAGCACCGCTCCGAAACTGCGGCCGAGGTCCAGCCCGACGATCGGAGCCTGCACCGTCTCTGCGCCCTGCACGTGGGCGAGCATCTCCGCCGACTGATCGACGGCGACGACCGGGTGGCCCAGCTCGACCAGCCGGTGCGCGATCCGTCCGGTGCCGCAGCCCAGATCGAGAACGGCAGCGTCGGCCGCGACGGCGGCATGCACGATCTCCGCCTCGCCACGCGCAGGCAGCAGCCGGTAGACCTCGACCGCGCAGCCGTCCCCGGTGATGGCGCCCCGACCCTCGCCGGGCCTCATCCGGTGAGCTCGTCCAGCTCGGCGAGGTCGTCCACCGACGGCTGCCAGAGGCCGGCCGCGACGTTGGCGGCGACCTGCTCCCGCGAGGTCGCCCCGGCGATGACGCTCGCCACGGCGGGCTTCGCCGCGAGGCCGCCGATGGCGACATCGAGCAGGGTGATGTCGCGCTGCTTGGCGAAGCTCTCGAGCGCCTCGAGCGCATCGAAGGTCTCGTCGCGGAAGACGGACTCGCGGTTGGGTCCCGACAGCCGGCTGCCCGCAGGCGCCGGCTCGCCGCGCCGGTACTTGCCGGTGAGCAGGCCGCTGGCGAGCGGGAAGAAGGGCAGCAGCCCGATGCCGTAGTGCTCCAAGGCGGGGACGAGGTCGCCCTCGATGCCGCGTTCGAGCCAGCTGTACTCGTTCTGCGCGCTGATGAACCGCTCGAGGTGCCGCGTCCGCGCCGTCCATTCCGCCTCGGCGACCTGCCATCCGGCGAAGTTCGAGCTGCCGATGTAGCGGACCTTGCCCTCGCGGACGAGATCGTCCAGCGCCGACAGCGTTTCCTCGACCGGGGTCGCCTCGTCGGGGCGGTGCAGTTGGTACAGGTCGATCCAGTCGGTGCGCAGCCGCCGCAGCGACGACTCGACCGAGCGGCGGACGTAGCGCCGGGAGCCGCGGGCGCCCCAATCCTCGCCGTTGGACAAGCCGCGGGGCCGCACGTCGCTGCCGAACTTCGTCGCCAGCACCACGTCGTCCCGCTTGCCCTGCAGGACCTCGCCCAACCGCTCCTCCGACGCGCCGTACGAGTCCGACGTGTCGAAGAGCGTGACACCCTCGTCGAGCGCGGCGTGAATCACCTCGCGGCTGCGCTCCATATCCAGGCGCATGCCGAGGTTGTTCGTCCCGAGGCCGACGACGGACACGACCAGACCAGAGCTACCGAGGCGACGAAAGTCCATGCCCGCGACATTACGCACGGTGCCTGGACGGTAGTTTCGCCCCCATCATGACCGAGCAACCCCGCCGGGTCCGCCCCGCCCGTCTCACCGTGCTGTCCGGCCCGTCCGGGGTCGGTAAGGGCACCGTGGTTGCCGCGCTGCGCACGATGGTGCCGCATGTGTGGGTCTCGGTGTCCTGTACGACTCGGGCCCCACGACCGGGCGAGACCCACGGTGTCGAGTACTACTTCGTCGACCGCGACCGGTTCCGCGAGATGGTCGAGGCTGGTGACCTGCTCGAGCACGCCAAGTTCGCCGACAACTGTTACGGGACGCCGCGGGCGCCGGTCCTCGAGCACCTCGCGGCCGGCGTTCCGACGCTGCTCGAGATCGAATTGGAGGGCGCCCGGCAGGTCCGGCAGTCGATGCCCGAGGCGCGCTTCGTGTTCCTAGCCCCTCCCTCGCTCGATGTCCTGGTGCAGCGGCTGTCCGGCCGAGGGACCGAGTCGGCCGACGCCGTGGTCGCCCGCCTCGAGCGCGCGCAGATCGAGCTGGCCGCCGAGCAGGAGTTCGACGAAGTGATCGTCAACAACGACGTCGAGGACGCTGCGCGCGAGCTGGCCGCGCTCATCGCGGAGGGCTGAGCCCACCAGAGATCAGAGGGCGTGCAGGATGTCCTCGACCCGCTCCTTGGCGTCGCCGAAGAGCATCTGGGTGTTCTCGCGGAAGAACAGCGGGTTCTGCACTCCGGCGTAGCCGGCCGCCATCGAGCGCTTGAACACGATGACGTTGTGCGCCTCCCACACCTGCAGCACCGGCATGCCGGCGATGGGGCTGGTCGGGTCCTCCGCGGCGGCCGGGTTGACCGTGTCGTTCGCGCCGATGACGAGCACGACCGACGTCTCGGGGAAGTCGTCGTTGATCTCGTCCATCTCCAGGACGATGTCGTAGGGCACCTTCGCCTCGGCGAGCAGAACGTTCATGTGTCCGGGCAGCCGGCCGGCCACGGGGTGGATGCCGAACCGGACGTCGATGCCGCGCTCGCGCAGCTTGCGGGTCAAGTCGGCCACCGGGTACTGGGCCTGCGCGACGGCCATGCCGTAACCCGGGGTGATGATCACCGAGGACGCGTCCTTCAGCATCTCGGCCGCCTCGGGTGCATTGATCTCGCGGTAGTCGCCGTAGTCGGTGTCGTCGTCGCCCTTGGCCTCGATGCCGAACCCGCCGGCGATGACCGAGATGAACGAGCGGTTCATCGCCTGGCACATGATGTAGGACAGGTACGCACCGGACGAGCCGACGAGCGCGCCGGTGACGATCAGCAGGTTGTTGTTGAGCAGGAACCCCGACGCCGCAGCCGCCCAGCCGGAGTAGCTGTTCAGCATCGACACGACGACCGGCATGTCGCCGCCGCCGATGGAGGCGACGAGGTGCCAACCCAAGGCCAGTGCCACGGCACTGACCGCGATGAGCAGGCCGAGGTTCGGATGGGCGACGAACGCGATCGTCAGCCCCGCGAACGCGACCAGCGCGCCGATGTTGAGCAGGTTCTTGCCCGGCAGCATCAGGGGGTTGGACTTCATCCGCGCCGAAAGCTTGAGGAACGCGACGATCGAGCCGGTGAACGTGACCGCACCGATGAACACGCCGATGAACACCTCGGCGTGGTGGATGCGCAGCAGATCGGCGGCGATCGCCGTCTGCCGCGAACCCTTGGCCTCGACCTCGTAGTAGCCGTCCCAGCCGACGAGGACGGCGGCGAGGCCGACGAAGCTGTGCAGCGCGGCGATCAGCTCGGGCATGCCGGTCATCTCGACGACCCGGGCCCGCCACAGCCCGACCACGGCGCCGATGACCACGCCGACGATCAGCAGCGTCACGCCGATGGCGGCGATGTGCTGCGTCGCCAACCCGATCGTGGCCGCGAGCGCGATCGCCATGCCGGCGATGCCGAACACGATGCCCTGCCGGGACGTCTCGTGTTTCGACAGGCCGGCGAGGGCGAGGATGAACAGCAGGGCGGCCACGATGTAGGCCGCCTGCGCGATGGTGTCGGCGCTCATGCCCGTCAGCCCTTCGAGAACATGCTGAGCATGCGTCGGGTTACGGCGAATCCGCCGAAGATGTTGATGCTCGTGAGCAGGATCGCTACGAACGAGAGCACTCTGATGACCGTCTCGCCGCTGCCGATCTGCAGCAGTGCGCCGACGACGATGATCCCGGAGATCGCATTGGTGATCGACATCAGCGGGGTGTGCAGCGCGTGGTGCACCTTGCCGATGACGTAGTAGCCGATCACGACTGCGAGCACGAAGACGGTGAAGTTCGTGATGAGCTGACTGGGCGCGAACGCTGTAAGCAGGAACAGGGCGACCACGCCGACGCCGACGATGGTGAACCGGCGCGCCGCCGTCAGCGGCTGCTTCTCCTTCTTCGCCGACGGCTGGGCGGCCTTCGCAGCGGCCGGGGCGGCCGACACCTGCGCCGGCGGCGGTGGCCACAGCTTCTCGCCGTTGTGGACGACGGTCATGCCGCGCTGGACGACATCATCGAGGTCGAGGACGAGCTGTCCGTCCTTCTCCGGCGTCAGCAGCTTCATCAGGTTGACGAGGTTGGTGCCGTACAGCTGCGAGGCCGTGGCGGGGAGCCGGCCGGCCAGGTCCGTGTAGCCGATGATCGTCACCCCGTTGTCGGTGACGACGACCTCGCCCTCCTTGGAGCCGGCGACGTTGCCCCCCTGCTGTGTGGCCATGTCGACGATCACGCTGCCCTGCTTCATCGCCGCGACATCGTCAGGGGTGAGCAGCTTGGGCGCCGGACGTCCGGGGATGAGCGCGGTGGTGATGATGATGTCGACGTCGGCGCACTGCTCGGAGTAGATCTCCGCGGCCCGCCGGTCATAGTCCGCGGACGTCGCCTTGGCGTAGCCGTCGGTGCTGACCTCCGTCTCGACCTCGACCGCGAGGAACTCGCCGCCGAGGGAACGGACCTGGTCGGCGACCTCGGGCCGCGGGTCCGTGGCCCGCACGATCGCGCCGAGGCTGCTCGCCGCCCCGATGGCGGCGAGGCCGGCCACGCCGGCGCCGGCGACCAGGACCTTGGCCGGCGGCACCTTGCCGGCCGCAGTGACCTGGCCGGTGAAGAACCGGCCGAAGACGTGCGCCGCCTCGATCACCGCGCGGTAGCCGGCAATGTTGGCCATCGAGCTGAGCACGTCCAGCGACTGGGCCCGCGAGATGCGGGGGACCGCGTCCATTGCCAGCGCGGTGATCGGACGCGCGGCGAGCTTCTCGACCAGCTCCGGGTTCAGCGCGGGGGCGAGCAGGCTCACCAGCGTCGACCCGTCGGCGATCCGGGCGATCTCGCCGTCGGACGGAGCGTTGACCTTGAAGATGACGTCGGAGCGCCACACGTCGTCGGCCGAGCCGATCGTGGCCCCGGCCCCGACGTAGGCGTCGTCGACGAAGCTGGACCCCTCGCCGGCGCCGGTCTCGACCGTCACCTCGTAGCCGAGCCCACGCAGCTGCTCCACCGTCTTCGGGGTGGCGGCGACGCGGGTCTCGCCGGGCTTGGACTCGCGGATCACTCCGATGCGCACCGAGCACTCCCTTCTCGACCTGCTGTCCGGCATGGGACGCCGGTCGGGCTCGCCGGACAACGCAGCGCGCGGCGACATTGCCGCGCGCGAGGGTTTCCGGGCAATCTAGCCAACGCGCCGCACGGCAAGGACGGCGGTGTGCAACTACTCACGGACCGGGCGCGGTCAGATGCCCGGTCCGCGCCGCCGGATTGCTAGACTCGCCATGAGGGAGTCTGCCGGATCAGTGTGCCCACGCGCGTATCTGGGCCCGTCCGGCCGAATCCAGACCGAAGTCGTCTAGAGAACATGAGTGTGCGCCGCCGTGTCCGAGTCCGTCTCCACTGCCGAAGGCATCACCAACCCGCCCATCGACGAGCTGCTCGAGCGCGCCCAGTCCAAGTACGCGCTGGTCATCATCGCCGCCAAGCGGGCCCGCCAGATCAACGCCTACTACAGCCAGCTCGGTGAGGGTCTGCTCGAGTACGTCGGCCCCCTGGTCGAGACCGCGCCGCAGGAGAAGGCCCTGTCGATCGCCCTGCGCGAGATCAACACCGACCTCATCGAGTTCAAGCCGAGCGAAGGCGCGCCGGCTTAACCGCCTCCCCGGGCTTAACTGCTGTCGTCGCGTTCCAGCCGCTCCTTGCGTGCCGTTGTTGCCTTCGGCTTCCAGCTTCGGGTTACGCGGCGGGGCTCTTCGCGCGAGCGCTCATCGCGTTGCGGGTCACTTTCGCTTCCGCTGCGCTGCCTTGGTAGGGCCACAATGGCTCCGTGGCGCAGGTTGTGTTGGGTGTCGGTGGCGGAATTGCCGCCTATAAGGCGGCTGATCTGCTGCGCAAGCTGACCGAGGCGGGGCATGACGTCCAGGTGGTCCCCACCGCGTCCGCTCTCAACTTCGTCGGCGCCGCGACTTGGGCGGCTCTGTCGCACCACCCGGTCTCTGCGGACGTCTGGACCGGCGCCGAGGACGTCCCGCACGTCCAGCTCGGCCGGCAGGCGGAGCTCGTCGTCGTCGCGCCGGGCACGGCGGACCTCCTGGCCAAGGCGGCCCACGGGCTCGCCGACGACCTGCTCACCAACACCCTGTTGACCGCGCGCTGTCCGGTGCTGTTCGTCCCGGCCATGCACACCGAGATGTGGGAACACCCGGCCACCGTCGACAACGTCGCCACTCTGCGCCGGCGCGGCTCGATCGTTCTCGAGCCGGCCAGTGGACGGCTCACCGGGACCGACACCGGCAAGGGCCGACTGCCCGAACCGGCCGAGATCGCCCAATTCGCCGAACTGCTCCTCCGTCGCCCCGCCGCGTTGCCGTACGACCTCGCCGGCCGGCACGTGGTCGTCAGCGCCGGCGGCACCCGCGAGCCGCTGGACCCGGTGCGCTTCCTGGGCAACGCGTCATCGGGCCGGCAGGGCTACGCCATCGCCGCGGTCGCCGCGGCTCGCGGCGCCCGGGTCACCCTCGTCGCCGCCAACGTCGACCTCCCCGACCCGGCCGGCACCGATGTCGTGCGGACGGGTAGCGCTGTCGAACTCCGCGACGCGGTGCACAAGGCCGCCGAGGACGCCGACGTCGTGGTGATGAACGCCGCGGTCGCCGACTTCCGGCCGTCGGACACGGTGGACCACAAGATCAAGAAGTCGGGCGGCCTGCCGCACCCGATCGTCCTGCAGGAGAACCCGGACATCCTGGCCGAACTCGTGGCAGCGGGTCGACCCGGGCGCCTGCTGGTCGGGTTCGCGGCCGAGACCGGCGACAGCACTGCGAGCGTTCTCGATCACGGGCGGGCGAAACTCGCGCGCAAGGGCTGCGACCTTCTCGTCGTCAACGCGGTCGGCCAGGGGTTGGCCTTCGGCCAGTCCGACAACGCCGGAGTGATCCTGGGCGCGGACGGTTCGGAGACGGCTGTCGAGCTCGGCCCGAAGGCCGTCCTGGCCGCTGCGCTGTGGGACGCCGTGTCCGTGAGGCTCTCCTGACAGGCGCGTGCTCTCGGCCCGCTAGACTTCGCCGGAACCCCTCTTATGGACTTACTTACCGGGAGTGCTTTGTGAGCCGCCGCTTGTTCACGTCCGAATCCGTCACCGAAGGACATCCGGACAAGATCGCCGACCAGATCAGCGATTCGATCCTGGACGCCCTGCTCGCGGAGGATCCGCAGAGCCGGGTGGCGGTCGAAACGCTCATCATGACCGGCCAGGTGCACGTCGCCGGTGAGGTGACCACGTCGGCCTACGTCGACATCCCGGCGCTCGTGCGTGAGCGGATCCTCGCGATCGGTTACGACTCGTCGCGCAAGGGCTTCGACGGCGAGTCGTGCGGCGTGAGCGTCTCGATCGGCAGCCAGTCCGCCGACATCGCCCAGGGTGTGGACAACGCGTACGAGGCGCGGACCGGGGAGAACGTCGAGGACCCGATCGAGCGCCAGGGCGCCGGGGACCAGGGCCTCATGTTCGGCTACGCGAGCGACGAGACCGCCGAGCTGATGCCGCTGCCCATCTGGCTGGCTCATCGCCTCGCCGAGAAGCTCACCGAGGTGCGCAAGAACGGCACCGTCCCCTACCTGCGCCCCGACGGCAAGACCCAGGTCACCATCGAGTACGTCGAGGGCAAGGCCACTCGCCTCGACACGGTCGTCGTCTCCAGCCAGCACGCCGAGGACATCGACCTCGACACGCTGCTCAAGCCCGACATCGAAGAGCACGTCGTCCGCCCCGTCCTCAAGGCGCTCGACATCGACACCGAGGGCTACCGGCTGCTGGTCAACCCGACCGGTCGCTTCGTCATCGGCGGCCCCATGGGTGACGCCGGGCTGACCGGACGCAAGATCATCGTCGACACCTACGGCGGCATGGCCCGTCACGGCGGCGGTGCGTTCTCGGGCAAGGACCCGTCGAAGGTCGACCGGTCCGCGGCGTACGCCATGCGTTGGGTTGCCAAGAACGTCGTCGCGGCCAAGCTGGCCTCGCGCTGCGAGGTCCAGATCGCGTACGCGATCGGCAAGGCCGAGCCCGTCGGCCTGTTCGTCGAGACGTTCGGGACCGAGACCGTCGACGTCGACAAGATCACCGATGCCATCACCCAGGTCTTCGACCTCCGGCCGGCCGCCATCATCCGCGACCTCGACCTGAAGCGGCCCATCTACGCGCAGACGGCCGCGTACGGCCACTTCGGCCGCGAGCTGCCGGACTTCACCTGGGAGCGCACCGACCGAGCCGAGCAGTTGGCCAAAATCGCGAACAGCTGATTCGCCGGGGCTGTGTCTGATCCGCCGTAGGCGGATCAGCTTCTACATCCGCCGTAGGCGGATCTCCTCAACCGCCGCTCGCTTCGCTCGGGCGGATTGTCGATCCGCTGCTCGCGTCGCTCGCCCGCAAGCTCACTTCGTTCGCGCGGCGGCGGGGCTCTTCGCGCGAGCGCTCATCGCGTGGGTGGTTGCGTTCTCGCGTGGTCGCCTTCCAGCTGGCCTCGGAAACCGTCGCGGGTTGCTGATAGGACTGCACGGTGACCAGTCGGCGGACTTCTGCTCCTAAGACGGGGCGGGAACCGGCGGCGGTCGATCCGGTGGCCCGGCTGATGGTCGACGTGCCGCTGCCGCACCTCGACCGACCCTTCGACTACCAGGTGCCGACCACGCTCGACGCCGACGTGCAGGCCGGGTCGCGGGTACGGGTCCGCTTCGCCGGCCGGCTGGTCGACGGCTATGTTCTCGAGCGCGGGACGCAGACCGATCACGAGGGTCCGCTGGCCTATCTCGAGCGGGCGGTGGGCAGCGAGCCGGTCCTGACCGCGGAGACCACCGCGCTTTTCCGCGCCGCCGCCGACCGATGGGCGGGCAACTTCGTCGACGTCGTCCGGCTCGGCGTTCCGGCCCGGCACGCGGCCGCCGAGTCCTCGCCGCCGCGTCCGGTCAGCGAACTACCCCCGCCGCCGGCCGAGCCCGGGCTGCACCGCTACCGGGCCGGGGCCGCTTTTCTCGCCGCCGTCCAGGACGCGCGGCCGGCGCGAGCGGTGTGGTCGGCACTGCCCGGTGAGGACTGGCCGGCCCGGCTGGGCGAGGCCGCCCGCGTCGCGCTGGACGCCGGGCTCAGCACGATCATGGTCGTGCCTGACGCCCGGGATCTCGAGCGTCTCGACGCCGCCTTGAGGGTTGTTCTCGGGGACGGCCGACACGTGGCGCTGGCCGCCGACCTCGGCCCGGCCGAGCGCTATCGGCGGTGGCTGTCCGTACGCCGCGGCGACGTGCGGGTGGTAATCGGGACCCGGGCCGCGGCGTACGCGCCGGTCACCGATCTCGGCCTGCTGGCGGTATGGGACGACGGCGACGATCTGCACGCCGAACCGCGTGCGCCCTACCCGAACACCCGCGACGTGCTCGCCCTGCGCTCGGCCCAGACCGGGGCGGCCCTGCTCGTGGGCGGATACGCCCGGACGGCCGAGGCGCAGCTGCTGGTCGAGTCCGGTTGGGCGCACGAGATCGCCGCGGACCGGGCGGCGCTGCGGGCGGTGTCGCCGCTCGTGCGTCCTGTGGCCGACGACGTCGAGATCGCCCGCGACCCGGCTGCGGCGGCTGCCCGGCTGCCCAGCCTGGCTTGGCGGACCACGCGCGACGCGCTACAGCTCGACCGTCCCGTCCTCGTCCAGGTACCTCGAGCCGGCTACGTGCCGTCGCTGGCCTGTGCGCAGGACCGCACGTCGGCTCGGTGCAGCGCGTGCAACGGCCCGCTCGCCTCGCGCGCCGAGCGCGGTGTCCCGGCCTGCCGCTGGTGCGGGCGTCCGGCGAGTGAGTGGACGTGCCCCACGTGCGGCGGGCGCCGGCTGCGCGCGGTCGTGGTCGGCTCCGGCCGCACTGCGGAGGAGTTGGGCCGCGCGTTCCCGGGTGTGCCGGTGCGGACCTCGGGCGGCGATCGGGTGCTGGCCGAGGTGCCGGCCGAGGCGGCCGTGGTCGTCGCCACGCCGGGTGCCGAGCCGTTCTGCCGCGGGGGTTATGGCGCCGCGCTGCTGCTGGACGGATGGGCGCTGCTGTCCCGCCCGGATCTACGGGCGGCCGAGGAGACGTTGCGCCGGTGGGCCAACGCGGCCGCGCTGGTGCGCCCGGGCGGCACCGTGGTCGTCGGCGCCGACGCCGGTATCCCCACGGTGCAGGCGCTGGTGCGGTGGGATCCGGCCGGCGCGGCGGCGCGTGAGCTCGCCGAACGCAGCGAGCTGGGTTTCCCGCCCGCCACCCGGATGGCGTCCCTGACCGGGTCGCCGACCGCCGTCGCCGACTTGCTGGGCGGCGCCGATCTACCGGCCGGCGCCCAGGTCGTCGGCCCGGTGCCGGTGGATGCGGACAACGAGCGGGTGCTGCTCCGCGTGCCGCGCGCGCAGGGTGCCGACCTCGCGCACCAGCTCAAGACCGCGGCAGCCGGCCGCTCGGCCCGCCGCTCGGCCGAACCGGTACGGATCGAGCTGGACCCGCAGGAACTCGGCTGACGCCGCACCGTCAGCCTGGCGAGGACCGTCCCGAGATCGCGTCGTCGTAGGCCACGTCCTCATCGAGGACGGCCGGCACGGCCAGGGCGTCGCCCTCGCGGGCAATCGCCTCGGCCACCGAGATGTGCTGCGCCGACCCGCCCGCGTCCACGTGGACGAAGCGCTCGCCGCGCATCAGGGACGCGCCCGCGGCCACGAGCAGCATCACGATCGATGCGCTGAACGCGATGAGCAGTCCGTGCCGGAACGGGTCGGCGATCAGGTGAGGGAAGAATGTCTGGCCGAAGATCGTGGACGTGTCGACGCCCGCGCCGGGATTCGGGACGAGCTCCTTGATCGGGTTGTCGCCGAGGAACGCAGCGAACAGCGTGCCGACGGGGGACACGTGCGATGCGGCGTCGGCCGCCTGGGGCGACACCCCCGCCGCGGTGAGCCCGTGTGAGAGCGCCTGCGGCAGCCGGCTCGACAACCCGACCGCCATCAGCGTGAAGAAGCCGCCCATCGACAGCACCATGCCTGCGTTCATGCCGGTGGCCCGGATGCCCGAGGCGGCCCCGCGCTGCGCGGCCGGGACGGCGTTCATGATCGCCGCCGAGTTGGGTGCCGCCATCAGGCCCATGCCGATGCCGTTGAACGCCAGCAGCCCGGCGAACAGGACGTAGTTGAAGTCCGCGGGCAGGGCGATCAGGCCGAGGAAGGTCAGCGCGGTGAGCAGCAGGCCGCCCGTGGCGAACGCCCGGGCGCCGAAGCGGTCGGACACCGCCCCCGAGGCCGGACCGGCGATGAGGAAGCCGACGGTCAGCGGCAACATGTAGATGCCGGCCCACAGCGGGGTATCCGCGAAGTTGTAGCCGTGCAGTGGCAGCCAGATGCCCTGCAGCCAGATGATGAGCATGAACTGCAGGCCGCCGCGCGACATGGCCGCGAGCAGGTTCACCGCCTGTCCGGCCGCGAAGGCGCGGACCTTGAACAACCGCATGTCGATCATGGGGTCGGCGACCTTGGTCTCGATGATCCCGAAGAGGATCAACAGGACAGCGCCGCCGATCAGCCCGACCAGCACCTTCGGTGAGGTCCACCCCATGGTGTGGCTGCCGTAGGGCTGCAGGCCGTAGGTGATTGCGACCAGCACGGCGATCAGCCCGACGCCGAACGTGACGTTGCCCCACCAGTCGATCGTGACCCGGCGCCCCCGGGCCTGCGGTTTGTCGTGCAGCGTCCGGTAACCCATCCAGGTGCCCCAGACACCCACCGGGACGCTCACCCAGAAGACCGCGCGCCAGTGCCATTCCGACAGGACGCCGCCGATGATCAGACCGAGGAAGGAGCCGGCCAGGGCCGACACCTGGTTCACGCCCAGAGCGAAGCCGCGCCGCTCGGGCGGGAAGGCGTCGGTGATGATCGCGGTGGAGTTCGCCATCACCATCGCGCCGCCCACGCCCTGCACGATGCGCAGCACGATGATCTCGAGCGCGCCCGCCGCGCCACCGTTGGGGACCAGCGCACAGCCGATCGAGGCGATGGTAAAGATCAGAAAGCCGAGGTTGAACAGCTTGGCCCGTCCGTACTGATCGCCCAGCCGCCCGAACGTGACGACGAGCACAGCGGTGACGAGCAGGAACCCCATCAACATCCACAGCAGGTACGAGATGTTCTCGGGGGCGAGAGGGTCGAGGCCGAGCCCCCGGAAGATCGCCGGCAACGAGATCAGGAGGATGGACGAGTTCAGGGTCGCGGCGAGGACGCCGACGGTGGTGACCGACAGGGCCACCCGCCGGTCGTGAGCTTCGGAGCTGGGCACGGACTACCTACCTTTCGTTAGCCATGCTAACTATCTCCGGCGAGCCCGGGCCAGCCGGGATCGTTAGACTCGGTTCCCGTGACGATTCAGCCGATCCGCCTCTTCGGCGATCCGGTGCTGCGCACGCCGGCCGAGCCGGTCGTGGACTTCGACAAGGAGCTGCGCACGCTGGTGGCCGACCTGGCCCAGACGATGCTCGACGCGCCGGGCCAGGGGCTCGCCGCGCCGCAGATCGGCGTCGGTCTGCGCGTCTTCACGTTCCACGTCCACGACTCGATGTCGGGACACTTGGTGAATCCGGTCCTACACTTCCCGGACGAGGAGGAGCAGGACGGCCCGGAGGGGTGCCTCTCCATCCCCGGCCTCAGCTTCGACTGCCGACGCAAGGCGAACGTGGTCGCGCACGGCCAGAACCAGTACGGCGACCCCATCACCATCGAGGGCACCGAGATGCTCGCCCGCTGCATCCAGCACGAGACCGACCACCTGGACGGCGTGCTGTTCGTGGATCGCCTCGATGCCGAGACCCGCAAGGCGGCGATGCGAGCGATCCGCGATGCGCCGTGGGGCGCTCAGGCCAACCCGACGATCAAGGTGAGCCCGCACTCGTCCCTTCGTTCATGAGACTCGCCTTCGCCGGCACCCCCGCGGCCGCCGTTCCCACGCTGCGCGCGCTGCTCGAGTCGCCCCGGCACGATGTCGTAGCAGTGATCACCCGGCCGGCGGCTCCGGCCGGGCGCGGCCGGCGCACGATCGCCTCGCCGGTCGCTGAGTTGGCGGCCGAGGCCGAGGTGCCGGTGCTCACGCCGCGGCGGCCCTCCGAGCCCGAGTTCCTCGCCGAGTTGGCGGCGTTGGACGTCGACTGTTGCCCGGTCGTCGCCTACGGCGCGCTCCTGCCGCCGGCCGCGTTGGCGGTTCCCCCGCGCGGCTGGGTCAACCTGCATTTCTCGCTGCTGCCGGCCTGGCGCGGGGCGGCGCCCGTCCAGCACGCCCTGCTCCGCGGTGACGAAGTGACCGGCGCCTCGACGTTCCTCATCGAGCAGGGCCTCGACACCGGTCCGGTGTACGGCGTGGTCACCGAGCCGATCCGGCCGGACGACACCGCCGGCGACCTGCTGGCGCGGCTCGCGGTCAGCGGCGCGGGCTTGATGGTGGCCACGATGGACGGGATCGAGGACGGCACCCTCGTCGCCGTCCCGCAGAGCGACGACGGCGTCTCGATCGCCCCGAAGCTCACGGTGGACGACGCGCGCGTCGACTGGCAGGCACCCGGACGGCACGTCGACCGCACCATTCGTGCGTGCACGCCTGCCCCCGGGGCCTGGACGACGTTCCGCGGCGAGCGTCTCAAGCTGGGTCCGGTGCGACTGCGCGGCGCCAACGACCTGGCGCCGGGGGAGCTGCGGGTCAGCAAGAGTGGCGTAACCGTCGGCACCGCGAGCATCGGCGTCGAGCTCGGCACCGTGCAGCCGCCCGGCAAGCGGCCGATGGCGGCGGCGGACTGGGCCCGGGGCGCCCGGATCGCCGATGGTGAGCGCCTTGAATGACCGGCCGCGGGGTCGCGCAGGCCCCTCCCGGCGGGCACCCGCCGACCCGCCGCGAGCCGCCGCCTACGAACTGCTGCGGACCGTGGCCGAGCAGGACGCCTACGCGAACCTGACCCTGCCCCGGCTCATCGACAACCACCACCTGGCCGGCCGGGATGCGGCGCTGACCACCGAGTTGGCCTACGGCACCCTGCGCGCCCAGGGCACGCTCGACGAGATCATCGGCCACTGTGTCGACCGGGCGCTCGTCGACGTGGAGTCCGGTGTACTCGACCTCCTGCGGCTCGGCACCTACCAGGCGTTGCGCACCCGGGTGCCGATGCACGCCGCCGTCGCGACGACCGTCGACCTGGCCCACTCGGTCGGCCACGGGCGCGCCGCTGGGTTCGTCAACGCCGTGCTGCGCCGGGTCGTCAAGCGCGACTGGGGGGAGTGGGTCGCGGAACTGACCAAGGACGCGACCCCGACCCGAGCGCTGTCGGTGCAGACGGCGCATCCCGAGTGGATCGTGCGCGCCTTCGCCGCGGCGCTGGCCGACGACGTGGACGAGACCGAGCGCGCTCTGGCCGCGGACAACGAACGGCCGCGCACGCACCTCGTCGCCTGGCCGGGCCTGATCGACCGCGACGAACTCGTCGTCGACAGCTCCGGTGAGCCCGGCCCCTACTCGCCGTACGCCGTGCGGATGTCGGGTGGCGACCCGGCCGATCTGGCGGCGATCCGCGACCGCCGGGCCGGCGTGCAGGACGAGGGGAGCCAGCTCTGTGCTCTCGCCCTGGCGGCCGCGCCCCTCGACGGCCGGGACGAACGCTGGCTGGATCTCTGCGCCGGTCCGGGTGGCAAGGCGGCGTTGCTGGCGGCACTCGCTGCCGAGCGCGGCGCGCGGCTGACCGCCAATGAGATCCGGGAGCACCGGGCCGAGCTGGTCGGCCGGGTCACCCGGCCGTGGTCGGTCGAGGTCCGGGTCGGCGACGCCCGCGCCATCACCGACGGCGGGTACGACCGGGTGTTGCTGGACGCGCCCTGCACCGGCCTCGGTGCGCTGCGCCGCCGGCCGGAGGCGCGGTGGCGGCGCCAGGCCGATGACGTCATCGAGCTCGCGGTGCTGCAGCGGGAACTGCTTGCTGCCGCCCTGCGCCTCACTCGGCCCGGCGGCGTCGTCGCCTACGTCACCTGCTCGCCGCACCCGGCCGAGACGCAGGCGATCGTGGCCGGGCATGACCTGCTCGATGCCCGCCCGCTCTTCGCCGGTGTCGACCAGCTGGGCGACGGACCGACCGTCCAGCTGTGGCCGCACCGCCACGGCACGGACGCCATGTTCTGCGCCCTGATCACCGCGGGCTGACCGCGCCGATGACCCGGCTGATCATGAGAATCGCGAGTCGAATGGCCTACGATGTCGATTCGCGCGCTTTGTGGCGGGCGTGAGCTGACCGCCCCGGGGGTACGTGCATGTCGTCCACGCGGCACAGCGTGCTCCGGACAATCGCACTCAACGTCGGCGGCGTGGGCCTCGTCCTGCTCGCTCTCGTGCTTTCCGTCGGCGCGACCTTCGTACGCGACTCGAAGCACCTGGCCCCCGGCATCTCCACGACCGAGGACGTCCCCGGCACCTGCCATACCGATCTGGACATCTTCGAGGTCGAACTGACGAGCGCCGAACTCACTCCGGCGGTGCCGTGCACCGGCCCACACACGAGCGAGGTCGTGTGGACGGTACAGCTGACCGGTGTGGTGGCCGAGCAGCATGACCGGCCGACGCCGGAGATGCTGTCGGGTGCGTACAAGACTCTTTGCCGGTACTCCCGGGTCGCCAAGTACGTGGGAAAGACCCCCAACGGATTCCTGTACAACTTGCGGGTCGACATCCGGTATCCGTCGGCGCCGGAGTGGCGCGCGGGGTTGCGGACGGCGCGCTGCATCGCCGGGCCGTTCTACCACCTCGGCGCCACGACCCGGGCGATGATCAACTTTCCGCTGCGCAACAGTTGGCGCACCGAGGCGAGCGCCGCGATTCGCCTGTGCGCCAACGGGCGGACCGACTATCTGCCCTGCGACCGGGCACACACCGAGGAGGTGCTCGAACCGGTCAACCCGTTCCCGAAGAGTCAGCGGTCCTTCCCGTCCGAGGAGCGCTCGCTGCGCCTCGGCCGCAAGCCCTGCACGCGGCAGGCGCTCGCGCTGCTCGGCCGCTCGACGATGCCCGCCGGGTTGCGAGTGATCGTCGAGCCGGCCGAGCTGCAGAACTGGGACCAGCACCACGACGTGGGGTGCCGCATCGCGTCCGCGCAACGGACCGGGTCGCTGGCCGCGGGGCTGCGGTGAGCACCATGCTGGCGGAGCGGCGTGACTGGGTATGGGCCCAGGCCAAGCGGATCGGTGGCTCCCATCCGGCGCCGCGGACGCGGGCCGTGATCGCCGTCGTCCTCGGGGCCTTCTGGACCGCGTTCCTCCTGGTGCGGCTACTCGTGCCGAGCACCGTCGGGTTGGCCGACGAGACGGACGGGCACCGCTACATGTGCCAGCGCGGTCTGCAGATCGCCGCCCCGCCTGACTTCGGGAGCACGGGCTACTACGTCACGACGACGTATCGGTTGCACACGTGGTACGGCGAGACGTGTGGAACCTATCGAGGGGACGAAACGAGGTACGCGTCGTCGCACGAGGCGGTCATCTGGCTCGGCCAGCACCTCAACGGTCTGTTCGGAATGCCTGGCGCGCTGGACCTGCGCACGCTGGCGATCATGTACGCGCTCGTCATCGGACTGGCGATCGGGCTCAC
>JAVHVD010000374.1:0-5236 GCA_032160745.1 Pseudonocardiales bacterium
AAGACCGTCGTCGCTCTGCACCGCTCCGCCTACCTCCTCTACTCCGACCCGCGCCTCGCTCACCGCCGGGGCGGCGTGCTGTTCGTGGGCCCGCACCAGCCCTACCTGGCCTACGTCGCCGACGTCCTCCCCAACCTCGGAGAGGAGGGCGTACGCACCTGCACCCTGCGCGACCTCGTCGCCGAGGGAGCCGCAGCACCGATCGAGACCGACGCGAACGTGGCCCGCCTGAAGTCGTCCGCGAACCTGGTGAAGGCGATCGAGGCGGCCGTCAGGATCTACGAGGAGCCGCCCACCCAAGGGATGACGGTCGAGACCCACTGGTCCGACATCTGGCTGAGCGGCGACGATTGGGCCGACGCGTTCGAGGCAGCCGAACCCGGCACACCGCACAACGAGGCGCGCGATCAGATCCTGGAAGAGCTGCTCACGATCTTGATCGACAAGCACGACGACGACGACGCCTCGGCTGACCTGCTCCGGAAATCGCTGCTGCAGAACCGGGCGTTGCTCACCACCTTCAACCGGGCGTGGCCGCTGCTGGAAGCAGCTGACCTCGTCGGAGACCTGTGGTCGGTACCTGCCTACCTGCGCAAGTGCGCTCCGTGGCTCAGCCCCGATGAAGTTCGGACGCTGCAGCGCGCGGACCCCCAGGCGTGGACGGTGTCCGACCTGCCGTTCCTGGACGCAGCGCGGCAGCGACTCGGCGACCCGGAGGCGTCACGACGTAAGCGTCGGCACGACGCATCTGTTGCCGCCGAACGCGAGCAGATGGCCGACGTCATCGACAACCTGATCGAGGCCGACGACGACGGCGAGGGGCTGGTCACGAGCCTGCGCCAACAGGATCTGCGGGACGCCCTGGTCGACGATGCCGCGCTGCCGAGCGCCGACCCGGATCTGCTCGCCGGCCCTTTCGCGCACGTCGTCGTGGACGAGGCTCAGGAACTGACCGACGCAGAGTGGCAGATGTTGCTGCTTCGCTGCCCGTCCCGCAGCTTCACCATCGTCGGGGACCGTGCCCAGGCCAGGCACGGGTTTCCGGAGTCGTGGCAGGAACGGCTCGAGCGGATCGGGCTCGACCGGATCAATCTGGCTACCCTGCGCATCAACTACCGGACGCCGAAAGAGGTCATGGCCGAAGCCGAGCCGGTCATCCGGGCCATATTGCCGGACGCCAACGTCCCGACCTCCATCCGCAGCAGCGGCCTCCCCGTCGTACACGGATCTGCTTCGGATCTGAGCTCGATCCTTGACACCTGGCTCGCCGCGTACGCCGACGGGATCGCCTGCGTCATCGGCGCCGGTGACATCAAGGACGCCACGTTCCGGGCGACGTCCCGCGTCCGGTCGCTGACCCCGGAACTGTCGAAGGGGCTCGAGTTCGACCTGGTCGTCCTCATCGACGCCGAGCCATTCGGCGACGGAGTCGCGGCGGCGTTCGGCACGGGCATCGAAGGAGCGGTGGACCGCTATGTCGCGATGACCCGAGCGACCCAGCAACTCGTCATCCTCAGGAGCTCGTGAATCGACCAATCCCTCGTCGAGCTTGGTTACGAGAATGATGAAGGTTCCAGCTAGCCGGTAGTGGGGAATGGCCGCCTGCCGGGCAGACCTGGCCACCCTCATGCGCCATCGTGCGTATCAGGCGTAGTGGCCGCGCTGTCGGGGGCTTTCCGGGAGGCGAAGGGTGTGCAGTGATGTTCATCAGCGGACGCTTCGCGGCCGGGGTGCCCACGTCCGGACACGAGGCTCAGGGCGTAGCGCAACGCTATCGGCGCGGGGATAGGCACTGGAAGCGCGCGCCTCATCACGTGGACACCCTGGTGTCGTACACGGGCGACGGCGTGGGGGAATAGCCCGTGGGGACCGATCTTGAGACGCTGGCAGCCCGCTATCACCGGGCGTTCAACGATCGCGACTTCGAGCTCTGGCGCGAGCTGTTCGACGAGGACGTCGAGCTCGTCATAGACGGCATGCCGTTTCGTGGGGTGGACGCTGCCGTGGGGTATGGGGTCGGGAGCGTAAGCCAGTTCCCGGGCCTCTACATCGCCGCTGAGCGCATCGTCGCGAAGTCCGAGGACACGATTGTTACCGAGATCGACCTGGTGACCGGCGATCCGGCCAGCGGGCACGCTCGGCAGCAGGGCACGAACTGCGAGATCTGCCGCGTGCGAGACGGGCGCATCGTGTCATGCCGGAGCTACTACATGCCCGAGCCGGCCGACCGTGCAGACGCCGTGCGCGTCCCGGCTCGGGCCGAGGCCGGCGTGGTCGCCGAGGAGCAGGCGGCGCTGCGACGGGTGGCGACGCAGGTCGCAACCGGGGCTCCATCGGAGGAGGTGTTCGCCGCAGTCGCCGCCGAGGTCGGCCAGCTCTTGCAGGTCGACTACGCGGTCCTGGTCCGCTACGACCCGGACGACGCGGTCAACGTCGTCGGCACGTGGACCATCACCGGCGACCCCGCACCGAGCCCGGTCGGCAGCCGGTTCGAGCTCGGCGGCCGGAACGTGAGCACGCTGGTACTCCGGACGGGTCGGCCGGCACGCCTGGATGCCTACACCGACGTCACGGGCGTCATCGGCAACACCGGCAGCGAGCAGTGGGGCTTCCGCTCGTCGGTGGGTGCGCCAATCACCGTCGAGGGGCGGCCATGGGGCCTCATCATCGTGGCCTACACGCGATCGGATCCGCTGCCGCCCGACACCGAGGAGCGGCTGGCCGGGTTCACCGAACTCGTGGCGACTGCAATCGCCGACGTGCAGGCCCGGGTCGAGCTGCGCGGCTTCGCCGAGGAGCAGGCCGCGCTGCGCCGGGTTGCGACCCTGGTGGCCGGTGCGCCGGCACCGGAGGAGGTGTTCTCGGCGGTCTGCGCGGAGGTCGGGCGGCTGCCGGGCTGCGACATCACCTTCCTCAACCGCTACGACGCTGACGGTGCGGCCACGGCCGTCGGCGTGTGGAGCAGCACCGGTGCGTTGCCCATCCCGGTTGGCACCCGGGTGGACGACGGCGGACGCAACATTCCTACATTGGTGTTCGAGACTCGCCGGCCGGCGCGCATCGACGACTACACCCACGCCACCGGCCCGGTCGCCGACGTCGCCGGCGCGTGGGGCATCCACTCGGCCGTCGGCGTGCCGATCAGCGTCGAGGGTCGGCTGTGGGGCGTCATGAGCGTGGTGTCCACGCGAGAGGCGTCGCTGCCGGCCGACACGGAGGTCCGGTTGGCCGGCTTCACCGAACTGGTTGCCACTGCGATCGCCAACGCGCAGGCGCGGCAGGAACTGCGTGAACTCGCCGACACCCAGGCGGCATTGCGGCGCCTGGCCACGCTGGTCGCGCGGGGCGAACCGCCCGAGGCGGTGTTCGCGGCCGCCACCAGGGAAGCTCTGCGGTATTCCGGTAACGGCACCGCTCGAATGATCCGCTTCGAGCTCGACGGAACGGCGACCCTCGTGGCCAATCAAGGCGCGACGCAGCCCGGCGTGCGGGTCGGGGAACGATGGGTGGACTATCCGCCGAATGGGCTGACCGCGATCGTTTGGCGAACCGGCCGGGCCGCCCGTGTCGATGACTACGGCGCGGTCGAGGGCGGCGAGGCAACGCTGCGCGAGGGGATACCGTCCGCGGTCGCCGTACCGATACACGTCGACGGCCGGCTGTGGGGAATGATTGCCGTCGGGCCAGGGCCACTGCCGTCCGACCTCGAGCAGCGGATGTCGGACTTCACCGATCTGGTCGCCACAGCCGTCGCGAACGCGCAGAACCGCGCCGAGATCATATCCTCCCGCGCGCGGATCGTCGCCGCGTCAGATGAGGTTCGCCGCCGGATCGAGCGCGACCTGCATGATGGCGCACAGCAACGGCTCCTTGCGCTGACGCTCAGGCTGCGATCGGCAGCCGCGCCCCACGAGAACGACGAGTTCGGCGCCGAGGTCAAGGCGGTCGCCGCGGACCTCGTGGCGGTGATCGACGAGCTGCGGGAGACCTCCCTCGGCATCCATCCGGCGATCCTGTCCACGGGAGGGCTGGGGCGCGCGCTACGCGCGCTCGCGCGGCGCTCGGCGATCCCGGTGGACCTGGACGTGCGGATCAGCGGCCGGCTTCCCGAACCAATCGAGGTGGGCGCCTACTACGTCGTCTCGGAGATGCTCACCAACGCGGCCAAGCACGCCCACGCCTCGGCGGTCGCGGTGGACGCGGAGTTGTCCGATGGCACGGTGTGCGTGCGCGTGCGCGATGACGGCGTGGGCGGTGCCGACCCGCGAAGAGGCTCGGGGTTGGTCGGCCTCAAAGACCGCATCGAGGCACTCGGCGGCAGGTTCTCCATCCACAGCCCGGCGGGCGGCGGCACGACGGTGACCTGCCAGCTTCCGGTCTGGGCCGGCAACGGCCAGCTGGAGTACCCAGGCCAGAGCTGACAGCCTGCCGAGGCAGTGGGTTCAACGATCGGCGAGGGGAGGCTTGCAATCCCGGCACAATGGCGGCATGACCGCCCTGCCGAACCAGAATGGACCGACCGCACGACTGCGCCAGGCCATCGTCATCAGCACCACTGAGGAAGCGTGCACGGTCTTCGCTGACGGTCAGCGTTCCGTCGTGCCCTACGCGCCGCCCTTTCCCGAGCCCCGCGCCGAGCGAGTGGCTCCGGGTCATCTGGTTGCTTTGGCCACCGCGCCCGATGGTTGCGAGGTTGTCGTCTGGCGCTGGTTCGACGCGGTCGTTCTGGACCGGGCCGACCGGTCCGTCAGTCTTTGGGAGCCGGCTCATGGGGTTGTGCTGGCTGAGTCCCGAAATCCTGCGCACATCTACCGGCCGGGTAGTCGGGCGTACCTCTCGGCTGGACTGCCCGGCGCAGAGTGGTGGGTGGCTGGTCCGGCAGTCGATCGCGCTGAGGACGCCGAGGTCGATCTTGACGAGGTCGAGCAGTTCTTCACCGGTCTCGGCCTATGGAACGGCTTCACCTGAGCTCGTCACCATCCGCCGATGCTCGGCGACTTTCCGATCTGCGCGGGTTCGTCTCACGGGCTGGCAATGAGTGCGCTGAGTCTTCGTGAATCTGCGGCGATGCATGGGCATATCTTCGGCCGACCGCAGGTTCTACCGCGACCGAGACAGCACCGACTTCAGATCATTCGCCGCGCCCCGAGGAGTACCGAGATGTCTGCAACGCTGACGCCCGCCGCCCGTCACGAGGTGCTCACCGCGCGACTAGCCGCACTGCGTGCTGACCGCC
>JAVHVD010000375.1:0-4234 GCA_032160745.1 Pseudonocardiales bacterium
TGTGCGCATTGGTGCACGACGCGGGCGGCCAGGTCTACGTCGACGGGGCCAACCTCAACGCGATGGTCGGGCTGGCCCGGCCGGGCAAGTTCGGCGCCGACGTGTCCCACCTGAACCTGCACAAGACCTTCTGCATCCCGCACGGCGGTGGCGGCCCCGGCGTCGGGCCGGTCGCGGTCCGCGCGCACCTCGCGCCGTACCTGCCCAACCATCCGTTGCAGCCGAACGCCGGCCCGCAGACGGGCCCTGGCGCCATCTCGGCGGCCCCCTGGGGATCGGCGTCCATCCTGCCGATCACCTGGGCGTACATCCGGCTGATGGGCCCGGACGGGCTCACCGCGGCGACCGGCGCGGCGATCCTGGCCGCCAACTACGTGGCGAAGCGGCTCGAGGGTCATTTCCCGACCCTGTACTCCGGAGGGAACGGCCTCGTCGCGCACGAGTGCATCCTGGATCTGCGCGGGATCACCCGGGAGACGGGGGTGACTGTGGACGACGTCGCGAAGCGACTGATCGACTACGGCTTCCACGCCCCGACCATGTCGTTCCCGGTGGCGGGCACGCTGATGGTGGAGCCCACCGAATCCGAGGATCTGCCCGAGCTCGACCGGTTCGTCGCGGCGATGGTCGCCATCAAGGGCGAGATCGACCGCGTTGCTGCGGGTGACTGGCCGGCCGACGACAACCCGCTGCACAACGCCCCGCACACCGCAGGATCGATAGCGGCTGACTGGACCCACCCGTATTCCCGGCAGGAGGCTGCGTTCCCGGCCGGGGTCGACCCGCGCTCGAAGTACTGGGCGCCGGTGCGCCGGATCGACGGCGCGTTCGGTGACCGCAACCTCGTCTGCGCCTGCCCGCCGGTCGCCGAATACGCGTAGCCCGATCCCGCCCGAGCCACGGTTGACCACCAGCATTTGGTAACCATTACCGATAGGGTGAGGTTGTGACTCCCCGGCAGCGCGCGACCAAGCAGGGCAATGCCGTCCGCGACGCGCTCAGCGCGGCACGAGGATTCCGCAGCGCGCAGGACGTGTACGCCGTGCTGCGCGCTGACGGCGGTTCGGTGGGGCTGTCCACGGTGTACCGGCACCTGCAGTCGCTGGTCGAGGACGGCGTCGTGGACGTCATCCACACCCCGGACGGCGAAGCGACGTACCGCTTCTGTGGCGACGCGAACGAGAGCCATCATCACCACTTGGTCTGCCGGAAATGTGGACGGACCGAGGAGATCGAGGGGCGAGCGGTCGAGCGCTGGGCCGGCGAGGTCGCCGGCCGGCACGGCTACACCGACGTCGACCACACCGTCGAGCTGTTCGGCGTCTGCCCGGCGTGCCGCGCGGCCTAGTGGCCGGCGCGAGTGCGGGCCGGTCATGATCGAGATCTCGGAGGAACGCTTCGAGGAGATGGTGGGAGAGGCGCTGGACACCCTGCCGCCCGAGCTCGCTCGGGTGATGCGCAACGTCGTCGTGGTGGTCGAGGACGGCACCGACCTGCACCTGCTCGGCCTCTACGAAGGCATCCCGCTCACCGAACGGCTGTCGGACTACTCGGCCGTGCTACCCGACAAGATCACGATCTACCGCCGCGCAATCTGCGCGCACTGCGACACCGAGGCCGACGTCGTCGACGAGGTGCAGACCACCGTCGTCCACGAGGTCGGGCATCACTTCGGCATCGACGACAACCGACTGCACGAGCTCGGCTGGTGAAACCGATCAGTCAAGGACGGACGGCAGCTTGGCGATGATCGCCTCCGCCTCGGTGACGATGCTCTCGATCAGCTCGTGGCAGCTCGGCAGATCATCGAGCATGCCGACCACCTGACCGCTGGCCAGCACGCCGGCCCGGGTGTCGCCTTCGACCAGCCCGGCCCGCAGCAGCATCGGCGTATTGGCAGCCATGATCATCTGCGACCAGGTCTGCTCCTTGCCGTTCTTGGCTGCCAGACCCTCGCCGATCATGTCCCGCCAGCGCAGCTTGGTCATCCGTTGGAACCGCTCGGCGTTGCGCACCGCGTGATAGAGCCCGACGACTCGGCTCGACCGCTCGAGGTGTTCGACGAGCTCGGTGCGCAGCACCCGGTGCGGCATCCCGTCGACCCGCGTGGTGACGACGGTGCCGTCGAGGCCGCGCTCAAGGTAGAGGCGCTTCACGTCGTCCGGGACGGTGCTCTCCTGGGTGAGCAGGAAACGGGTGCCCATCGCGATGCCCGCGGCACCGTAGGCCAACGCCGCGGCGAGCCCGCGGCCGTCGAAGAAGCCGCCGGCCGCGATCACCGGGATGTCCACGGCATCGAGCACCGACGGAAGCAGGAGCGTCGTGGCGACACCGCCGGTGTGGCCGCCGCCCTCGCCGCCCTGCACGATCACCGCGTCGGCACCCCAGTCGGCGACCTTGCGGGCGTGCTTCGCCGCGCCGATGGACGGGATGACGACCGCGCCGGCCGCCCTCAGCCGCTGGATGAACTCCTGTTTCGGAGCCAGCGCGAACGACGCGACGCGGACGCCGCGTTCGATCAGCAGATCGACCCGGTCGGACGCGTCGGCGGCGTCGGCGCGCAGGTTCACGCCGAACGGCTGGGTGGTGCGTGCCTTCGTCTCGTCGATGGCGACGACGAGCTGGGCGAAGGTCATCGTCGCGCTGGCCAGAATGCCCAATCCGCCGGCCTCAGCGGTTCCGGCGACCAGCCGCGGTCCGGCGACCCAGCCCATCCCGGTCTGCACGATCGGGTGCCGGACGCCGACCAGCTCGGTGAGCGCCGTCTTCATTCGCTCGGCACTTCCTTCTCGCGGAAGCCCTTGGGGTCGAGCACCTCGCGCAACAGCTTGAGCTCCTCGTCGGTCGGCTCGCGAGTCGTCGGCACGTCCTCAGCGATCAGCGGGAACCCGGTCTCGGCCTGGACCTGCTCGACCGTGACACCCGGATGTACCGACGCGATCCGCATCGAGTGATCGGGCGTGCGGAAGTCCAGGACGGCAAGGTTGGTGACGACGCGGTGCAGGTCGTGGAACCGTCCCGCGCCGTCCACGGCCCGGTCGTAGCCGACGCCGGATGCGAAGTCGACGGACTCGACGAAGACCCGCGGGACGTGCTTGGCCACCCAGTAACTGGTGCGGTGGTTGACCGTGTTGCCCGGTGCGCCGCGAGATCCGAACATCTGCCGCTTGGGCTGCGCGTGATCGCCCAGACAGGAGATGTTCTGGTTGCCGAACCGGTCGACCTGGTTCGCGCCCATCACCACGTGCCGGGTGCCGGTGGCGACCACGTCGAAGACCTTCCGATAGGGGAGCCAGCCCTCGAGCGGCGAGCCGCCGCCGAGCGCCGGCGTCTCGGCCAGCAGGAATGCCTCGCCGTCGGAGATCAGCAGGTCGGGGTTGCTGGTGAGGCGGGCCAGCCGGGCGCCGATCGCCGGCATCGTCCCCATCGGACTGGCCAGGATCTCGCCGTCGTCCGCGAACAGATCAGCGCACGCGGCCGCGCAGACCTCGGCCCGGGTGTACTCGCTCATGCCGGAACTCCGATCGCCGACTGGTACGCGGCCTCGTCCCCGGCGAGGTACGTCGCGGCGAACTCGGGCCACGCGGCCTCGTCGCCGGCGGCGGTGGCGTAGCTGCGCTGGAAGGCCTCGTCGCGCCCGTAGTCCGGGACGCAGGAGGTGAAGTGGGCGCCGTGGGGTGTCTCCACCACCACATCGACCATCATCCGATTGAGCAGCAGCGCCTGCGGCGGGGCCGCGTCGACGAGCTCGGCCGTGGACACCACCTGCTCGCAGGACACCACCCGATGCGCGGCGGCGAGGCAGAACAGGTCGTCGAAGTAGGGGTCGGGGCCGAGATACGCCGCGTTGCCGTGCGCATCGGCCCGATTGAGGTGGACGAGGGCCACATCGAGGTCGAGGGCCGGCATCGCCACGAGCTCCTCGCCATCGGCATAGGGGGAGCGGACCGTCTTGAGCCCGGAGTAGTACGTGAGAACGTCCGACCCGAGCCCGGCGCGGATCGGCAGGAACGGCAGACGCTGGGCGGCCGCCCGCAATCCGGCCACCACCATGCCCTCGTCGACCTCGCGCACGGAGATCGCCCCGGCCTGCCGGGCCCGCGCGAAATGCGGGTCGTAGGGCACCGAGTCGAGTGAGACGAAGCCGAAGACGAGCTCGCGCACCTTGCCGGCGGCGCACAGCAGCCCGACGTCCGGACCGCCGAAGGACACCACAGTGAGATCGCGGACCGGG
>JAVHVD010000376.1:0-2755 GCA_032160745.1 Pseudonocardiales bacterium
GCGCCGGGTCGACGAGTGCCGTGCGATCCCGATGCCAGGCACCGGCGAGGTAGGTCGGTGAGTCGATCTCGGCCCGCACGGAATCACCGTCGAGGTATTCGGCCGAGTGACCCAGCGCGGCGGCGCGATCCACGGCCGCGCGCAGCCACTCGACCTGGTGCGGCTGGGTCGCGACCTCGAGCTCGCCCGTGCGCTCGAACCCGCAGTCGATGCCGTGGTCGGCGACCGTCTTTTCGATTGCGTCGAGGTTCTCCGCTCCGAGACGGTCGAGCGTCGGCATCTCGTCGGCGAATCGGGCCAGCCCGTTGTCGAGCCCGTGCGTGAGGCTCGCGGCGCAGAATCCGCCGTTGCGCCCGGACGCCGCCCAGCCAACGCTCCGCGCCTCCAGGAGGAGGACGTCCCGCCGCGGATCAGCCTCCTTGGCGAGCAGCGCAGTCCACAGGCCGGTATACCCGCCCCCCACAACGACGAGATCGGCATCCGCGCGGCCGGCGAGCGACGGCCCCGGCGTTGGCCGGTCCGGCGAATCGAGCCAGAACGACACCGGTGCGGCGTCGGCGACTGCGGCCGCGAGGCCCGTCACAACTTCTTGCGCCGGCTGAACAGCGCGCCGGACACCGCCAGCAGGACACCGAAGACGAAGATCAGCGTGCCCATCACGTTTACCTGCGGCGGCACTCCAACGCGCGACGCGCCGTAGACCCACAGCGGGAAGGTCACCGTGTTGCCGGAGTTGAAGCTCGTGATGATGTAGTCGTCGATCGACAGCGCGAACGCCAGCAGCGCACCGGCCATAACTCCCGGCAGGATCGTCGGCAGCGTCACCCGGAAGAACGTCGCCATCGGGCCGGCGCCCAGGTCGCGGGCGGCCTCTTCCAGCGACGGATCCAGACCGGCCATCCGTGCCCGCACCGTCACCGCGACGAAGGCGATCGCGAACATGACCTGGGCGATCACGATCGTCCAGTACCCCCGCGGAACGCCCAGGGTCAGGAAGAGACTCAGCAGCGCCGCGCCGAGCACCACCTCGGGCGCGGCGATGATGGCGAACATCAACAGGTTGATCGATCCTGAGCCACGGAAGCGGTATCGGCCCAGCGCGACGCCGAGCAGGGTTCCCATGATCGTCGCGAGGATCGTCACGATGACCGCGATCGTCAGCGAGTTCTCCAGCGCCTTGGTGAGGTCCGGGATGGTGAACAGGTCGCGGTACCAACGCAGGGTGAAGCCCTGCCACTTGGTGTTGAACTTGCCCTTCGTGTCGTTGAACCCGAACAGGATCATGACGACGATCGGTGCGCACAACCACGCGATGACCAGCCAGGACCACAGCGGCAGCAGCCAGCGACGACGTTTCGAACGTGGTCGTCGCACCTCCCGCGCGGCCGCTCGAGGCGACAGGACCGTGCTCATCAGCGGGCCGCCACGTCGAGCACATCCTCGGTTCCGAGCGTCCGCGCGTACGCGAACACGCCGAGTAGCAATGCGGCCATCAGGATGAACGACAGCGCCGAGGCTTTCGGATAGTCAAGGTTGGTGAAGTACTCCGTTTGAATGACGTTGCCGATCATGGTCGTGCCGGCGCCGCCGAGAATGGCCGCATTCACGTAGTCCGCCGCCGCCGGCACGAACGTCAGCAGCACACCCGCGAAGACTCCGGGCATGGACAGCGGCAGGACCACCTTGCGGAACGTCGCTGTCTTCGATCCGTAAAGGTCGGCCGCGGCCTCCAGCAGCGCCGGGTCGAGCCGCTCGAGGCCGACATAGATCGGCAGAACCATGAACGGCAGGAAGTTGTACGTGAGCCCGCCGATGACGGCCGGTGCCGTCGCCAGGATGTGGAAGTCCTGCGGCAGCAGATTCCAGCGCTTCAGGGGCGACAGCAACATGCCGTTGTCGCTGAGGATGAAGTTCCACGACTGCGTCCGGATGACGAAGGAGACGAAGAACGGCAGGAGAAGCAGGAACAGCAGGCTCGACTTGTGCACCCCGCCGCGGAACGCGATCCAGTAGGCGACCGGGTAGGCGATGATCAAGCACAGGATCGTGGTCGCCAGCCCGTAGAGGATCGAACGCACGAACTGCGTGTGGTACTGGTCCCAACCCTCGGTGTAAGTACGCCAGTGGAACGTCTGCTGGAAGCCGGACACGATGTCACCGGTCTGCGTGGAGACCGACACCATCACGAACACCGGAACCACGAAGAACACCATGAGCCAGAGCCAGCCCGGCAGCACCAGGAAGTACGGGACCAGGCGGGACCCCAACCGCCTTCGGCTCACGACTGATAGATCGGTTCGAAGATGGAGTTCCAGACCTTCTCCTCGGTCGAGGTCAGCACCCTGTAGCGGCGGAGCTTCGAGTAGTCGCTCGCGGCCGGGAAGATCAGCGGGCTGTCGACCAATCCCTGCAGGTATGCCTTGTCCTCCCCGGTCGCCGCGCCCGCGTCCTTCTCGATCACCGACGCGCAGGACGGCACGGGGGTGATGTAGTTGATGTACTCGGCGAGCATGGCCGCGATTTCCGGCTGGTACACGAAGTCCATGTAGATCATCGCGTCCAGCGGATGCTGCGCGTGCTTGGGAATGCACATGTTGTCGGTCCAGATCGGCGCACCCTCGTCCGGCACCACGAAGTCGAGCTTGGCGCCCGAGGCGTTGGCCTGGAAGATGTCGCCCGACCAGGCCATCGACGCCCCGATTTCACCCTTCGACAGCGGGTCGATGTAATCCTGCTCGTAGTACGTGCGGACCAA
>JAVHVD010000377.1:0-2889 GCA_032160745.1 Pseudonocardiales bacterium
TCAGCAGCGGGGCGGGTCGACCCTCCTGGCGTTGATCCGCCCTCATGGCGTGTGCACTTGATGCGTGGTCCGGGTTGGCCTGGTGTGGGTGGCGGTTGTTCGGTCGGTCGAGATGGTGGGCAGGACCGGCGGCGGGGGTACGGCACCGCCCCGGTCCTGCCAGCTCGGCGGGACCGTCCTCGGCTGGCGCGCGTGGCACCGAGACGATGCTTTCGTCCCGTGCTGATCATGCCGACAAGACAACAGCAGTTCAGACCGTCACGGCAGTCGGAGCGCAGTCAATTCCGCGCTATTTCGGAATCGAATAGTCGGCGGGCAACTAATCGCTGTTCAGGGCGGTCCAGGCGTCGGAGATAATCTCGGAAAGACTCGACTTTTCGGGTCGCCAGCCCAGCTCGGACCGGATGCGAGTGCTGTCGGCCAACAGTGTCGCTGGCTCCTGCGCGGCGGTGGCGTGCCGTCGTGTGACGGGTCGTCCGGTCACTGTCTCGGCGGTGGCGATGACGTCGTGCACGGTGCTGGGGCGGCCGCTGCCGACGTTGTAGGCGCGCCAACTACCCGGCTCACACGCGCGCAGGGCGAGGACGAAAGCGGTAGCCATGTCGGCCACGTGCACGAAGTCGCGGATCGCGGTGCCGTCGCCGTTGATGACCAGCTCGGCCGCCCGGCCCTGTTGGACGGCCAGGAGCTGGGGGATGAGTCGAGTTTTGTCGCGGTCCGGGTGTCCGGGTAGGGCTCCGGCTACGTTAAAGGCGCGCAGGCTGATTGCTCCGATCGCTCCGGTAGCGGCGAGGTCTGCGGCTGCCTGGTCGGCGGCGAGCTTGCTGGTGGCATACGGGCTGCTCGGTGCCGGAGTCGCTGCCTCGCTGATTGGTTGCTCGGCCTGCTCGCCGTACACCGTGCAGGTGGACGCCAGGACCAGTCGCTCAGCAGAGGCGCTGGCGAGTCTGTCGAGGATGGCCAAGGTGCCGCCGACGTTGGTGTGCCAGTAGGTGACCGGGCTGGTCCGCGACTCGCGTACCTTGGTCAGCCCGGCCAGGTGGCACACTGCGTCGACCTCGCCGACCGCCCTGGGCAGTGTTTCGGGTGTGCGCAGGTCGCCTTCGAGTCGCTGGACGCCGTTGGGCAGCACGGACGTCCCGAAGCGGGTCAGCCCGGTCACCTGGTGGCCCTGCTCGATCAGCAGCGCGGCCACCGCGTAGCCGACAAAACCGGCGGCCCCGGTGACCAGAATCTTCATCGGTCGAGTAGCTGATGCCGGTACTGCCAGGCCAACTCAATGCAGGCACGCGAGATCGGCGACAACGGCTCAGTGCGCAGCCGCTCGCGGGCCGCTTCGGTGAACGGGATTCCCACCGTGGGACGGCCGGCTTCGGTGCTGACCGCCGCACCTTCCTCATTCACGGCGACCATGTCGGCGAACAGCGCATCGAACACGGGCGCGGCGATGACCGCGACCGTCAGTAGCTCTACCCACAGGGTGAGCGGTTCGCACACCATGGCGCAGGCGAAAACCCGGAAATCACCGGCCTGGCGTGCCCGCTCGAAGGACGCGAATGGCTCATCGGTGTCGTAGGCGATAGGGTCGACACTGTTGCCGTCGTGCTCGCCGTTACCGAGAAACTCTTCGGAGAACTCGCGTTGAATGTTACGCCAGAGAGAGAAGTCATTGGTTTGGTGTGCCGGTGCGAGGGCCGCGGGCTGGAAAACACCCGCGGGCACCACGTGGTACATGCCGCCAGCGGCGGCTACCGACTGGGCATCCCGCCGATGCAGGTAAATACGGTGGCCCTCGATGGGGTCGCGCCGGATCGTCAACGTATTGATGCTGGGTAGCATTGGCCGAAGGGACAGGTCGAACGGGTCGACGATACTCCTGCGGAACGGCAGCTCCGCGAAACTCGGGCGCTTTCGGCCCCCGGTGAGCCACGCTTCTGTAAACTCGTGTCCTAATGCTTCACCCACATCAAGGACGTCGAAATAGCTTGTGTAGTTGAATCCCAGCATTCCACGTGAACCGGCCCATTCCACGTCAAGCAGCCGATAGCTGACGCGATTGTCGAGCAGTTTCGGCCGGGCAAGGTCGCGGAGCGCGCGCGAGTAACGATCATAACGTTCACCGCTGGCCATCAGCGGCCGCGCGCCTGCTGATTGTGGAGCCTTACCTCCCAGTTTTGGCGTCGGTGATTCGGCGCGCCACGCCAGCTCGATGTCAGCCAGGTCCACTGGACCGTCCGGCATCCAGCTCGCCGAGGTGAGGACTGTCGTTGCGGGGATGCGCTGCTCAGCCGGGTACAGCTCGGCGGCCAGATCGCCCAGAACCGCGCGGTGGGCGTTGAGCTGGCGCCGGATGTCCCGCCAGCGTTCCTGGCTGTCCCGGACCTGGCCCGGCCGATCGCTGACGTGCGAGGCGAACGAGCGCGCGTCTGCCGAGTGGTCCGGCAAAACGCCGAGCCGCTCTGGCGGGATGCCCAGCTTCCTCGCGAGGTGACGCAGCTCCGTGACGTCTCGCAGGGCCTGTGTGCCTTTCTCCAGTTTGGACAGCCGCGACTGCGTGGTGTTGAGCCGGTCAGCCGCGTCCTGCTGGGTCAACCCTTCGCGCATGCGATACCAGCGGATGATCTGCCCCACGTCCGAACCATCCGGTGGCGCCGACGCGGCGTGCGCCACCTGCAACCAGCCCATGAAGCCCCCGTCCGCGGTGTCCTCAGCCGTTCCCGCCATGATCGCAGGTGAGGCAGTGGCTGTCAGGTCGTCCACGGCCGTCGCGGTCCCGTCCTCAACAGCATGACCTGGAGCCTCGAACGGCGGGCTCGTTGGCTTTAGCCTGGCGTCGGTTTCGGCGGCATTCCTGGTGAACCGTGCTTTGGCCCCCTCTCCGGCGCGTTC
>JAVHVD010000378.1:0-17352 GCA_032160745.1 Pseudonocardiales bacterium
CTCGACGGTGGAGTCCGAGCGCACGTCGACCGTGGCCGTGCAGCCCACCTCGAGGGCGAAGGGCAGCACGTAGCCGTCGTTGTAATCGGTGTGCTCGCCGATCAGGTTCACCCGACCCGGCGCGCGCCAGCGGATCGCCACAAAGATCATTCCTCTCCGCCGTACTGGTGACCCGTGTTATATCGTGTTTGAATCTGTGGGATATCTTGCCAGCTCACAGGGAGACGCCGGTGCTCGCGCAACAACGTCAGGAACGGATTCTCGCCGAACTGCGCCGAAGTGGCGCCGTTCGGGTCGCTGATCTGACCGATCTGCTCGGCGTGTCCGACATGACCATCCGCCGCGACCTCGAACAGCTGGCCGGCGACGGCGTCGCGCGCAAGGTGCATGGTGGGGCCGTGCTCGCCGGGCAGGTGGCGTTCGAGCCCGGCTTCGCGGCGAAGAGCCAGCTGGCCCTGCCGGCCAAGCACGCCATCGCCGAGCGCGCAGCGAGTCTCATCCAGCCCGGCGCCGCGATCGCGCTGTCGGCCGGGACGACGACCTGGGCCATGGCCCGCTACGTCGCGTCGATCGGCGGACTGACGGTTGTCACCAACTCCACCACCGTCGCCGACGTGATCACCAGCCTGGACGCCGGCAACCAGGTCACCGTCATCCTCACCGGCGGCGTGCGCACGCCGAGCGCCGCGCTGGTCGGTCCGGTCGCCGACCGGACGATCGCGAGCATGCACGTCGACCAACTGTTCCTGGGCGTCCATGGCATGGACACCCGCGCCGGCTACACCACGCCGAACCTGGCCGAAGCGACCACGAACCGCGTCCTCGTGGACAGCGCCCGCGAGGTCGTCGTCCTCGCCGACTCCTCCAAGTGGGGCGTCGTGGGGCTCGCCGACATCGGCCCACTCGACATCGCCTCGGTCGTCATCACCGACGACGCGCTGCCCGACGACGCCCGCAGCGTGCTCAGCGAGAACGTCGACCACGTGATCACGGTGGCGGTGGAGCAGTGACGGTCAAGTTCACGACGCAACTGGCCGACGGACGGGAGATCATCTACTTCGATCGCGAGCCCGGCCACGACCGGTCGGCCGCCGATCAGCGCAGCGATCTGCCGCCGGCCCAGACCACCTCGCAGATCCGCTGGGACCCGCTGTTTCGCGATTACACGACGGTGGCCGGACACCGGCAAGCGCGCACGTACAAGCCGCCGGCCGATCTCTGCCCGCTCTGCGCATCGCGCGACGGCAAGCACACCGAGATTCCGGCCGACGATTACGAAGTGGTCGTCTTCGAGAACCGCTTTCCCTCGTACTCGTTGAACTCGGCCGACGTCGTGCCGCTCGTCGATGAGCCGCCGTTCCGTTCCGCGCCTGGTGCCGGTCGCGCGGAGGTCGTCTCCTTCACCAGTGACCACGATCTGCCGTTCTCCAAGCTGCCGCCCGAGCACGTTCGCACGGTGATCGAGGCGTGGGCCGACCGGACCACGGCGCTGTCGGCGTACGGCTCGATCGACTATGTCTTCTGCTTCGAGAACCGGGGCGAGGAGATCGGGGTGACGCTGAGCCACCCGCACGGTCAGATCTACGGCTACCCGTTCGTGCCGCCACGCTTCTACAAGGCCGGCGAAGCGCTGGAGCACCACCTGCAGCGCGCGGGCAGCTGCCTGCAGTGCGATCTGCTGGCGGCCGAGTGTGCGGACGGCTCCCGGGTCGTCACGACGTCCGAGCACTGGGTGGCCTACGTGCCGTTCGCGGCGCGGTGGCCGTACGAGGTCCGGCTGGTGCCGCGCCGGCACGCCCCCGACCTACCCGCGCTGGACGACGCCGAGCGTGACGATCTCGCCCGCACCTACCTCACCGTGCTGCGGGCCTTCGACGGCCTGTTCGACACCCCGACGCCGTACATCGCGGGATGGCAGCAGGCGCCGGTCCGGCGCACCCGCGACGTGTGGCACGTGGCCGCCGAGATCTTCACCATCCGCCGGGCGCCGGGGAAGCTGAAGTACCTCGCCGGGTCCGAGTCGGGTGCCGCGGTCTGGGTGAACGACATCACGCCGGAGAACGCCGCCCAGCGATTGCGCGACGCTGTCGCGAGCTGATCCGCCGAGGTTGATCAACAGCGATTTCCGGCTCCCGGGGCGGCCAGTTCCCTCTCTTGATCAATCAAGCGGACGGGGCATCAGCAACAGGACGGCGGCAATGTCGCTCAGCCCTTGGACGAGCCGAGCGTCAGGCCGGCGATGAACTGCTTCTGCAGGGCGATGTAGACCAGGACGGTCGGGATCGCCGCCATCAGCGCGGCGGCCGAGATCATGTTCTGGTTGGTCACGAACTGCCCCTGCAGGTTGGCCAGCGCGGACGTGATCGGCCGCTTGTCACCGGTCGAGATCAGCGTGATGGCCCAGAAGAAGTCGTTGTAGATCCACGTGGTCAACAGCGTCGCCAGGGCGGCCAGAGCCGGCCGGCACAGCGGCAGCGTGAGACTCCAGTACCTCGTCCAGACACTCGCCCCGTCGACGATGGCCGCCTCGTCGATGTCGCCGGGGATCGTCTTCATGTAGTTGCTCAGTACGAACACGCAGAAGCCGAGCTGGAACGACACGTTGATGACGATGAGCCCGGCGTAGGAGTTGTACAGCAGGCCACTGCTGCTGACGAAGTGCGGCAGGTGGACGGCGAGGAACAGTCGGTACAACGGGGTGATCAGCACCTGCTGCGGCAGCAGGTTGCCGGCGGTGAACACGATCAACAGCGTGATGTTGAACCGGAAGGCCAAGCGCGAGAGTACGAACGCCGCCGCCGACGCGAGCAGCAGCGTGATCAGCACGGCGGGGATCGTCACTCGCGCCGAGTTCAGGAAGAAGCGCCACATGTCCCCTTGGGTCCACGCCTGGCTGAAGTTGTCGAACGTCAGGTGGTGCGGCAGCGACACATAGCCGAGCTTGCTGGTCTCGCTGTAGGGCCGGAACGAGACGTACAGCGCGAAGACGACCGGCACGATCCACAGCAGGCTGATGCCCAGCATGAAGACCTGGATCGCGACGCTGCCGAGCGTGTGGCGTCCCCGCCGCGCAGGAGCTTCCTTGCTCACGTTGTCCAGCAGGCTCGCAGTGGAAATCGCCATCAGGTCTCCTCTTTTCGGAACGCCTGGTAGAGGAACGCGGTGATGGGCACGAGCGAGATCACCAGCAGCACTACGCCGAGGCTCGAACCGAAACCGATCCGCTGCGTCTCCCCGACGATGTTCTGGGTCACCGACATCGACAGCAGTTCCAGCCCGGCCACCGGATTGCCCTTGCCGGTGATGTACACGAGGTCGAACGCGCGTAGCGACTCGATGACGGTCACCACGAGCACGACGATGTTGATGGGCCGCAGGGTCGGGAAGACCACACGCCAGAACGCCTGCCACGCGTTGGCGCCGTCCATGACCGCCGCCTCGCGCAGAGCCGGATCGACCGCCTTCAGCCCGGCCAGATAGAGCACCATGACGTAACCGGCCTGCCGCCAGGTGGCCTCGACCAGCACCGCCCACAGGTTGAGGTGGGGGTCGCCGAGCCAGTTGATCTGGTTGTCGTTGCCGTTGCGGCCGATGATGGTGTTGAGCAGTCCGAGGTTCGGCGCGTAGATGAGTTCCCAGATGATGCCGATCAGGGCCAGGGACAGCATCACCGGCAGGAACAACAGGCTCTGGTAGATGCGGCTGCCGCGGATGCCGCGGTCGAGGAGCACCGCGAACAGCATGCCGAGCGGCGTGGCTATGACGATGAACACCAGCAGCCAGATGGCGTTGTGCCGCACTGCCGGCCAGAAGTCCGGATAGACGGTGAAGGCCTGGTGATAGTTCTGGACGCCGTAGATGCAGCCGGGCTGTGGGATGCCCGGCAGCGTGCCCGTCGTCGAGCATGACTTCAGGTGGACGCCGCCGACGCCGCTCCACTTGGTGAACGACAGCAGCACCGTGCCGATCGCCGGGAACCAGATGAAGGCCAGATCCAGCAGCAACGGGATGCCGAGCAGTAGCGCGACGACGACGCGGTCGCGCGCGGTGAGGGTGCGGACGCGCCGCCGGCGGCGAGGCTTTCTCGCCGCCGGCGGACGGGTGACTTCCTGTGTCGTGGCCATCAGCTCACTGGAAGATCGTCTTGGCCTGCGCCTCGGCACTCCTCTGGATGGACGAGATCGTGCCCGAGCTCGGGTTGTCGATGAACTGCTGGATCAGCTTGATCATCGCGGTAGCCATGTCCGGCACCGTGTCGCGGTCCATGAACTGCGCGACGTTCTTGCACTTGCCGATCTCGGTGACGGCCTTCTTCTGGATGTCGTTGTAGGTCGGCGCGACCAACCCCTGGGCCACACCGATATCCCACTTGTCGGACTTGAGGAAGGTCGCCTCGGCCTGAGGGGTACCGATGTACTCGAGCACCGCCTTGGCCGCGGCCTGATTCTTCGCCTTCTTCGGCAGCATGAAGCCGTCGGTCGGTGCGTCCATGAAGTCGGTGCCGAACTCGGAGTTGATCTCCGGGAACGGGAAGAAGTCCAGGTCGGCGAGGTTTGCTGCCGCGTAGTTGGCCGCGACCTGGTTGGAGCCCTGGAACATCATCCCGGCCTGCTTGTTCTCCAGCGCCTTGGCGGCGTCCTGCCAGACCCGGCCGGTGGCACCCTTCTGGCAGTGCGGCAGCAGCTGGGCCCAGTGGTCGAAGACGTCCTTGACGCCCTTGTCGGTCCACGGGACCTCGTGCTTCATCAGCTTGATGTGGTAGTCGTAGCCGTTCACACGCATGTTGATGATGTCGAAGGTGCCCAGCGCCGGCCAGCCGTCCTTGTCGGCGAAGGCCAGCGGAATGAGGCCGTCCTTCTTCATCTGCGTACCCAGCGCCAGGAACTGGTCCCACGACTTGGGGACGGCGTAGCCCTTGCTGTTGAAGACGCTCTTGTTGTAGAAGACGACCCAGGGGTAGTTGTACAGCGGCACGAAGTAGTACTTGCCGTCCACGCCCTTGGACAGGTTCTTGGTGGCGTCGTTGAAGTTCGTGCCGATCTTGTCCCAGACGTCGTCCAGCGGGGTCAACAGGTTCTGCGCGGCGAAGAACTGCATCCGGTAACCCGCGAACCAGGTCGCCAGATCGTCGGGCGTGCCCTGCAGGTAATTGCTGATGTTGTTCTGGAACGTGTTGTGGTCGGTCGTGTTGACCTTGATCTTCGTCTTCGTCGCTCCGGTGGCCGACGCGGTCAGCGCCGCGAACGCCGCCTTCGTCGTGGGGTCGGAGTAGTTGGAACCGAAACCGATGCTGCCGCCGCCCGCGGTTGCGCCACCCGAGGCCCCGGACGAGCCGCCGGTCGCCTTCTTGTCACTGCTACAGGCGGCCAGCAGCGTCGCCGGAACGACCGCCAGACCTGCGCCGGCCGCCACGCCCTTGAGCATCGTTCGGCGGGTCGGGTGCGCTGCCGCGGAACTGGTGATCTCGGTCGAGGGAGTCGAGCCGGAATCCGACATGGTGCCTCCAGAAGCCTTAACGGGTTATCAACGGGTTCCAACGTGATCGATCACAAGCACTCAAAGCAAAGTCCGGAGCCCGCACCAATGTCAAGGGAAACGGCTGTCACGTTTCGGGCACGTTCCTGTCCGAAACCGGACACCGCGCTGCCGGGCGCCGCTCAGTTGAGCAGGACGTCAGGCGGGTAGGTGGCGAGGAGGCTGAGCGGCGGCGGCTGCCGGCGCAGCACCTGCCGCCACATGGACTTCGGGTCCTCGCTGAAGAGGTCGTCGGGGCTGCCGGCCAGCACCCACCACGCGCCCTCGTCCCGCTCGTCGTCGAGCTGCCCGGGCGCCCAGCCGGCGTGCCCGGCGAACACCCGCAGCCGGCGCGCGTTCGGCGCGATCACCGCCACGTCGCCGTCCAGGTCGACGGTGGACACCCCGTCGACAACCTCACGGATGCCCTCCGAGCCGGGCTGCAGCTGGCCGAGGCACAGCGCGCCGTCGGGCTGGACCGGTCCGCCGCCGAAGACGACCGCCGGACCGCTGACCGCGTCGTGCCAATCGGGCAGCACCTGGGCCACCGGCGTGTGGCTCGGCCGGTTCATCACGACCCCGACGGTGCCGCCGCCGTCGTGCTCGAGCAGGTAGACCACGGTTCGGTTGAAATGCGCGTCACCGAGCAACGGGGTAGCAACCAGCAGCCGGCCGGCGGCAGGCTCCAGATCCTCCACAGCGCCCCAGTCGGCCGACGTCATCCGTACATCTTGACGTGCCGCGCCCCGGCTCACCAGCAGGGGCGGTCAGGTCGGCTCAGTAGCCTCGGCCGGGTGGCGCGCCGCGGACATCTGCTCGTGGCGCTGGCCGAGCCGGGCTTCCGACGCCTGACGGCCGTCCGCCTCGCGTCCCAGTTCGGCGACGGCGTCTTCCAGGCCAGCCTGGCCGGAGCGGTGCTGTTCGACCCGCAGCGGCAGGCGCACGCCACCGATGTTGCCGCCGGCTTCGCGGTGCTGCTGTTGCCGTACTCGCTGATCGGCCCGTTCGCAGGCGTCCTGCTCGACCGATGGTGGCGCCAGCGGGTGATCACGCTGGCCAACCTGACCAGGGCCGTTCTCGTGCTGGGGGTCGCCGCCGAGATCGCTGCGGGCATGTCCGGCTTCCTGTTCTACGCCTCCGCGCTGGTGATCATCTCGATCAGCCGGTTCATCCTTTCTGCCCTCAGCGCGGCAACGCCTCGCGTGGTGGCCGACGCGGAGCTCGTCACCGCCAACGCGCTCTCCGCGACGGTGGGGACGCTGATCGGAGCGACGGGCGGGGCGGCTGCGATCGGCGTCCGGGCGCTCATTGGGGACACCGACACCGACTACGCGCTGATCGCGGCGGCCGCACTCATCCCGTTCGCGCTCGGCGCCGCGCTCGCATCCGGCTTCCCGCGCGCCCGGTTGGGCCCGTCCGAGGCCGAGCGGCAGGCCCGCGAGACGCCCCGCGAGGTGCTGCGTGGCATGGTGGCCGGCGCCCGGCACGTACGCGCCCTGCCGCCGGTCGCGAACGGCCTGGCCGCGATCGCGGTGCATCGCCTCTGCTACGGCATCTGGACGGTGTGCACCGTCCTGCTCTACCGCAACTACTTCGCCGACGGGGGCTTCTTCCGGGCCGGCCTCACCGGGCTGACGCAGGTGGTAGCGGCTGTCGCGGCCGGGGGGGCCCTCGCCGCCTTCGTCACGCCCGCCGCGTTCCGCCGACTCGGCGGCGTCGGGTGGCCGACGGTGACCCTCGCCGGCTCGGCGGTCATCGAGCTCGCCCTCGGCCCCATTTACACCAAGCCGATGCTCGTGCTGGCCGCGCTGCTGCTCGGGTTCACCTCACAGGGGACGAAGATCAGTGTCGACACGCTCATCCAGCACCACGTCGTCGACGCGTTCCGGGGCCGGGTCTTCGCCCTGTACGACACGCTCTTCAACCTGGCGCTCGTCATCGCCGCCGCACTGACCGCGGCCCTGCTGCCCGAGACCGGGCACAGCCCCGCGGCGGTGTTGGCGATCTCGGCCGGGTGGGCGGCCACGGCCGCCTGGTACTTCACGCGTTCGCGGCGTACCAGTGCTTCAGTTCGCTGACGGCCCGGTCGCGGCCGAGCGGGCCGTGCTCCATCCGCAGTTCCAGCAGGTGCTTGTACGCCTTGCCCACCAGCGGCCCGGGCCCGATGCCGAGGATCGACATGATGTCGTTGCCGTCGAGGTCGGGGCGGATGGCGTCCAGCTCCTCCTGGGCCTTCAGCTCGGCGATCCGCGCCTCGAGCGTGTCGTACGCACCCGAGAGCGCGGCCGCCTTGCGCTGGTTGCGGGTCGTGCAGTCGGAGCGGACGAGCTTGTGCAGCCGCGGCAGCAGGGGGCCGGCGTCCACGACGTAGCGGCGGACGGCCGAGTCGGTCCAGTCGCTGCTGCGGTAGCCGTAGAAGCGAAGGTGCAGGAACACCAGCTGCGCGACGTCCTCGATCAGGCTGTTCGGGTAGCGCAAGGCCTTGAGTCGCTTGCGTGCCATCCGGGCCCCGACGACCTCGTGGTGGTGGAACGTCACCCGGCCGCCCGGCAGGAACTCCCGCGTCGCCGGCTTGCCGACGTCGTGCAGGACGGCCGCCCAGCGCAGCACCAGATCCGGGCCGGCGTCCTCGAGATCGATCGCCTGATCGAGGACCTGCAGCGTGTGCGCGTAGACATCCTTGTGCTGTCCGTGCTCGTCCGCGGCCATGCGCAGGGCCGGGAGCTCGGGCAGGACGACGTCGGCCAGGCCGGTCTCGACGAGCACCTCGAGCCCGCGCCGTGGCGCGGCACCGAGCAACAACTTCGACAGCTCGACCTGCACCCGCTCGACGGTGATCCGGCCGAGCTGGGGCGCCAGCGTCCGCAGCGCCGCGTCCACCTCGGGCGCGATGGACACACCGAGCGTCGAGACGAAACGCGCCGCCCGCAGCATCCGAAGGGGATCGTCAGCGAACGACTCCTCGGGCGTCCCGGGGGTCCGGAGCACGCCGCGGGCCAGGTCGGCGAGTCCGCCGTAGGGATCGGTGAACGTGTGGTCCCCGGTCACCGACACCGCCATGGCGTTCATCGTGAAGTCGCGCCGCCGCAGGTCGTCCTCGAGCGAGTCGCCATAGACGACTTCCGGGTTGCGGGTCTCCCGGTCGTAGCGGTCGGCGCGAAAGGTGGTGATCTCGCAGCGCAGACCGCTCACCTGGGCGCCGACGGTGCCGAACTCGATGCCCGTCGTCCAGGTCGAGGACGCCACCGGCGCGACGATCTCGAGCACCTGTTCCGGACGGGCATCGGTGGTGAAGTCCAGGTCGTCGTAGGGACGGCCCATGAGCGCGTCACGCACCGGCCCACCCACGAGGTGCAGCTCATGCCCGGCCGTGGCGAACACCCCGCCCAGCTCCAGCGCAGCAGGCGGCAGGGAGACGAGGTCGCCGGGACTGGTGTTCGTCATCGGCGCAACCAGGCTGCCGCAGCCGTATGCAGTGTCACGGACGGCCAGGGTACCCACCATCCGGTTACGATCGGGCCATGTCCCAGAGCCCGGAGTCGCGACCGGGGCGACGGGGCGCGCATCAATCGAAGAAGCGGCGTCGGCCGAAGCGCTGGCTGCGTCAGGTCGACGAGTTCAGTGCCGGCGGACTCGTCGTGGACCTCGCCGGCGACGTCCCGCAGGGTGCGCTCATCGGGCGCACCGACCGGCAGGGCCGTCTGCTCTGGTCGCTGCCCAAGGGCCACATCGAGGCCGGCGAGACCGCCGAGCAGGCCGCCCTGCGGGAGGTCGAGGAAGAGACGGGCATCGCCGGCGAAATCCTCGCCGAACTCGGCACTATCGACTTCTGGTTCGTCGCCGAGGGCTGCCGGATTCACAAGACCGTCCGGCACTACCTGATGCGCCGGGTCGGCGGTGAGCTGTCCGACGCCGACATCGAGGTGGACGAGGTCGCCTGGGTGCCGCTACCCGACATCCGCGGCCAGCTCGCGTACCCGGACGAGCGCGGCCTGGTGGACACCGCTGGCAGGTTGCTCGCGGAATCCGCGTGAAATTCCGGCGCACCTTCGCCCGGGCCGGCGCGGTGGCCGCGACGGCCGTGCTGCTCGCGACCGCGGCCGGGCCCGCCGCCCCGGCGACCGCACGAACCTCTTCACGTGCGGACACGGTGCGGATGACCGTCGAGAGCGTCAGCCCCTCGACGCCCACGCCCAGCGCGACACCCAAGTCGCTCACCGTCAACATCAGGCTGGAGAACACGACCGACGCAGTACTGCGGAAGGTTCGCCTGGTCGGTGAGCGCGGCGAGCCGATCGGCACCCAGGTCGAGCTCGACAAGTCCCTCGCCGGGGCAGCAGCACCGCCGTCGTCGGGGATACCCATTCCGCCGATCCGGCAGGAAACCGTCGACATCCCGGCGCAGGCCTCGGTGACCGTTCCGTTCATCACTCGGTACAGCGTCGCCGACGACGGCAGTGGTCTCTGCCTCTGCGCGCAGGCCGCGGTGTACCCGCTGTACTTCAGCGCCCACGTCCTCGGCGACGGGGGTGTGGACCAACGCCTCGGTGTGGTCGCCACCTACCTGCCGTCCTTCTACGAGAACCCGGCTCCGGAGCGGGTCAACTGGATCTGGCCGCTGATCGACCGGCCGCACCGGCTGTTCTCGGACACCGTCTTCACCGACGACCAATTGGCCGGCACCGTGGCCTTGGGTGGGCGGCTCGACCGCGCCCTGCAGGTCGTCCAAGAGGTCGGCCCGACGATCCCGTTGACGCTCATGATCGATCCCGAACTGATCGACGAGCTCGCCGTCATGGCCGGTGCCGGCGGCTACACCGTGCAGTCCGACGGCCAGCCCGTGCCGGGCACGGGGCAGGCCGCCGCGGCCGCCTGGCTCGACCGGCTGCGCTTGGTGCTCGCCACGGATCCGCTGGTGCAGGTCGAGCTGACTCCGTACGCCGATCCGGACATCGAGTCGCTCAACCGCCAAGGCCTGTCCTGGACGAACACGATGCCGCCCGAGATGAAGACCCGGGTCAGCGAGGCGCTGCCGGGGCCAAGCCTCGGCGCCACGGTCGCGTGGCCGGCCAGCGGTGCGATCAGTGCGAATACCCTGCGGATACTGGCCGCTCGGGGCACGAGCACGGTAGTGATCAACGCGTCCGCGGTCACGCCACGCACCGCCGAAGGGGCGGTACAGGCCGGGTTGGCGAGGGTCGAGACCGGCGGCACGGATCTGGCCGCCGCCCTCTTGTCACCGGCCGTCGAGAAGTATGTCAACAAGGCAGTCGTCACCGACGGCGCTGCCGCGCTGCCCCAACTCGTGGCCGAGCTCGCCGTGCGGGCCGCGCAGGAGCCGGACGCCGAGCACGCCGTGGTGATCACCGCGCCGCGGTACGTCGATCCATCCGTCCCCGCCGCCGTGCAGGCCATCAAGGACACGAGCCGGTCCACCTTCGCCAAGCCGGTTTCGCTGCGCACCGCCGTCAGCGGAGGCCTGCTCCCTACCGCCCGCAGCCGGCTCGCGCCCGTGCCCGCGTCGGCCGCCGCCCTGCCGGCGACCACCCTGGCCGCGGCGTCGCGGGTCGCGACCGCGCTGCCCGACGTCACGTCGATGCTCACGCCGACGGCCCGCAAGGGCGTCGTGACCCGCCCCGATCCCGCCGCGCAGACGCTGCTGGCCAGCCTGCCGGTCGCGAACCAACGAGCGGAGTCCTCGGCCTGGAGGCAGCCGGATCCGGCCAACCGCATCGCCGGTGAGGCGTACGCGCGGGCGATGACCGACCGGATCGACTCCATCGAGAACGGCGTGCAGATCGTGCGGCCGTCGTCGGGCGCGTACACCCTCGCGTCCAACACGTCGCCGTTGCCCATCACCGTGGACAACAAGCTCCCCTACCCGGTCACCGTGCGGCTCACCGTCACCACCGACGTCAACGGCCTACCCGGGTTCAGCACGACGGACATCGGCCTGCAGACGGTGGACAGCAACCAGAAGCGAACGCTCAACGTCCCGACCAAGACCGAGCGCTCCGGACGCATCAAGGTGCACGCCCTCCTGCTGACACCGAACCGAGTCCCGCTCGGCGAATCGGTGCCGCTGACCATCCGCAGCACGGCACTCGGAGCGATCGGCGTGATCATCACGATCGCGGCCGGCGTCGTGCTGGCCCTCGCGCTGCTCATTCGGTTCGGGCGCCGGCTGCGCAAGAGCCGCCGCTCGTCCCCGCCGTCCGCTGATGCGGCTGCCGAACGCCTGGACGAGGCCCGCTCATGACCCCGGCTCGGTCATGACCGGGACGTCCGTGGACGACGACTGGAGCTCGCCCACCCACTACACCGGCGGGAAGCCGATCGAGCCGCGGATGTTCACCGAGGCCGACCCGATGTCGCCGCTGTTCATCGGCGACTGGCGCGAGCCGGGCGAGGTACACGAGAACCGCTGGGGCACGACCACCTACGTCGGCAAGCCGCGCAAGCGTCGCCGCTCCGCACCGGCGACGCCCGACACCGCGCCGGACGACTCGGGCGCTCGGGGGCAGGTGACCGAGGAGGGTGCCGATCAGTCCGCCGACCGGGTCGCCGAAGCTCGCGACGTCGCCGTCGTCGGCAAGCCCGCGCCGGAGACCACCGATCAGGGGCTGATGGCCAACAGCCGGTCGATGGCGGTCGCCAGCCTGGCCAGCCGGCTCACCGGCTTCCTGCGCAGCATCATGCTGGTCGCCGCATTGGGCACCGGCGCGGTCGGCAACGCGTACAACAGCGGCAACAACCTGCCCAACATGATCTACGAACTGCTGCTGGGCGGCGTGCTGTCGAGCGTGCTCATCCCCCTGCTCGTCCGGGCCGAGTCGGAGGACGAGGACGGCGGGTTGGCTTACACGCAACGGCTGCTGTCGATCGCCACCGTCGCACTGGGCGCGATGACGATCGTCGTCGTCGCGCTCGCGCCCTGGATCGCCGCCGTCTTCGTGGATGCGGGGCCGCAGCGCGAGCTGACCGCGGTGTTCGCCACCTTGCTACTGCCCGAGATCTTCTTCTACGGGCTCGGCGCGATGTTCATGGCCGTCCTCAACCTCAAGAACGTCTACGGCCCGGGCGCCTGGTCGCCGGTGCTCAACAACGTCGTGATGATGGCGACGATCGTCGTGTTCTGGGTGATCCCCGGGCCGAACTCGCTCAACCCGTCGACCATGACGACGCCGCAGATCCTGGTCATCGGCATCGGCACCACCCTCGGCATCGCGGCTCAGGCCCTCGTGCTCATCCCGTCGCTGCGCCGAACCGGCTTCACCTGGGAATGGCGCTTCCGCACTCGCGCGGGCGAGCAGGACCGGCTCAAGGAGATCGGCTCGCTGGCGATCTGGGTCCTCGGGTACGTGGTCGTCAGCCAGATCGGCGTGTCGGTCATCCAGAAGGTCGGCAATGACAACGGCGGCTTCAGCGTGTTCACCTACGCCGACCTGCTCTTCCAGATGCCCTACGGCATCCTCGTCGTCTCCGTCCTGACAGCGATCATGCCGAGGCTGTCGCGGGCGGCGGTGCGTGGCGACAACGAGGCCGTCATCGCCGATCTCTCCCTCGGCGCGCGGCTGTCGGCCGTCGCCCTCGTCCCGATCACCGCGGGGCTGATCGTCCTCGGCCCGGTGATGGGCGTGACCCTGTTCGCGTACGGCGAGACATCGAACGGCGGCGCCCGGCTGATCGGCTCGGCCCTCGCCTGGTCGGCCTTCGGACTCTTCCCGTTCGCGCTCGTGATGCTGCAGCTACGGGTGTTCTACGCGATGCGCGACGGCCGCACGCCGACGCTGATCAACGCGCTGATGGTGGGCACCAAGGTGGTGCTGGTGATCATGTCGAACGAGATCTACCGGGCGCCGAAGGGCGCGGACGTCGCCACCCATCCGTCGACCCACGCCGTCGAATGGTTGAACATCTCGACCTCGCTCTCCTACGTGGTCGGCGCGATCGCCGGCCACATCCTGCTGACCCGTCGCCTCGGGCGGCTCGGCTTCCGGCGGGTGCTGCGCACGGTCGTCCAGATCGCGGTCGCGTCGGCGATCGCCGCGGCCGCCGCGTGGCTGGTGGTCGAAGGCGCCAAGCATCAGCTCGGGACCGGGCACGCCGGATCCCTCGCCGGGCTTGTGCTGGGCGCCGGGGTGGGAGTCGGCGTGCTGGTCGTCGTGCTCTGGCGGATGCGCCTCGAGGACGTCCGCGAGGTGCTCGCGCTCGCCCGGCGCTGAGCCGGTACGCATGTCACCGGTGCCACACGGCATTGCGGGAATCGCGGCATCCCTAGGATGGTTCTGGCAGCGGCACCGAAAGAAGGCATCGTGACTCACCGCAATGTGATCATCGTGGGCTCTGGCCCCGCTGGCTATACCGCTGCCCTGTACACGGCGCGGGCTGATTTGGCGCCGTTGGTGTTCGAGGGGGCGCAGTACGGCGGGGCATTGATGAACACCACGGATGTGGAGAACTATCCCGGGTTCCCGCAGGGAATCATGGGTCCGGAATTGATGGAACAGTTCCGCACCCAGGCCGAGCGCTTCGGTGCCGAGTTGGTGGCCGATGACGTGATCTCGGTCGACTTGTCCGGGCCGGTGAAGACGGTCCGCACTCTGGATGGGGAGTTCACCGCGGACACGGTGATCCTGGCGATGGGGTCGGCCTACAAGACACTCGGTCTGGCCCGGGAGGACGAGCTGTCCGGGCGGGGTGTGTCCTGGTGTGCTACCTGTGACGGGTTCTTCTTCCGGGGCAAGGACATCGCGGTGGTCGGTGGTGGGGATACCGCGATGGAAGAGGCGACGTTCCTGACCCGGTTCGCCCGGTCGGTGACGGTGGTCCACCGCCGGGACACGCTGCGGGCCAGCAAGGTCATGATCGACCGCGCCCGCAACGATCCGAAGATCCGCTGGGCCTGGAACAGCGAGGTCGTCGACATCCACGGCACCGGCGCCGTTGAGGGCGTCCGGCTGCGGGACACCGTGACCGGGCAGGAGAGCGACCTGGAAGTGGGTGGCCTGTTCATCGCGATCGGGCACGACCCGCGCAGCGAACTGGTCCGCGGGCAGGTCGACCTCGACGATGAGGGCTACGTGCTCACCAACCACGGCACCCGCACCAACCTCGACGGCGTCTTCGCCGCCGGTGACTTGGTCGACCACACTTACCGGCAGGCGATCACCGCCGCCGGCACCGGCTGTCAAGCCGCGCTCGACGCCGAACGCTACCTGGCCGCCCTCGCCGAAGGCGTCAGCCCGGCCACCGCGACACTGGAGTCCGAGCTCGTCGCCAACGCCTGAGCCAGGCAGGATCAGGGGTGGAATTCCCCGTCCGGCCGCTACGTTCCAGTAGCACAACCGCAACATTTCGAAAGGGACCGCAATGGGTGCCAACACCAAGACCGTCAGCGACCAGAGCTTCGACTCCGACGTCCTGAATGCTGATGGGCCAGTTCTCGTCGACTTCTGGGCGGAGTGGTGCGGGCCGTGTCGTCAGGTCGCTCCCGTCCTCGAAGAGATCGCGGGCGAGCAGGCCGGCAAGCTCACCATCGCGAAGCTGAACATCGACGAGAATCCTGAGACGGCGCGGAAGTACCAGGTCATGTCCATTCCGACCATGGCCGTGTTCTCCGGCGGGCAGCTCGTGAAGACCATCGTCGGCGCCCGGCCGAAGGCCGCCATCCTCCGCGAGCTCAGCGACTTCGTCGCCTAGCGCGCTCGGGAACCCGCCTCTCCGGGATCAGCACTGTTGTTGCCACCCAGCCTCCGCTGGGTGGCAGCGCTGGTTTTCCTTAGTTCCAGCCAATGCTCGGTGTGCCTCAGGTCGGCTGGGCTGGGGCACAATAGGACGACCTGACGTCCAGCACTGATTGCCGAGGCCTTTACCTGATGCACTCCCTCAGCCGCGGCGCAACCGGTAGCGCCGTCGCCGAAGTGCGGGGAATGCTCGCCTCGATCGGCCTCCTCGACAACACCCGCGAGAACTCCGACGGCAGCGCCGGGGACCTCTTCGACGAGGCCACCGAGCTCGCCGTGCGGCACTTCCAACAGCGGCGCGGCATCTCCGTCGACGGCCGGGTCGGCGCCGAGACCTATGCCGCTCTCATCAGCGCCCACTGGCGCCTCGGTGATCGGGTGCTGGCGCACCACAGCGGTCAGATGCTCACCGGTGACGACGTCGCCCGGCTGCAGACCCAGCTCATCGAGATGGGCTTTCCGCTATCGCGGGCCGACGGCATCTTCGGCCCGTCGACGGCCGAGGCGCTGCGCCGGTTCCAGCGCGAGTACGGACTGGTCGCCGACGGCATCTGTGGGCCCCGCACGCTGCGCGCCCTGCGCCAGCTGGACCGGCGCGTGGTCGGGGGTCGGCCACAGCTCCTGCGCGACCTGATGGCCGTCGCCGACTCCGGTCCGAGCCTGCTCGGCAAGCGAATCGTCATGGACCCCGGCCACGGCGGCGAGGATTCCGGCGTGGTCGCCGAGGGCATCACCGAGGCCGAGCTCGTGTGGGACCTCACCTCGCGGCTCGAGGGGCGGTTCTCCGCGCTGGGAGTCCAGACGTGGTCGACACGTGGGCCGAACAACGGTGCCTCGGACGAGCAGCGGGCCCAGCTGGCGAATGACGTCGGCGCCGACCTCGTCCTCTCACTGCACATCGACGGCTGCGCGTCACCCCTGGCGAACGGCATCGCCGCCTACTACTACGGCGGCGGCGAGTCGACCTCCACAATCGGTGAGCGGCTGGCCGACCTGGCTCAACGGGAGCTGGTGGCCCGCACCGGGATGGGCGACAACCGGTTGCACGGAAAGACGTGGGCGCTGCTGCGGCTGACCCGGATGCCGACCGTCCGGGTGGAGCTCGGCTACCTGACCTGCGCCGAGGACCGAGCCAAACTCGTCGATCCCCGCTTCCGCGACCTGATGGCCGAGGGGTTACTGGTCGCCGTTCAGCGGCTCTACCTGCCGGTGGCCGACGATCCGCCGACCGGCGTCATGCGGATCCCCGCCGCGGTTTGATCCGCCGAAGCGGATCAGCGGGAGAGCACTGGGGTTTGCATGGACGCCAAGAGGCGATCGAGCGCGTACTCGACGTCCTCCTTCCAGGTCACGGTGGTCTTCACGTCGAGGCGTAGCCGCGGCGTCCGCGGGTGCGGCCGGACCGTCTTGAATCCGACCGCGAGCAAGTAGTCCGCCGGCAAGAGGCAGTGCAGGTCCGCCGAGCGGGGCGGCTCAAGGCCCTCGTCGGCCATCCGACCGAACGCCTCGACGGCCCGGATGCCGCGCCGGACGATCTCTCGGGCGACGCCCTGCACCAGCATCCGGCCCAGGCCCTGACCGAGGAACTCAGGCATCAGCCGGGCGGTCATGAGCAGCACCGCGTCCGCGGACACCGGTGACGTCGGGAACGCGACCGACCGAGGCACGTACGCCGCCGGCGCGTAGAGCGCGTAGCCGGCCGGTACACCGTCGACGTAGGCGAGCAGTCCACAGCTGCCCCACTCGAGCAGGGTGTCCGACAGCCACGCCTCCTTCTCCAATGCCGTGTCCCCGGTATCGCAGGCGCGCTGGCCGGCCACCGGATCCAACTCCCAGTAGACGCAGTTGCGGCAGGTGGGCGGTAGGTCGGACAAGTTGTCCAGCGTGACGCTGACCAGCCGCCGGGACATCGCTGCCTCCTCGCCGTGTTCCGCGGTCAGAACTCGCCGCGGTACCCCGTCAGGAACTCGCCGATGCGACCGATCGCGTCCCGCAGGTCGTCGGATCGGGGCAATGTGACGATGCGGAGGTGATCGGGGTTGGGCCAGTTGAACCCGGTCCCCTGCACCACGAGGACGTGCTGCGCGCGGAG
>JAVHVD010000379.1:0-17698 GCA_032160745.1 Pseudonocardiales bacterium
GACAACCCGGTCGGCGCGACGCGCAGCAACTCCTCGGCCAGTCGAATGCCGGGCTCGTGGGTCAGGCCGAGGAACGTCGAGTGGTCGAGCCGGGCGAGCTGCGCGGTGATCGCGTCATTGATCTCCGGCGTCCCGTGTCCGTGCACGGTCACCCAGAGCGAGGACACGCCGTCGAGATAGCGACGGCCGCCGGTGTCGAAGAGGTACATGCCGGCCGCGCGGTCGATGACGAGCGGGTCGTCAGCGGGCCACAACGCGTGCTGGGTGAACGGATGCCAGACCGACGCGACGTCACGGGCCACGAGATCAGCGGTCGGCTCCACCCGGACAGAATCTCAGACGGTCGCCGGCGCCCCCATCGGCCCTCGGCTCGACGGGTGACGCCCGACCGAGGTCCGCGCCGCCGCCGCACACGCCAGGAAGATCAACTCCGGCGGCAGCGACCAGAACCCGAGACCGGCGTCGCTGCTCCAGCCCTCGTGGTAGTCGGGCAGCCCGACCAGCCGGCTGATCGCGAACAGGACGCCCATCCCGCCACAGAGAGCGGCACCGGCGAGCCAGGCCCAACGGTTGCCGGCCGACACGACCAGAACCAGCGCGACACCGGTGAGCAGGACGGACGACACGACGAACCCCACGCCGATGTAGGGGACCTCCTCGAGATGGTCCGGCGCCAGCACGGCGTGGATAACGATCTCGGCGGCGAGCATCGCGATCGCGATGACGCTGATGATCGGTCGGGGTGCGAATGACGTGTACATGGTGAACCTCCTGGCGAAACCGACTCGCGGCCGGGACCCCCCTGGTGCCCGGCCGCGACCCGTGTCGGCATCGGATTGATCAGCTCGGACAGTGAACCGCCGGGTTCCACATCGCGAGGTTGCCGTTCGGGTTCCCGCGGCCGATCCAGACGTGCTGCGAGTAGTAGGGCGGCAGGTCGAACCGGTTCGGCGCCCCGGTCTCCATGAACGGATGCCCGGCGAACAGCTCCGGCGGGCCGGAGTGCGAGTCGTCCCATACGTCCTTGATGACGAGGTATTCCAGCGCGACGAGCTTGCCGTGCGGGCCCGGTGCGTACACGAACGCCTCGGGCTGGTCGGCGTCGATCTCGCCGTCGAACAGTTCGTCGCCGTTCAGGTAATGAATGCCCATTGCGCCGGTGCCGGCCGGGTCGGCGATGCAGGAGATGCCCTGGTTGTCGGTGATCGCGCCATATCCGGTGGGCGCCGTGTGCTTGTACGGCTTGGCCATCGTTCGGTACGCCTTGAGCGCGGAGCCCGGGACGGACTCACGATCGCTCATCGGCGAGGCGACGGCGGGTGCGGTGCCCACAAGCAGAGCGATGGCGACGAGCGGCCCGGCGATCGCGGCGAATCTGCGCATGGCGATCACGTCCCTTCCTGCACCTGGAAGACGTCGTCGGCCAGCAGACCGTGCGCCTCCCGGTGCACGGTGGACGCCGCGTCGGCCGAGGGCGCCTCGACGAGGCAGAACACCTTGCCCTGGCTCTCGTCCACCCAATACCGCAGGTAGCGCACGTCGTACTTGCCCTGCGTCTGCAGGTCGGCCTCGTGGGCCTTGGCCACGTCGTCGACGGCAACTCCGCCGTCGATGCTGTGGACATCCATGTAGAGCGGCATCATGACTCCCTCGTTCGGCTGCTCGGACACGCCGAACATAAGGAGGCGAGCGGGTGCGGCGGATCGGCCACGGCTACCCGGATTTGCGCTGGGCAGTACCTAGATTTCGCGCGGAATCAGGCCGGGGCGGACACGAGGCCGAGGCGGACGGCCTCCGTCGCTGCCACCGTCCGGGTCGGTACCCCGAGCTTGGCGAGGACGGCGGACACGTGGTGATCGACCGTCCGCCCGGAGATGAACAACCGTTCCGAGATCTCGGCGTTGGTGTGGCCGGCGCAGATCAGATCGAGGACCTCGCGCTCGCGACGGGTAAGACCGAGCGGGTGCTCCCGTGTTGCCGACCGGGGGCCGGCCGGGATCGAGCGGATGCCCAGCCGCCGCATCTCGCGCCGGGTGGCCCGCACCGCGGCGGTCGCGCCGAGGGCCTCGAATCGGGACAGCGCCTCGCGAAGTCCCTCCTCGGTTGCCGAGTCGAACCGGGCCAGCGCCGCCTCGTACGGCATGCCGCGGGCGTCCCATTCAGCGGCGGCCGCCATGAAGTTCCCGGCCAACAGAAGTCCCCACGGGTCGTCAGCTGGGACGGTAACCCTGGGTGCATCGATTCCGAGGCGCCGGCACCAAGCGGCCACGAAGGCGGTCGGCGGTGTCAGCTCGCCGTTCACCGCGCTCAGGGCAGCGGTCAGGTCGGCCCGAGCAGCGGCGGCGTCCCCCTCGAGCCAGTGCGCCTCGGCGTGAACCGGGTAGGTGTCCAGCAGCCAGGGCGCTTCGCCCGAGGCGCGTGCGTTGTTCAATGCCTCGTCGAGGTACGCCCAGCCTGCCGGGTCCCCCCGTCGCGCCAGCACCCGACCGACAGTGACGGCCAACATGGTCCGGTTGGCCGGAGACGAAACTTTGCTCGCGAGCAGCGGTTGGGTGACGCTCAAGGCTTCGTCCCAACGACCCTGCGCGAGAAGCAGCTCGCCCCGGCCCGCGCGGAGGCAGAACCCGTAGGTGGCGAGATCGTGCTCATCGCTGTACTGCGTGCCCTCGTCAAGGTACTTCTCGCACTCGTGAAACCGGCCGCTTCTGGCCATCTGCAGCCAGATGTTGCCGTAGGCCCGGCCGGCTTGGTCTTCAGCACCGGCGCGCACGGCCACATCGAGCGCCCGGGTCATGAGCGGCTCCCAATCGCCGCCGGCGTCGGCCACGATGCAGGCCTCGGAGTTCAAGGCGTCGCTCAGGACGTCTGGGAGGTCGAGCTCCTCGGCGAGCTGCTGTGCCCGGCGGGCCAGGTCGATGCCGCGGTGGGAGCCGGCGTTCTCCATGACCGCCTTGGCCGCTCCCGCGTACGCCCACGCCAATTCCACGGACACACCAAGCGGTTCCAGGACAGCGAGGGCATCGGCTGCATACGTCACCGACTCGGGTCGGCACAGCCGCCACATCGTCCGCGAGAGATTCGACATGGTGGCGCCTTCGCGACGCTTGTCGCCGACCTCGCGCCACAGCGCCAGGGCGCGTTCGCCGGCCTCGGCGGCGCGATGCCAGGCGTCGGTCAGCGAACTCTCCTTGACCACCAGGTCGCACAGCGTGGCCAGCGCGGCGCGGTCGTTCTTGTCGGCGAAGCGGAGCGCCCGCTCGTACTGGTCGGCCGCCTGCCGGTGCGAGCCGAGCCGGCTGGCCCGCTCGGCCGCCCGCGGCGCGAACCGCAGCGCCGCGACGCCGTCCTCGGCCCCCTCGGCGTGGTACGCCAAGCGGGCATCGTCCTCGCATCCGCTCTCGACCAGTGCCGCGAGCACGGCGACGTGGATTTCCCGCCGCCGATGCGCCGGGACGTCGCGCTCGACGGTGACCCGGGTGATCTCGTGCCGGAACCGCAGCGCCGCCGCGTCGCTCACGATCACCCCGGCGTCGACCAGCTCATCGAGGTCGGCGGACGTCGCGGCGCTCACCGCGCGAATCAGCGCCGGATCGAGGTGCCCGCCGATCAGGGCGGCGGCCTCGACCGCCCGGCGCGCTGAGGCCGAGACGCGGGCCAGCCGGGCGAGCACTGCGTCGCGCGCCGATGGCGGCACGTCGCCGACGGCGGCCTGCACGACCTCGGTGACGAAGAACGGATTGCCACCGGTGAGCCGGTGCAGTTGTCCCGGTTCGAGATCGCTGCCGGCCGCGAGCACGCGTACCGCTTCCTCGGTCAAGGGCGACACCGTCACCCGGCGTGTGGAGCGCTGCCCGGCCAGGTCACCGAGGACCAGCCGCAACGGATGGTCGGGCGGCAGTGCGTCGTCGCGGTACGTGACGAGGAGCAGGGCGGGCAGGTCGCGGACCCGCCGGCCGAGGAAGCCCAGCAGGTCCAGCGTCGCCTCATCAGCCCAGTGGACGTCCTCGATCACGAGCACGGTGCGCGAACCCGGGTCGTCCAGCGCCGCGAGCACCAGCTCGAACAGCTCATCCCGCTCGGCGCCCCGTTGGCACGCGTCGAGCAGTGGACCGCCGAGCTGCGCGGCGATCTCGAACAGCGGGCCCAGCGGGCGGGGCGTGAACAAGCCGTCGCAGCCCCCCGATGCCCACCGACCGTTGGGGCAGAGGGCCGCAAAGCGTTCGACGAGCGCGGATTTCCCGACGCCGGCCTCACCCGAGATCAGGACGAGGCGGCCGTCCCGGGCCTCGGCCGAGCGGGCGTACTCGCCCAGCGAGTCCAGGATGTGGTCCCGCTCGAGTAGCACCATCGTCGAAGTGTCCGCCCGCGGGTCGGGACAGGCAATCCCGCCGCGATCACGTACCTTCCTGGACCTCGAACACCTCGTCGGCCACCAGGCCGTGGGCCTCGCGGTGGACGCCAGTGGCCGCCTCGGCCGACGGAGCCTCGACGAGGCAGAAGATCTTGCCGTTCGCTTCGTCCACCCAGTAGCGCAGATAGCTGACGTCGTGCTTGCCCTGGGTCTCCAGGTCGGCCTGGTGGGCCTTGGCGACGTCGCTGACCGCGACACCACCATCGATGTTGTGCACGTCCATGTAGAGCGGCATGGTCAATCCCCCGAACTGTCGAACCCCGCCGACGATGGCGGCTCGGACGCAGTCTCGACCCCCACTCCGGTGCGGCGCAACAGATCTGTCATATCAAGCCAGGTCGACTCCGAGCCGGTAGCCGCGCTTCACGACGGTTTGGACGATCGCCGGATCGCCGAGCGCAGTGCGCAGCCGCGCGATGGCCACCTCAACGGCGTGCCCCTCACTCGACTCACCAGGCAGCAACCTTCCGAGTGCGTCGCGGGAGAACACCTGTCCGGGACGCGAGGCCAGTTCACGCAGCAGTGTCATCCCCGCACCGTGCAGCGGCACGAGCACGTCGTCGAGGACGACGGCGTGCCCGCGCAGCTCCAAACGGTGCCCGGCCGGGGTCAGGACCTCGGCGCGGGCCGGCAGCTGCTCGACGACCTCGCGCACGAGCGCACCCAGCCGGAACCGCTCCGGCGCCACGACCGGGATGTCGCTGCGCAGCAGCGGTCCGGCGGTAACCGAACCGACCGCAGCGGCCAGCACCGGCCCCTTCATCGCCGCGCGCACCTCGGCGCCACAGCCGAGCTGGTCAGCGGTGCGCAAGAAGTTCACCGCCGCCGGCGCGCTCGTGAACGTCACGCAGTCGAGTGTCGCCGCGGCCGTCGCCTCGATGACGCGGCGCAGCGGCTGCTCGTCCTCCGGCGGCACCCACCGGTACACCGGCACCTCGATCACCTCCGCGCCGGACTCGCGCAGTGTGTCAACGAGGTCGCTCAGTGGCTCGCCGTGCAGCTGGACGGCCACCCGCCGGCCGGCCAGGTGGTAGTTGGCCACCATGTGCTCGAGCACTTCGGTCGTCGACTCCGACTCCGGCGACCACTCCTCGCGCAGCTCCGTGGCCCGCACGGCCCCGCGCACCTTGGGTCCACGCGCGAGGATCGCCGACCGGCCGAGGGCTGCGACGAGCGACTCGGCCAAGCCCCAGGTCTCCGCCGCATCCATCCACCCCCGGAAGCCGATGCCGGTGGTGGCGACGACATAGTCCAGCGGCGTGTCCAGGCAACGTCTGGTGGCCTCGAGCAGCTCGGTGTCGTCGGTCAGCGGAACGATCCGGATCGCCGGCCCGTACATGACGCGCGCCCCCCGCCGCTCGAGCGCGGTGCCGAACTCTTCGCGGCGTCGCGCAGCGGTGATGCCGACCGTGTAACCGGCCAGCGCCGGGACGCTGCTCATGACGGGTCGGGGTGGCGTAATCGCACCTCGACCGCTCCGTCGCGGCAACGCACCTCGTGCACGGGCACGGAGACGGTCGGGTCGCTCACGCACTGCCCCGTCCGCAGGTCGAACGCTTGCTTGAACAGCGGCGACGCGACCGTCGGCGCGTCCCCGCTGGATCCGACGATGCCGCGGGACAGCACGAAGGCCCCAGTGAACGGGTCCTGGTTGCCGATCGCGTGCAGCATGCCGCCAAAGGTACGGAACACCGCTACCTGTTCGTCCCCGACGAGAGCAGCAACACCCCGTTCGGCGAGCAGGTTGTCGAACCTGCATACGGATACCCATGTCCCCACGAGCTGCGCCGTCATCGCGACGCGACCGGCAGGAGGGGACGTTTCTGGCCGCGCTCGGGGAGGAACTGGATGCTGGGATCAGGCGCCTCGGGCGCGTTGACGAACGATACGAAGCGCGAGAGCCGCTCGGGGTCGGCCAGCACGTCGGCCCACTCGTCGGAGTAGTTCTCGACGTGCCTGGCCATCGCCGCGTCCAGCTCGGCGCAGATCCCCAACGAGTCGTCCACGATCACCGCCCGCAGGTAGTCCAGGCCGCCCTCCATCGCCGCGATCCACGGGGCTGTCCGCTGCAGCCGGTCCGCGGTCCGGATGTAGAACATCAGGAACCGGTCGATCGTGCGGAGCAGCGTCTCGGTGTCGACGTCCTGCAGCAACAGCTCGGCGTGCCGCGGACGGAACCCGCCGTTGCCCCCGACGAAGAGGTTCCATCCGTTCTCCGTGGCGATGACGCCGAAGTCCTTGCTCTGCGCCTCGGCGCACTCGCGGGCGCATCCGGACACCGCCGACTTGATCTTGTGCGGCGCTCGTAACCCGCGGTAGCGCAGCTCCAGCTCGATGGCGAGGCTCACCGAGTCCTGCACACCGAAGCGGCACCACGTCGAGCCCACGCAGGACTTCACCGTGCGCAGCGCCTTCCCGTACGCATGCCCGGACTCGAACCCTGCGTCGACCAGCCGCTTCCAGATCAACGGCAGCTGCTCGACCCGAGCGCCGAACAGGTCGATCCGCTGCCCCCCGGTGATCTTCGTGTACAGGTCGAAGTCCCGGGCGACCTCACCGATGACGATGAGCTTCTCCGGGGTTATCTCGCCGCCGGCGATCCGCGGAACGACCGAGTAGGTGCCGTTGCGCTGGATGTTCGCCAGGAAATGGTCGTTGGTGTCCTGCAGCGCCGCCTGCTCGCCGTCCAGGATGTGCCCGCCGCCGAGACTGGCCAGGATGGACGCGACGGCCGGCTTGCAGATGTCGCAGCCGCGACCGGTGCCGTGCTCGTCCACCAGTTCGGTGAACGTGCCGATGCCGGTGACCCGGACGACGTCGAACAGCTCGGCCCGCGAGTACGCGAAGTGTTCGCACAACGCGGTGCTCATCTCCACGCCGCTCTCGGCGAGCAGCGTCTTCAGCAGCGGCAGGCAGGAGCCACACGCGGTGCCGGCCTTGGTGCACGCCTTCACCGCCGGGACATCGGTCAGACCCTGCTCCGTGATCGCCGCGCAGATCTCACCCTTCGTCACGGCTTGGCACGAGCAGACCTGGGTTGCGTCGGGCATCGCTCCGGCGCCGATGGCCGCGCCACCCTCGGGCGAGATCAACGTCAACGGATCGCCGGGCAGTGCCGCGCCCACCAGCGGCCGCAGCAGTGAGTACCGCGACGCGTCGCCGACGAGGATCCCACCGAGCAGGGTTGCGGCGTCGTCGGAGACCACCAGCTTGGCGTAGGTGCGCTGCACCGGGTCGTTGACGGTCACCTCGAGCGCGCCGGGCGTGGTCGCGTGCGCGTCGCCGAAGCTCGCGACGTCCACGCCGAGCAGCTTGAGCTTGGTGGACGTATCGGCACCGGGGAACTCCGCCTCGCCGCCGAGCAGCCGGTCGGCGACCACCTCGGCCATCGCGTAGCCGGGTCCGACGAGGCCGTAGGCGACGCCGTCGACGCTCGCGCACTCGCCGATCGCGTACACCCGCTCGTCGGCGGTGCGACATCCGAGGTCGACGGCCACGCCGCCGCGCGGCCCGATCTCGAGCCCGGCCGCCCCCGCGAGTTCGTCCCGCGGCCGAATGCCGGCGGAGAACACGACCAGGTCCAGGTCGAGCTCGACCCCGTTGGTCAGCGTCGCCAACAACCAACCGCGATCGGGCTCAATGCGTTCGACCGACGTCGCCGTGTGCACGGTGACATCCAGCGCCTCGATCATCTGGCGCAGCAGCCCACCGCCGCCCTCGTCGACCTGCAACGGCATCAGCCGCGGGGCCAGCTCGACCACGTGCGGCGAAAGGCCCAGCGCCCGCAGCGCCCGCGCGGCCTCGAGCCCGAGCAGCCCGCCACCGACCACCATCGCCGCCGGACGCGCGCCGCGGCGATGTGCGGCCGCGTCGGCCGCCCGGCGGATCGCATCGAGGTCGTCGAGCGTGCGGTACACGAAACAACCGGCCAGCTCCCGTCCCGGTACCGGCGGGACGAACGGATACGAGCCGGTGGCCAGCACCAGCGCGTCGTACCCGATCGTCTGGCCACGGCTCGTGGTGACGGTGCGCGCTGCACGGTCGACGCTCGTCACCGCTTCGTCGAGGTGCAGCGTCTGCGTCGCGCCGTCGTAACAACCGTCGGCGACGACGTCGAGTTCCTCCGCGCTCATCCCGTCGAAGTAGGACGACAGCGCCACCCGGTCGTACGCCCGGCGCGGTTCCTCGCCGAGCACCGTCACCTGCCACGTTCCGGCGGCGTCCCGCTCCCGCAGCGCCTCGACGAACCGCTGCCCCACCATGCCGTTGCCGGCGACGACGACCTGCCTCATGCGAGCGCAGAAACCGGCTCGCGGGTAACGGCCGGGCTGGGGGCGGCCGGGCCCTCGGCGCGACCGGACTTCGCCGAGAACGCGTACGGCAGGCCGACCACGAGCGCGCCGCCGACGATGTTGCCGGGCACGGTGAGCAACAGGTTGTGGCCGAGGTCGCTCCAGTCGGCGGCGTGGTTGAAGATGGCGAGCGAGAAGATCGTCATGTTGGCGACCGAGTGTTCGAAGCCACTCGCGATGAATGCCAACAGCGCCCAGAACAGCACCGTGAGCTTCGCGCCATCGCTGCGCGTGCGGGTCGCCATCCACAGGCCGAGGCACACGAGCGCGTTGCACAGCACAGCGCGCCAGAACAGTTGCCCGTCCGTTGCGTGCATCTTGTTAGTGACCAGGGTGGTGATCATCGCGTCGCCGGCGGCCGGCTTCCCGGGCGGCGCGGTGTCGAGGACGCCGCTCCAGTGCACCACGGCTGCGAAGGCGACCGAACCGACGAAGTTGCCGACGAGGGACGCGACGTTGACCAGCAGGGCCGCGGCGCCGCCGACGCCACCGCGCAACCAGCCGATCAGCATGACCATGTTGTTGCCGGTAAACAGCTCGGCGCCGGCGAACACCACGAGGGTCAGCGCGATCCCGAAAACGGCGCCCTGGACGAGCTTGGTGGCCGGCGAGCCGGCTGCGGCGAGCGGGCCGGCGACGCTGGCCAGCAGCACGACCGCGACGCCGACGTAGGCGCCGGCGAGGGCCGCGAGGGCGCCGTAACGCAGCGGCGACCGTACCGTCGTGGCCTTGTCGGCGGCCTGCGCGCAGGCGTCCTCGATCGCGTCGGAATAGGGGATGGGCATCGGAAACCTCCGGGTATCGGCAACGGAGACCCGAAGTTATGAACCGCGCGTTTCGGCAGCGGTCACGCGCCGATGACCTGGACGTCAACGTCTGCCGTCTCGCGAGCCGCGGCCGGTGTGCGCGTCCGGAAATCTGGACGTAACGCGTCAGCCAGGCCGACTGCCATAGCGCGCGAGCCACGGCTGAGCATCCTCCGGGAGCCGGCCGTGCTGCTCGGCGACCCGGGCCCAGCCGGCAACCATCTCCATGAACCGCGTCGGGTTGTAGACGTCCTCCTCGTAGGAGAACTCGTTGTCCCCCGCGTAGTGCAGGATCGTCACATTCGGTGCCTCGTGCACGGTGCCGTCGCCGGGATCGGGCATGACGTTCTGGATCTCGCAGACGATCCAACCGCGCTCGGTGTCGAAGACCGCCCACGAGACCGGGAACGCGATCATCGCGTTGCCCGGGAAGGTCGTCATCGTCCGGATGGCCCACTCGGCGATCGAGTCCCGGCCGGCGAAGCGGCCGTATGCGTGCTCGTTGTACTTCGCGTCGATGGTGAACAGGTTGGCGAACAGCCGCCAGTCCCGCTCGGCGTGCGCGCGGCGCACCGTCGCCTGGTAGTGCTCCAGCGCCGATTCCAGTTCTGCCCGGGCAAACATGTCAGGCACGCTAACAGCCGCTGGGCATTTCAGTGGAACACGTTCTAGTGACGCGCGTCAGTCGCCCTCGACGATCCGGAAGTGGCGCGACTTGGCGTCGACGGCCCGCTCGGCTGCGCTGCGCTCGACGCAGAAGTCGTTGCCCTCGGGGTCGGCGAGCCAGACCCAGCCGAGGCCGTCCTCGGTGCGGTGGTCCTCGACGATCGAGGCCCCGAGTTCGAGCAAGTGGGCAACCTCTTCGTCCCGCGTGCGGTCGGCCGGCTCGAGGTCGACGTGCATCCGGTTCTTGACCGTCCGCGGTTCGGGTACCGGGATGAACAGCATCGTCGGGGTGGCGCGCGCGGGCGGGAAGCTCGGCGCGACGAGGACCTCCGGGTCGTCGTCGAAGTAGACGTTCCACCCGAGCACGGCGGCCCAGAACCGCGCGAGGCGGGGCGCGTCGGTGCAGTCGACGGTGATGTTGCGCAGGGAGCTGGCCATGCCGCGACGCTAACCGATTCCGCCGACACCGATGAGTCGTCGGCCCGGCGCGCGTTACACAGGCATCCACCCGACACGAAAGGATGCTCAGCCATGGACTGGAAACTCGAAGTGATCGTCGTCCCTGTCTCCGACGTCGAGACGTCGAAGACCTTCTACACCGACAAGCTCGGCTTTGCCGTCGACGTCGACCACCGCGACGGCGACTTCCGGGTGGTGCAGATGACGCCACCCGGATCGGCCTGCTCCATCTCGATCGGGACGGGCATCAACCCGTCCGAGCCGGGGACGCTCGGCGGCCTGCAGATCACCGTCACCGACATCGAGGAGGCGCACCGGGAACTGACCGAGCGCGGCGTGGAGGCCGGCGAGATCCAGCACTTCGTGCACGGCACCCCCGAGCCCGGCCCCGACCCGGCCCGCGCACCGTTCAACTCCTTCATCTTCTTCGCCGACCCGGACGGCAACCGCTGGGCCATTCAGGAGGGCATGCGCTGAGCGGACCTGTCCAAATCGACTGACCTGCTCCGTCGGACTTACAGGGAGGCGGTCAGCTCGACCGCCCGGCGAAGGGAGCGGCAAATGCGACGAGCGGTGAGCTCGGCCCTCATGTCGATCAACGGAGTCATCGGCAATCCGCACGAGTGGGCGGGCGAGTACTTCGACGACGCCGCCGCGGCAGCAGCGCTGGAGCAGCTGCGGCGAAGTCACGCGATGCTCATGGGCCGCAACACCTACGAGATCTTCTCCCGCTTCTGGCCGGGCGGCACGGGCGACTACTCCGACGCCGTGAACAGCATCCGGAAGTACGTCTTCTCCTCGACTCTGCCGAGTGCGGACTGGACGAACTCGACCATTGTCCGCGAGGACGTCGCGGCGTTCGTCAAACAGCTCAAGGAGGCCGGTGACGACGACGTCGTGCTGTACGGGCACGGCCCGGTCGGCCGCACGCTCCTGGAGCACGGCCTGCTCGACGAGCTCACGGTGGCCATCCATCCGCGCTTTGTGGCTTCCGGCACGCTGATGTTCGGAGGGGGCGAGATCAGCAGACTCGACCACGTCGCGACCGAGACGCGCTCGACCGGGGTCGTCGTCATCACCTACCGGCCCGCAAAAGGGTGACCCGGACAGAAGGAGAAGCGATGCCGCAGTACATGCTCCTGCTCTACTCGAGCGCGGCCGACGACGCCGACACCGAGGCACGGCGGGCGGAGATGCCGGTCTGGCTCCAGGTCACCGACAGCCTCAGGCAGGCGGGGGTGTTGGTCGGCAATGCACCGCTGCACGCCGTGGACACCGCCACCACCGTCCGGCTGCGTGCCGACGAGGTCGAGCTGGTCGACGGTCCGTTCGCCATCACCAAGGAGGTGCTGGTCGGGTACTACCTGCTGGACTGCCTCAGCCTGGACGAGGCGCTGAAGCATGCCGCCCGGCTGCCGATCGCCCGGTACGGCTGCGTGGAGGTGCGGCCCGTCCGGGACCTCACCTCGATGCTGGAGCACCCCGGCGCGTGAAGCAGGACCGGTCGGGCACTGATCCGGTCGCCGCACTTGCCCGCACGTTCCGGGACGAGCGGGCGGCCGTGCTGGCCACGCTGATCCGCCTGGTCGGCGACATCCAACTGGCCGAGGACGCGCTGCAGGAGGCGTTCGCCGCCGCCGTGGTCGCTTGGCCGCGCGACGGAGTGCCCGACAACCCCGGCGCGTGGATCTCCGTCGCGGCCCGGCGCCGCGCAATCGACCACATCCGCAAGGACAAGGCGATGGCCGCGCGGGCCGAGCGACTCGCCGTACTCACGAGCATCGACGAAACGGCGGTGGATCCAATGGGCGAGGACAGCGCGGTCGCCGACGACCGGCTGCGGTTGATCTTCACCTGCTGCCACCCGGCGCTCAACCTCGAGGCCCGGGTCGCGCTCACGCTGCGCACCCTCGGCGGATTGACCACCGCAGAGATCGCGCGGGCGTTCCTGGTCGCCGAACCGACGATGGGCAAGCGGATCGTCCGGGCCAAGCGCAAGATCGCCGATACGCACATCCCGTACCGGATCCCTGACGCCGACGAGCTGCCGGGCCGGGTGCGTGGGGTGATCCGCGTCGTCTACCTGGTCTTCAACGAGGGTTACGCCGCGGCCGAGGGCGACCGGCTCGTGCGCGAGGAGCTCTGCGCTGAGGCGATCCGGCTCGGTCGGTTGCTGCGCGACCTGATGCCGGCCGAGGCCGAGGCGCACGGGCTGCTGGCGCTGATGCTGCTCCACGACGCGCGGCGCGCGGCGCGCGTCGATGACGACGGCCGCTACGCCCCGCTGGGGTTGCAGGACCGATCGCGCTGGGATCAGCAACGCATCGCCGAGGGCCTCGCTTCGCTGTCCGCCGGGCTGGGGCTCGGCCGCCCCGGTGAGTATCAGCTGCAGGCGGCGATCACGGCGATGCACATCGAGGCCCCCGACCCGGACACGGCTGAGTGGGGACGGATCGCCGAGCTCTACGGCGTGCTCGCGCGATTCAACTCATCACCCGTCGTCGAGGTGAACCGGGCCGCGGCGGTCGGCTTCGCGGCCGGGCCGCAGGCCGGACTGGCCGTCTTGGCTCCGCTGCTGGGCGACCCGCTGCTCGAGCGCTATCAGCCGCTGCATGCCGTCCACGCGGAGCTGCTTCGGCGCACCGGCGATGCGGCAGGCGCGGCGGCCGCCTTCGAGCGGGCAATCGCCTTCACCGGCAACGCGGTCGAGCGCGCGGAACTCGAGCGTCGCCGGCGGGCGCTGACGCCGCCCACCTGACTCCGCCCACCTGACTCCGCCCACCTGAACCCGCCCACCTGACCCCGTCCAAATCGCCGACTCGGCCACGTCGGGAACACAGAGGCCGCGAACAGCGGCGTGATCCGCGACAGCAAAGGCAGCTCGGGGATGAGGACAGCAAACAGAACATCGACGACCTGGATCGTGGTCCTGGCCGGGATCGGGTCCCTGATGGCGGCGCTGGACACCGTGGTGGTGGCCGCGGCGTTGAGCACGATCCAGCACGAACTCGACGCGACGGTCGAGCAGCTGGAGTGGACGGTCAATGCGTACAACCTCAGCTTCGCGGTGCTGATGATCACCGGCGCGGCCCTGGGCGATCGGTACGGACGGCGGGCCGGTTACGCGGCCGGGCTGGGCCTGTTCTCGGTCGCCTCTGCGGCGTGCGCGCTGGCGCCCGATGCCGGCTGGCTGATCGCGGCGCGGGCGCTGCAGGGCGCCGGTGCCGCACTGCTCGCACCGCTGAGCCTGACCCTGGTCGGCGCAGCGTTCCCACCGGAGAAGCGGGGCGCGGCCATCGGCCTGTTCAGTGCCGTCGCCGGCATCGCGGTGGCGGCCGGCCCGACGATCGGTGGCCTGGTGATCGACGGAATCTCGTGGGAGTGGATCTTCTGGCTGAACGTGCCGATCGGGCTGATCGCGATCCCGTTCGTCCTGACCCGCATGCAGGAGAGCCGCGGTGGGGACGCCCAACTGGATCCGCCTGGCCTCGTCCTCGTCGGTGGCGGGGCGCTCGGCATCGTGTGGGGCCTGGTCCGCGGCAACTCGGCGGGCTGGGGCAGCGTCGAGGTTGTGGGCGCTTTGGCCGCCGGTGTGGTCATGATGGCTTCGTTCGTCGCGTGGGAACGGCGGGCGGCCCAGCCGATGGTTCCCCTCGCGCTGTTCCGGTCCCGCGGGTTCGCCACCGGCAACGCCGCGATCTTCTTCACGTTCGCCTCGCTGTTCTCATGCGTGTTCTTCTTCTCCCAGCTGCTGCAGTTCGCGCTCGGCTACGACCCGCTCGAGACCGGTCTGCGCCTGCTGCCATGGACGGGCATGTTCCTTCTCGTCGCGCCGGTCGCCGGTGCGGTGGCCGATCGGATCGGCGAGCGGCCACTGATGGTCGGCGGCCTGCTCATGCAGGCGGTGGGTGCCGGCTGGCTGGCGTTGATCGCCGACCCGGGCCTCGGCTATCTCGAGATGGTGGGCCCCTTCCTCGTCTCCGGCGTCGGCGTCGCGCTCGCCATCCCGGCCGCGCAGAACGCCGCGCTGGGCCGGCTGGACATGGCCACGGTGGGCAAGGCGTCCGGCGTCAACAGCATGCTGCGCGAACTCGGCGGCGTGTTCGGCATCGCAGTGGTCGGGGCGGTGTTCGCCGGGGTCGGCGGCTACGCGTCTGCGCAGGCGTTCACCGACGGGTTCGGCCCGGCCATCGCGCTGTCGGCCGGGCTGGCCCTGATCGGCGCGATCGCCTCGCTGGCCATGCCACCACGGCCGGCCGAGCCGACGGCGGATGTCGTCGCCGAGCCGGCGGTGGCCCTGCCGGCGGTGCCGTAGCCGTCAGTCGGGCAGCATCGGCATGACGAGGCCGGGGTCGCGGCCGAGCAGTACGGCCCGCTGCACCGCCTCCTTGCCGAACCGGTCGCGGATGCCGTCCAGCGTCGGGTCGAGCGCGCCGATATTCCGCGCCGCGAAGGGCAGCTCGAGCTGCAGGGCATCGGCATCGTCGAGGTTCATCAGCGAGATGCCGAGCAGGGTGAGCCCGTCGTCGCGGATCAGCGGCGCCGCCGTCTCGAGCAGGGCGCGGGCGGTGGCCAGGACGGCGGCGGTGTCCCACGTGGCCCGGAGCATCGAGTGCGACCGGGTGATGCGGGTGAAGTCCTCGAAGCGCAGCCGGATGGTGACGGTCCGGCACACCCGGTTGGCCTTACGCAACCGGCGGCAGACCCGGTCGACCAGGCCCACGAGGGTCGCGTCGACCTCGGCCGGCGGCAGCCGGCGCCGGGAGCCCAGCGCCCGCTGGGCGCCGATCGACCGGCGGCGCCGCCCGACCGTCACCGGCCGTGGGTCGTGGTTGTGGGCCAGCGCGTAGAGATGCCGGCCGGACGCCGGGCCCAGCATGGCGACGAGCGCGCGCGGCTCGAGCGCGGCGACCTCGCCGACGGTGAAGATGCCACGCTCGTGCAGCTTGGCCGCGGTGATCGCCCCGACGCCCCACAGCCGCTGCACGGACAACGGGTGCAGGAAACCGAGCTCACCCTCGGGCGGCACGTAGAGCAGCCCGTCCGGCTTCGCGACCTGGCTGGCCACCTTGGCCAGGAACTTCGTCCGGGCCGCCCCCACCGTGATCGCCAGTCCGACCTGGTCACGCACCCGAGCCCGCAGCCGGACGCCGATCTCGACCGGGGACCCGGCGATGTGCGCAAGACCGCCGACGTCCAGGAACGCCTCGTCGATCGAGATCCCCTCGACGAACGGGGTGGTGTCCTCGAAGATCGCGAAGACCGACTTGCTCGCCTCGACGTAGGCCTCGAACCGCGGCGGCACGACCACGGCCTGCGGGCAGAGTTCACGCGCCCTGCGTCCGCCCATCGCCGACCGCACGCCGAACGCCTTGGCCTCGTAGCTGGCGGCGAGGACGACGCCCGCCCCGACGATCACCGGGCGCCCCCGCAGCCGGGGCGCGTCCCGCTGCTCGACCGACGCGTAGAAGGAGTCGAGGTCGGCGTGCAGGATCATAGAACAGATGTTCTATTATCGCGGCGCTCCGCACAACCCCGCACAACCCCTGCCCCGCACAACCCCTCGTCGAATCAGATGGGCAGGTCCTCCAGCATCTCGGTGACCAGCGCGGCGATCGGCGAGCGCTCCGAGCGGGTCAGCGTGACGTGCGCGAACAGCGGGTGACCGCGCAGCGCCTCGATCACCGCGGCCACGCCGTCGTGCCGGCCGACCCGCAGGTTGTCGCGCTGCGCGACGTCGTGCGTCAGCACCACCCGCGACCCGGCGCCGATGCGCGACAGCACGGTGAGCAGCACGTTGCGCTCCAGCGACTGCGCCTCGTCGACGATCACGAACGAGTCGTGCAGCGACCGGCCGCGGATGTGGGTGAGCGGCAGGACCTCGAGCATGCCGCGGTCCATCACCTCGTCCATGACGTCGGACGTGACGAGCGCGCCCAGTGTGTCGAACACGGCCTGCGCCCACGGCGCCATCTTCTCGTTCTCGCTGCCCGGCAGGTAGCCGAGCTCCTGGCCGCCGACCGCGTAGAGCGGACGGAAGACGACGACCCGCTTGTGGGCCCGCCGCTCCAGGACCGCCTCGAGCCCGGCGCACAGCGCGAGCGCCGACTTCCCGGTGCCGGCCCGCCCACCGAGCGACACGATGCCGACGTCGGGGTCCAGCAGCAGGTCGAGTGCGATGCGCTGCTCGGCCGAGCGGCCGCGCAGCCCGAACACCTCGCGGTCTCCGCGCACGAGCCGCACCTGCTTGTCCGGCGTGACACGCGCCAGCGCCGAGCCCTTCGCCGAGTGCAGGACGAGTCCCGTGTGGCACGGCGCGTCGGCGACCTCGGTGAAGTCCGGCTCGTCGGCCAGCTCGATCGCGCCTCCGTCATAGAGCGCGTCGACCGTCGCCGCGGAGACCGACACCTCCTTCATCCCGGTCCAGCCACTGGTGTCACCGAGGGGGTGCATCCGGTACTCGTCGGAGTGCAGGCCGACCGACGCGGCCTTGACGCGCAGGGGCATGTCCTTGGTGACGAGGGTGACCGCGCGGCCCTCGTTGGCGATGTTCAGCGCGACGGCGAGGATCCGCGAGTCGTTGCTGTCGACCCGGAAGCCGGCCGGCAGCGTGGACAGGTCGGAGTGGTTGAGCTCGACGTGCAGCATGCCGCCCTGGTCGCCGATCGGCACCGGGGCGTCCAACCGGCCGTAGGTGATCCGCAGCTCGTCGAGGACCCGCAGCGTCTGCCGGGCGAACCAGCCGAGTTCGGGGTGGTGCCGCTTGCCCTCGAGCTCACTGATCACCACCAGCGGCAGAACGACCTCGTGCTCGGCGAACCGCCCGAGCGCCCCAGGGTCGGAGAGCAGGACGGAGGTGTCGAGGACGAAGGTGCGCAGGCCGGTATCGGTCGGCTGGGCAACGGTCACGTGACGCTCCTGAACGGGAGTCGGCGCGCGAGCACAGAACAGCTCGCAGCGCTGCTTGGTGACGGCGCGGTCCCTGGGCGGAGCAGCAGGACCGA
>JAVHVD010000380.1:0-2547 GCA_032160745.1 Pseudonocardiales bacterium
CCGCCGAGTCGATCGCACCCACTACTCCCGTCGTCACTGGGAATGCGCCTGGCTCTTCGACATTCCGCCAGCTGGCGTGGTCGCAGGACGATGACGCGTATGGGGAGCCGGTGCCCTACATGGGCGACGATTACTCCGCCGACACCAGCATCACGCGTGCGGTATCGCAGTACGTCCCGCGAACGGGCCCCATCGACGTCGACGAGCCGCGGGCGTGGCAACGCTTGCCGCAGTTGGTGTTCGGCGTCGCTGCCGTGGTGGCTTTGATCGCCTTCGGCGGGGTGGCGATCGCGCTGACGAGCGCGACGGGCGACTCGACCCCCACCCCAACCCCCACGCCGAAGACTGCGCCTGCGACCGCGACACCCCTGTCGTCGATCGTCGCGCCACCGCCGCCACCGCCCGCCACCGAGGTGCCGCAGAGCATCGTGACCGTGACGAGCGAAGCACCGCCGCCACCGCCCCCCGAGACCGTCACAGTGGAGCGGACGGTGACGACCACCAGGACGACGCAGCCGACCACCACCACGACGACGACCACGACGACGTCGCCGACCACGACTACGACGACGACCACCACCACGACGACTACGACCACCCCGTCACCGACGATGACGACGAGTTACATCACGGTGCCGTTCGTTCCGGTGCCCATCCCGATTCAGGTGCCGGCCACCCCGACACCGCAGTATCAGCAGCCCCCGGAGTATCAACAGGTTCCGCAGTACCCGCAGCAGCCCCAATTCCCGTACTAAGGCGATTCACGAGCGCCAGCAATGTCACAGGTCTGTTCCAGCGTTTCGTAGACCAGGCGGGCCACGATCGGACAATGGAAGAGAAGAACACGCGATTCGATCGCATACGCGCGCAATTGCTCGCGGTCATCGGCATCGGCGCATTTGCCGCACTGGCGGTGCTCGGCATTGCTTATGGTGGAAGCCATTTCGGGGCAGGAAGCGCACTGGCGGGTTCGGGTGATGCACCGGCGAACACGACCTATGTCCAACCTACGGTCACCGGCGTCACGATGGGGGCGACGGCCACGTGGACGACACCGTCGCTGACAGTGCCCACGGGGAAGGCCGTCCCGGCGCTCAAGGCTGGTGGCTGACATGCGGTGTCGGAGCCTCGGCACGGCGCTCGTCGTATCGGCTTCATCGGCGATGGTGGTGCTCAGCGGCGGTATCGCGCAGGCTGGATCATCACCGAACGTGGTGGGTCAGAAGTACAGCGACGCCAGCTCGGCGATCAGCGGTGCAGGCATGACGGCGGTGGTGTCGACGGTCGTCGGCGATCAGAAGTCCTGGCCGGATTGCCTCGTCGCCAATCAGGTGGCCAGGACCGTGGCTCCGCCGGAGAACAGCAGCGGTTCGGCGACCAACGAAGTGCTCGTCTCGCTCAACTGTGATGCGGCTGCCGCATCTGTGAAGTCCCCGGGGTATTCGGCGGCCAGCCCAGAGGCGAAGGCGATCGCGGCGGCCGCGAAGACGGCCAATTCGTCGGGCTGATCAGGTCGGCTCGGCGAGGTGCCGCGGGTGATGACAGGCGGCGGTGTGTCCTGGCAAGAGTTCGAGCAGGTCCGGTTCGTCGGTGCGGCACACGTCGGTCACCCACGGGCAGCGGGTGTGGAAGTGGCAGCCAGGGGGTGGATCGATGGGGCTGGGTGGGTCACCCTCGAGGATGAGGCGTTCGCGGCTGGCGTTGAGCCTCGGATCGGGAATCGGCACCGCGGACAGCAGCGCGGTTGAGTACGGATGCAGTGGCTGTTCGTAAAGGGCTGCGGCACGGGCACTTTCGACGATCTTGCCGAGGTACATCACCGCAACCCGGTCCGAGACGTACCTGACCACGCCGAGGTCGTGGGCGACGAACAGGTAGGACAGCCCGAACTCGTCCTGAAGGTCCTTGAGCAGGTTCACGATCTGCGCCTGTACGGAGACGTCGAGTGCAGAGACCGGCTCGTCGGCGATGATCAGCTTGGGCTTCAGCGCAAGGGCCCTTGCGATGCCGATGCGCTGGCGCTGACCGCCGGAGAACTCGTGCGGGAAGCGGTCGGCGTGTTCGGGGGGAAGCCCGACCCGGTCGAGCAGGTCCCGAACGTGCTTGGTCGTGTCGCGGCCACTGGACAGGCCGTGCAGCTCCATTGGCTCGCCGATGATCTGGCCAACCCGCTTGCGCGGATTCAGCGACGCGTACGGATCCTGGAAGATCATCTGCATCTGACGGCGGACCGGCCGGAGCTGGCGCCGACTTCGTCCGACGAGTTCCTCGCCCTCGAACCGCACCGAACCCGACGTGGGCGTCGTCAGCTGCAGGATGGTCCGGCACAGCGTCGACTTCCCACAGCCGGATTCACCTACCAGGCCCAGTGTTTCACCTTCGGCGAGGGTGAGATTCACGCCGTCCACGGCGCGCACCCGGCCGACCTCGCGGTCGATGATGATGCCCGATTTGATCGGGAAGTGCTTGACGAGGTCGGTTACCTCGAGCAGGGGGTCGCCCTTCACGTCGCCACCGGCTTGCGTAGGCCGATCCGGCCGTCGACCT
>JAVHVD010000381.1:0-6601 GCA_032160745.1 Pseudonocardiales bacterium
GTGGCCGCTGCGCTGGGCTGGTCGAGCGCCGCGTCGTAGCGGGCCCACACGAGCTCGACGAGGGCCGGATGGACGCCGATCGGCGACGCCACGGTGCCGAGACCCGCGGCCGCCTCTCGCAGCGTGGTGACGAACTGCCCCTCAGCGAGCAAATAGGTCGCGACGTGGACCGGCGGGCGGACCGCGCTGAACACCACCCGCAAGTCGTCGCCCATGGTGTGCACCGGCACCACGCGGCCGAGCCGTTCGGCGAGCAGCCGGCCCGTCTCGGCCAGCTCGTCGGCGGACTCGCGCCGGCTGGAGCCGGCACCGACGAGCACCACCGACCCGTCCAGCGTGGTCTCGCCCAGCCGGTCGACGAGGGCGTCGACCAGCAGCGGGTGCGGCCCCAAGTGCCGAGCGACCCGAACGGCGGGGTACGGCGCGACGGCTGCGGGGATGTCGGACTGCACGTGGTACCCGGTGGACAGGAGGAGGGGCACGACGACCGCCGGAGAATCCCCGCGAGCCGCCAGCGCGTCGGTCAGCCGTGGGTTGACCACGTCGAGGAAGCAGACCTCGACCGGGGTCTCCGGACGGGCCGCGCGGATGGCCTCGACCAGCCCGGCCGTCGTCATTGACCCTTGGGACGACGCGGTGCCGTGCGCGACAGCGACCAGCCCGACGCTCACTGCTCACAGCCCGGCATGGCATTCATCCTGCCTGCCCGCGGCGGCCTTCAGTCCGAGGCGACCGCGGTCACTTCGATCTCGACGAGCATCCGCGGATCGAGCAGCTCTTTGACGACGAGCATCGTCGCAGCCGGTGGCGTGGTGGCGAACGTCTCGCCGTGGGCTCGGCCGACCGCCTCCCAATGCGCAGTGTCGGTCAGATACATCCGCGTGTGGACGACGTCGGCCGTCGTCGCGTGGCAGCCGCTCAGCGCCTCGGCAATCTTGGTGAAGCAGGCCGAGGCCTGCAGGTACGGATCCTCGCCGCCGATCACCTCGCCGTGCGGGTCCATGGCGGTGATCCCGGCGAGGAAGATCAACCCACCGGCGCGCACCGCCTTGGAGAAGCCGATCGTCGGTGCGTAGCGCGACTCGGAGGGAATGCGGAGGCGATCCATCGAAGTTCCTCTCCCGAAGCGGTCCGGACCCACAACCTAAGTCGTGACGCGAGACGTTTGGCGCGCGAGCTGCGCGCGGCGGACGTACGAGGAGCAATGGTGACCGAGTCGATGACGGCCCAGGTGCTGCGCTACGCCGCGTTCACCGACAACGGCACCGGCGGGAATCCGGCTGGCGTGGTGCTGGACGCCGCTGGCATCGACGAGCGGCGCCGGTTGTCGATCGCCGCCGAGATCGGGTACTCCGAAACCGCCTTCGTCGAACGGGCGGCGGTGCCCGGCCGGTTCACGATGCGCTACTTCAGCCCACGGGCGGAGGTGGGCTTTTGCGGCCACGCGACGATCGCGACAGCGGTGGCGATCGCTGAGCGGGACGGCGCGGGGATCTTCCGGTTCGACACCACGGTGGGTGAGGTCGTCGTCCGGACATCGGCCGACGAGTCGGGGGTCCGGGCCACGCTCACCAGCGTGCCCACGCACACCCGTCCCGCGGCCGACGAGGAGCTGGCTTCGGCGCTCGCGGCGCTGGGATACACCGACGCCGACCTCGATCCCAGCTACCCGCCGCATGTCGCCTTCGCCGGCAACGACCACCTCGTGCTCGCGCTGCGCGACCGGGCGCAACTGGCGGCACTCGACTACGACTACCCCGCGCTCGACCGGCTGATGGCGCAGCAGCGATGGACCACCGTGCATCTGGTCTGGGCCGAGGACGCGGTGACCTTCCACGCCCGCGATCCGTTCCCGCCTGGCGGCGTCGTCGAGGACCCGGCGACGGGAGCGGCCGCCGCGGCGTTCGGCGGATACCTGCGAGAGCTGGACCTGGTACCGCTGCCGGCGCGGATCACGATTCTGCAGGGAGCGGACATGGGCCGCCCAAGCCGACTGCTCGTGGAGGTGGATACGGGCGACGGCGGGGTGGACGTGACGGGTACGGCGGCGCCGATCTGACCGAACGGCGCGCCCGCCGATCAAGAAGGTGGCGACCCAGACGGGACTTGAACCCGCGACCTCCGCCGTGACAGGGCGGCACGCTAACCAACTGCGCTACTGGGCCTTGAACCCGGTTACCCGGGGTGTGAACTTGCGTGCCCCCAACGGGATTCGAACCCGTGCTACCGCCTTGAAAGGGCGGCGTCCTGGGCCTCTAGACGATGAGGGCGGCGAACCGCATCATGCTAGCCCCGTCGAGGACTGGTCCAGCATAGGGGACGAGCCGTTCGCGCTCCAAAAGCGGTCGCCCCGCGCTGGCAACCGGCTGACAGCGATTGCCGATCGCCTGACCCCACCCCTAACGTCACAGGAAGATAACGGCGGTTAGTTCGGACGGCCTCTGCCGACCGCCCGCCGGATCGAATCCCGAAAGCGTCCGAGCGAGGAGTTCGTGCAACCCACCGCGAGTGTGACCCGCGTCAGCCGATCCCGGCGACCCCGGGCCGTGCTGCGCCGGGCGCTGTGGGCCGGCCTGTCGTTCGCCACGTTGCTCGGCGTGATGTCCGCGGCGATCGTCGGCTACATCTACACGAAGTACGACGGCCAGATCCACCGCATCAGCGCGCTCCAGACGAAGGACCCCAACATCAAGAAGCCCGAGGCCCAGGCGCGGGCCCAGAACTTCCTGATCATCGGGTCGGACAGCCGGCAGGGCGCCAACTCCGCGTACGGCGACACCCCGGGGCAGCGGTCGGACACCACGATCCTCATCCACCTCGCTGCTGACCATCGGCGGGCGACGGTCATCAGCATCCCGCGCGACTCGTGGGTCGAGATCCCGCGCTGCACCGGTACCGATGGCAAACCGGTGGCGGCCCACCACGAGCTGTTCAACTCGGCGTTCTCCATCGGGGGTGCCCGGTGCACCGTCGCCACCGTCCAGAAACTGACCGGCATCGCCGTCACGCATTATCTGCAGATCGACTTCGTCGGATTCAAGAACGTCGTGAACGCGCTCGGCACGGTGCAGATCTGCAGCCCGAAGCCGGTCTACGACCCGAACAGCCACCTGACCCTGCACAAGGGCAACAACACGCTCAACGGCACGGATGCGCTGCACTACGTGCGCGCCCGGGAGGAGGTCGGCGACGGCTCCGACCTCGGCCGGATCAAGCGCCAGCAGCAGTTCCTCGGCGTCGTGCTGCGCCAGGCGATGAGCGGCTCGCTGCTCAACAACCCGAGCCGCCTCACCAGCTTCCTCGACGCCACCACCAAGTCGATCACCGTCGACGAGGGCACCACCTTCGCCGACCTGCGCCGGCTGGCGAGCTCGCTGCACGGGCTCGATCCGAAGCGCGTCGTGTTCTACACCGCGCCGATCGCCGATCAGAACTACACCCCGCCCGGCTACGCCGGCGGCGGCAAGGTGCTGCTCGATGCGAAGAAGGGCGCCGCGCTCTACGGATCGATCATCGACGACGCCGCGAAAAAGCCCTCGACGTCGGCCAAGTCCACCGCACCCACGAAGGCCTCGACGTCCAGCACGTTGAAGCCGAACTTGAACGCCGGCGACAAGACCTGCCGCCTCTGACGGTCGCGCTCCCTACCGCCGGGCGCGCGCGCCGGCCACCAACCGCCACACCGCGAGGACGACGATGCTGCCCGCGATGGCGCCGAGGAACGTCGACGCCTTGCGCAGATCGAAGTCGTCGTCGAACAGCAGCGCGCCGAGCGATCCCCCGGCGTAGGACCCGACGATCCCGAGCGCGGCGGTTCCCAGACAGCCGAGCCGTTGCGGGCTGCTGACGAATAGCCGGGCGATCGCGCCGGCGAGCAGCCCGAGGATCAGCAGGCCGAGAATGTCGAGGACCATGGGGGGAGTCTGTCGCAGTTCAGACGTGCAGTTCAGACGGGGCGCATGCCGAGCAGACGCACGGCGTCGCCGTCGCGCAGCACGGCGGTGATCCAGCCACCCGTCCGGCCGTGGTCGCGCAGCGTCTCCGGCTCGCCCGTCAGCTCGACCGGCTCGAACCGGCGGTGCTCCCAGTTGATCCGCGCGGCGTGGCCGGCCCGGGCGAGCGGATAGACGGACTCGTCCGCGGCCAGCGCCTCCCGCGCCGACCGCAGGTGGCTGATCGCGTCGTCCAGCGCATCCACCAGCGCGAGGTTGCCGTCGCACCACGTGCTGACCAGTTCCGGACGCGTGCGGGCGACGCGGGATCCGGACATGTACGAGCCAGCGGCAAGGGACAACCCGAGCGGCCCGCCGGCCAGCCCGGTCAGCGCCAGCGCCTCGGCGAGGACGTGCGGCAGGCCGATGACCCGGGCGACCGCGGCGTCCTGCTCATCGGCCGTGGTGGGGACGGGGCGCGCACCGAGGTCGCAGGTGAGCTCGGCCAGGCGCAGCCACGCCGGCATGGACGTGTCGTCCTCGATGGTGAGCGCCCACGGCGCGTCCCGGAACAGCAGCGGATCGGCGGCGTCCCATCCCGTCTCCTCGACACCCGCGAGCGGGTGACCGCCGACAAAGGTGACCCGCGGGACGAGCGCGCGCACGGCGGCCAGCACGGGTGTCTTCAACGTGCCGACGTCGGTGAGGACCACGCCCTGGGCCAGGTGTGGGGCGAGCGAACGCACCGCACCTTCGACCTCCGGCAGTGGCATGGCGAGCACGACGAGGTCGGCTCCACGCACCGCGGCGGCGTCGGTGGGGGCCACCGCGAAGCCAGTGGCGCTCGCCGCGGCGGCGGTCGACGGATCGGTGTCGAAACCGACCACCTCGATGCCGGTCTGCCGCACCGCGTGGAGCAGCGAACCGCCGATCAGGCCGAGCCCGAGCACGGCGACGCGTCGAAAGCCCGCGCCCTGATGATCGTTCATGGCGTCGCACTTCGGATTCGGCCCACGTTGCGAAGGTAGCGGCATCGTGTGGATGACTTTCCGCTGCTGGTCAGTCCGTGCCAGGATCGGTATCCGTCACACGGACCTTCGTCGACGAGAGGTGGTGGGACACGTGGCTGAACGGGGCTTCGCCGTCGCGGCATTCCGGGACGGTCCGAACTGGCGTGTCGAACCACTGCCCCCCGCCGTCCTGGACGATCTGGGCGTCCTTCTCGCCGCGCTGCGGTCCCAGCCGCCGGAGGGCGGGCCGTTCGTCATCGCCCTGGTCGAGGACGAGTTCTTCGTCATCGCCCGGCAAGAGGGCCGTCGCATCTCGCTGCTGCTGTCCGATCTCACGGCGGCCGTGGAGTTCCCGTTGGCCGAGCAGGCGATGGCCCGCCTCGGCGAGGACCCGCCGGCCGACGACGAACTCGACGAGATCTGGCCGGTCGGCGACCTGGAGCTGTTCAGTGACCTCGACCTGCCGGAGGACGAGATGGAGGACATCCTCGACGACCTCGACGCGCTGCCGGACGAGATGCTGGAGACGATCGTGGAGCGCCTCGGCATCACCGACGAGTACGCGCGGGCGACCGAAGCGGCCTGGGCGGGGCGCTGATGTCCTGGTTCGCCGCGGTGCTGACCCGTTCCGGCGAGCGGTGGAGCGCCGAGGAGGCCGACATCGCCGACTGCGAGTCGCTCGTCGATCTCGGTGAGGTGCTGCGTGACCGCGAGGGCTCGGTGCGGCTGCTGGTCATCGAGCAGGATGACGAGTACGCGGCGATCATCCGGCTGGACGACGACGCCGACGACCCGCGCGCGTTCCTGTCCGAAGGGCACGCCGCCGACGCCTATCCGATGGCCGCCATCGTGGCTGAGGACCTGCTCGAGATCGGCGACGACGACGAGGACCAGGTGCTGCTCGACCCGGACGCGCCGCCGGCCCACGACAGCGCACCGTTCGGCGACGCGGAGATCGTCGAGGACCTCGGCACATCGGCCGCGGACCTGCTCGCGATGTGCGCACACGCGGGCACCCTGCCGGTCGACCTGCTCGTGGCAGTGTGCGAGAAGGCCGGCTGCGGCGAGCCCTTCGAAGACCTGCGCGGGTGACGGGCCGCGACTTCGCGGCGATGGGCGAGGCGCTGACGGTCGGCCGGACTGCGCTGGACGGCGGCGAGATCCCGGTCGGCGCGGTGGTCCTCGACAGCACCGGCACGGTCGTCGCATCCGCCCACAACGAACGTGAGGCGCGGCACGACCCGACCGCGCACGCCGAGGTGGTGGCGCTGCGCCGGGCCGGTGCGGCGCTGGGCACGTGGCACCTCGTCGGCTGCACCCTGGCCGTCACGCTCGAGCCGTGCACGATGTGCGCCGGCGCGCTGGTACTGGCCCGCGTCGACCGGGTGGTGTTCGGCGCGTGGGACCCGAAGGCCGGTGCGGTCGGGTCGTTGTGGGACGTCGTGCGGGACCGGCGGCTGAACCACCGCCCGGAGGTGGTCGGCGGCGTCCGCGAGGCGGAGTGCGCGGCTCTGCTGGACGACTTCTTCGCGATCAGGCGGGGACGCGGAGTCCTGTAACCTTTCCGGCGGTGGCGTGTCCGAGCGGCCAAAGGAGCACGCCTCGAAAGCGTGTGTGGGTAAAACCACCGTGGGTTCGAATCCCACCGCCACCGCCATA
>JAVHVD010000382.1:0-6431 GCA_032160745.1 Pseudonocardiales bacterium
GGCATCGCCTCCAACATCCTGGCCGACCGGCTGAAGCGGCTGGTCAACGCCGGCCTGTTGACCCGTGAGGACGCCGGCCCGGGACGGCGGGCCGCCTACAGCCTTACCGAGGCGCCGATCCAGCTGGTGCCCGTCTTCGCCCAGCTCGGCGAGTGGGGTCTGCACCACCGGCCGACCACGCGGCGGCTGCGCGTGCGGGCAGAACTGCTCGCAGCCGGCGGACCGGACCTGTGGCGTGAGTTCATGGCCGAACTGCGGACGATCCATCTCGGCGAACCGGCGCCGGAACGGGACGGACCGAGCGTCATGGAGCGGCTGGCCAAGTCCTACGCCGCGGCGCTGTAACAGCCGTCGCTTTCGCCTAGGGTGCGTGGATGCCCACCGTGACGATCCTGGACGACTACCAGCGGGTGGCGCTTGACAGTGCGGACTGGTCGGGGGTGACCGAGCGCTACTCGATCGAGGTGCTCGATCACCACATCGACAACCAGGCGGAACTGCTGGACCGGCTCCGCGCCAGTGAGGTCGTCGTCGCGATGCGGGAACGGACGCCGTTCCCGGCCGAGGTGCTGAGCAACCTGGCGCAGCTCCGGCTGCTGGTCACCACGGGGATGAAGAATGCGGCGATCGACCTCGCCGCCGCCGAGGCGCGCGGCATCACTGTGTGCGGCGCGACCGGATCGGGCAATGCGGTGCCCGAGCTGACGCTGGGGATGATCATCGCGCTCACCCGGAACTTCGCCCAGGAGGACGCCGCGGTCCGGGCCGGCGGGTGGCAGCACACCATCGGCCCCGGGCTCGCCGGCATGACGCTGGGAGTGGTCGGGCTGGGCCACCTGGGAATCCCCGTCGCCCAGCTGGCCCAGGCGTTCGGGATGTCGGTGCTCGCCTGGTCACCGAACCTGACTCAGGAGCGGGCGGCGCCGCACGGGGTTCGTGCCGTCAGCAAGCGAGACCTGTTCAGCAACGCCGACGTCATCACCGTGCACATGCCGCTGTCGGACACCAGCCGCGGCCTGATCGGGGCCGCCGAGCTGGCGGCGATGAAACCCACGGCGTACCTCATCAACACCTCGCGCGGTCCGATCGTGGACGAGGCGGCGCTGATCCAGTCGCTGACCGCTGGACGCATCGGCGGCGCCGGCCTCGACGTCTACGACGCGGAGCCACTGCCGGTCGATCATCCGCTCCGCTCGATGCCGAACACCCTGCTGCTTCCGCACATCGGGTACGTCACCACCGATGGCTACCGCACCTGGTTCGGACAGGTCGTCGAGGACATCCTCGCCTGGTCCGACGGACGGCCCGTGCGCGTGCTCGCCTGACCGCTTCCTACGATCACGTGATGGGCATCTTCACGCCGCTGGCCGTGCGGATCGGCGGCATCTCGTGGCTGCCCAAGCTGCTGCCGCAGATCGTGTGGCTCGACGTCGGGCTGCAGCGGCTGACGCGCGGCCGGTTCGGACTGCTCGACATCGCCGGCCTGCCGAGCCTGATGCTGACCGTCCGGGGGCGCAAGAGTGGTCTGCCGCGCAGCACCCCGCTGCTCTGCGTTCCGTACGGCGAGACCTTCCTTGTCGCAGGTTCCTACTTCGGCGGGCCGAAGGAGCCGCTCTGGGTAGCCAACCTGGAGGCGGCAATGTCCGGTCAACTGCGCCACAAGGGCCGCACCGCGATCTTCACCGCCCGAAAAATCGAGGGGGAGGAGCGAGTTCAGGTGTGGCAGCACATGCTGCGCACCTGGCCGAACTTCACCAAATACGAGCAGCGGACGAACCGCGAGATCAAGGTGTTTCAGCTGAGGCGGGCGGCGTGACCCCACCGGCCCGAGCGTGATACGTGGTGCACCTCATGGCGCTCAACTGGCATCACGCACGGGTCGCTCGTGCAGCCCGGGTACCTCCGGATCGGGCACGGCGAAGTCCGGCGCGTCGACCGGCGCGACGTAGGCACCGTGGCCGGACAGCACCCACTGCAGCCCGAACGCGATAGCCACGATCGCCGCGCCGCCGACCGCGTCGAGAACGAAGTGGTTCGCCGTACCGACGATGACGATGAGCGTGCCGATTGGATAGGCGAGCCCGAGCGCGCGCACCCACCGGTGGCGCGCCGCGGCGAAGATCGAGAGCCCGCACCAGATCGCCCACGCGATGTGCAGGCTCGGCATGGCGGCGAACTGGTTCGAGTGCTCGGCGATATTGGGATCGGCGAGCGATCCCCAAGTGTGGAACTTCAGCACGGTGTCGACGTAGCCGTAGCCGGCCAGCAGTCGCGGGGGGGCGGTCGGAAAGAGATAGAACCCGAGCAGGCCGAGCATTGTGGTGGTGACGAGAACGGTGCGGGCCCCGCGGTAGAGGTGGGGGCGTCGGACAAACAGCCAGACCATCACGATCGGTGTCAGGATGAAATGCAGGGTGGCGTAGTAGTAGTCCATCGTCTGCGCGAGCCACTCATGCGCGGCGACGAAGTGGTTGAAGGACAACTCCCAGTTCAGGTGCAGGATCTCCTGCAGATGCTGAATCGCCCGACCGTGCCTACGGGCGAGGGTGGCCTGCTCGGGAATCGCATTGCGCCCGAGGGTGTAGAGCCAGTAGCCGAACGCGATGATGGCGATCTCCTGCCACCACACCGGTCGCCGCCAGCGCAGGACGCGGTCGGGGAGCACGCCGGGAAAGTGTCGGCCCGACGTGCGTGCAGACGTGCGCTCCAGCGTCTGCGTCATCGTGCCATCATTCCATCGGCCGGCGGCGATCCGGGGGTGCGGCGCGGCATCCGCTCAGGCGCCTCTTCCCTGAAGCGGATCGGTCACGACGGCGCAGATGCAGCGCGCCGTGTCCCGTTTCGCGGAACTTGTCCGGTGCGGCGAGCAGACGGGGCACGCGGTGCACGCTATCCGAGCCTGGCCCTACCCTCGGCAGGGTGACTGTGCCGCCCGCCAGGCCGCGCCCGCGAGCCGGGCCGCGAGCGCCGGGCACGCCACCGGCCGACCCGCGAGAGCCGGCCCATCGACCTCCGCTGGACCGCAGCGCCGGCGAGGTCCCCGTCGTCACCGTTCCCGACAATCCGACCTTGCACCAGCGCTTCAACGGCTGGCTCTACGCCGTGGTCACCACCAATCCGCCCCGCGGGCACGTCGACGGCCTCACCAAGGTGCTCGTGCTCACTCGGGCGGCGGTCCTGCCCATGACGCTCGTCGCCGGTCTGCTCGCCGGTCTGCTCGCTGTCCGCCAGCCCGGTTTCTCGACCGGCTACTTCCTGCTCGCCCTGCTCGGCATCGTCCTCGCGCACGTGGCCAACAACGTCATGAACGATCTGTTCGACTCCGACGTCGGGCAGGACACCGCCAGCTATCCGCGCGCTCAGTACGCCCCGCACCCGATCCTGTCCGGCCTGACCACCCGACGTCAGCTCGCAGCGATCGCGCTGGCCGTCAACCTGGCCGACCTGGCGATCATGATCGCGCTCGTCGCCGCGCGTGGGCCGTGGGTTCTGGCGTTCGGTGTCGGCGGGTTCCTCCTCAGCGCCGCGTACACCGCACCGCCGTTGCGGCTGAAGAAGCGCGGGCTCGGTGAGCTGGACGTGTTGATCACCTGGGGTCCGTTGATGGTCGGTGGGACGTACTTCTCGGCGACCGGCCACCTGCCTTGGCCGGTCTGGCTGGCCGGCCTGCCGTACGCGCTGCTGTGCACCGCGGTGCTCATGGGCAAGCACACGGACAAGATCCCGTTCGATGCGCCGCTGGGGATCCGAACCGTGCCCGTACTGCTTGGCCGAGAGCGGGCGCTGACGGTCACCCGCGGGCTGATCGCCGGGTACTACTTGCTACTCGTCGCCGCGGTCGCCACGCAATGCCTACCCTGGCCGGCGCTGCTCGGCCTGGCGTCCCTACCGGCCGCAAGCAAGGTATGGGGACCCCTGGCCAAACCGGCGCCGGAGACGAAGCCGCGCGGCTTTCCCGTCTGGCCGCTCTGGTACGCCGCCTGGGCCTTCATCCACACCCGCAACGCCGGTGCGCTGCTCGTCGCCGGGGTGGCGCTGGCCGCGATCTTCGACGTAAGGGCCTTCTGAAATCAGACCCGGGCGACGCCGGTCGCGGGCAGGCTCACCCAGCCGCGAGTGAACGAGGAGTGCAGTCGGCGGCCGGCGAACACGTCGACACCGATGTGCGGATGCCGCGCATACAACTCCTCGAATGCGACCCGCGCCTGCAGCCGAGCGAAGTGCGAGCCGATGCAGAAATGCGCGCCGCTGGAGAACCCGAGATGTCGCTTGACCGCGCGGTTGAGGTCGAGCCGATCGGCATCGGGGCCGAACTCGCGCTCGTCCCGGTTGCCTGATCCGTAGAGCATCAGCACCTTGACGCCTTCCGGGATCTCGACGTCGTGGACGGTCACCGGTTCGGTCGTCATCCGGGCCAGCGCCTGCACCGATGACTCCAGGCGCAGGAACTCCACCAGCGCGGTCGGGATCAATTCCGGGCGCTGCACCAGTCGCTCGCGCGCGGCGTGGTCCTCGTCGAGGAGCATCACGCCGTGTGAGATCAGGTTGCCGGTTGTGTCGTTGCCGCCGGCCACCATGACGAAGCAGAACCCGAGGATGTCCCAGTCCGTCAACCGCGCACCGTCGATCTCGGCCGCGACGAGCGCGCCCAGCAGGTCGTCGCGCGGCTCGGCCCGACGTGCGGCGATGACATCGCTGAAGTAGGCGTACATCTCGGCGACCGCCGCGGCCGCGTCCCCGATTCCGTCGACAGCGAAACCAGCGTTCTGCAGGCGGGTGAGGCCGGTGACCCAAGGGTCGAAGCGGGCCCGGTCGGACTCCGGGATGCCGAGCACCGAGCCGAGGACGAAGGTCGGCACGGGGGAGGAGAAGTCCTGGTGCAGGTCGACCGGCTCGCCGTCGGCGGCCTTGCGCTCCATCACGTCGATGCGCGAACGGACGAATGCGCGCAGCTCGTCCTCGAGCACGGACACGCGATTGGGCGTGAACGCAGATCCGATCAACCCCCGCAGTCGGGTGTGCACCGGCGGGTCGAGCATGACGAGCGTCGGCGCGAGGCCAAGCTCGTTGCTCTCGTCGCGAAAGGTGATCCCCTGAGCGGATGAGAACAGTTCCGGCTTCCGGACGGCCGCCCAGATGTCGTCGAAGCGGGAGAGCACGAAGAAGTCGGCGTCTCCGCCGCGACCGCGGTGGAAGTGCACCGGATCGGAATCACGCAGCTCGCGATAGGCGGCGTAGGGGCTCTCGAGCACCGCCGGGTCATACGGGTCGTAGGCGGGTGGTGCGCCAACCGAAGCCGTCATGGGCGTCCCCGTTCCTATCTAATGACCGACGTTACTAACTATGCTTTTACTATGGCAGTGGACGCAAGTGGAACGCGAGCGAAGCTGATTGCCGCCGGCGAGCGCCTTTTCGCAGTGCACGGCATCCATGGCGCGCAGATGCGCGACATCGTGCGGGCGGCCGGCCAGGCCAACGACTCGGCCGTTCACTATCACTTCGGCTCGCGGGACGGACTGCTCGGCGCGATCTGTCAGTGGCACATCGATGCGATGGAACCGGCGCGCGTGCGCCGGCTCGCCGCGCAACCGAGTCAGCCGGACCTGGCGACGGTGATCGCCGACATGGTCCAGCCGACGGCTGATCGGCTGCAGACCCAGGAGGGCCGTTACTTCCTGCGGATCACCGCACAGCTCGCCGGCCACGCCGGCGTGCGCAGCGGGTCGGTACCGCCGCCGATCGTCAGCCGAGCGCTGCGCACGCAGCTGGAGCAGGTCCAGCGCATCTGTGCCACGTCGATGCCAGCCGAGCTCGCCGGCGAGCGCGTCGCGATCATGATCGGCGCACTCACCGCGGCACTCGCTGATCGCGCCGTCCTCATCGACGAGGGGGGTTCGCTCGTCCTGGACGAAGCAGCCTTCGTCGCAAACCTCAATGCGATGCTCGTCGCGGCGCTGCAGGCGCCCGTCCCGGCCGTCCGCGCCTGAACACGCTTGCGCCCGGTCCGCGGAGGTCGTTCGGTTCAGGCGACGGCGAGCAAGGTGGCCTGCAGCGTGCGTCCCGGGCGTGCGGCGTAGGACAGCGTGGCCCCGACCCGGGCACCCTGCAGCACCTTGCCCAGCGGACTGCTCGGTGTGATCACGTCCACGCCATCGCCGGCCTCCTCGACGGTGCCGAGCAGATAGGTCTCCGGACCGTCGCCGAGATCAACGGTGACCACCTTGCCGATCGCAACCGTGCCGTCATCGACGACAGGTCGACTGTGCGGCAGTTCGGTGTCGGCGAGTTCGGCTTCGACCGCGGCAATGCGCTGGTCGAGCATGGCAAGGCGGACGTGGCCGTCGACGTTCGTCGCGCGGTCGGCGTCGTCACCGACACCGACGGGGGTGATCTCGGCGAGGATCTCGTGGCGGTCAGCACGCAGTGCGGCT
>JAVHVD010000383.1:0-10601 GCA_032160745.1 Pseudonocardiales bacterium
CGGCCCGGTCCTGCTCGGTCGACCGCTCGACGCAGAGGTCGTAACCGAAGTTGGGCGAGTAACTGTGCGTGCCGCGGTAACGATCGATGGCCCGCAGCCACGTCATCGGTCGCCGGATGAACGCTGCCGGGGTGAGCAACACCGAAGTCATGCCGAACGCGAGCGACGGCAGCGCGCCCATGATCAGACCCATGTCGTGCGTCAACGGACACCACGACACATTCACCGAGTCGCTGTTGAAGCCCAGCAGCAACCGGGCGACCTCCAGGTTCGCGACGAGGTTGTCGTGGGTGACGACGACGCCGCGCGGATCGCTCGTCGACCCGGACGTGTACTGCAGGTAGGCGATCTCGCGCTCGGCGACCGGCGCCGATTCACCGACGGCGTCCTGGGCCGTCGAGATGACCGGCACCCCGCCCTGCGTGAGCTCCTCCAGGACGGCTGACTCGGCACTGTCCTGCGGCGTGCCCGCGACGACGGCGACCGCGCCGGCGTTCTTCCGCACCGGGTCCAGCCGCGTGCGGAGGTGTTCTGGTCGGCGCGGGAAGGCGATCGGGGCGGCGATGACGCCGGCCCACATGCAGCCGAAGAGGCCGACGAGGAACTCGGTCGGCGGGCTGGCGATGAGCAGCGCGACGTCGCCCGGCTTCAGGCCCGCTCGGCGCAACCCGTCGGCGAGCGCCGCGGCTCGATCGCGAAGCTGCACTGCACTCAGGGTCGCGGACTCCTGCACGCCGTTCAACAACTCGATGAACAGCACGCGATCAGGTGACGACGCGGCCAGTTCGATCAATCGGTCGATCAGATCCGAACCGGCGTCGCTCATCTTTCCCGCCCAAACCGCCGCAAAGCCTGTCCCCCCGGTCACTGCCAGCCATCACGATTTCGTCGTGGACGCTACGGCAGCACACAGGCTTCCGCGACTCCATCGCGGCGACGCGGCCTGGCATCGGCCGTGACCGATGGCCGCGGCCGCTGGGCCGGTCGTGACCAACATCAGGTCGCAGTGGTAGGCAGGTGCCATGAACTCTCGCCGTCTCTGCGCCCTGCTCGCCCTGCCGTCGGCGATCGTCCTCGCCGCCTGCACGTCATCGACGTCGGGCACGGGATCCACCGGCAGCAACAGCCCAGCCGGCTCGACGAGCAGCAGCTCCGGCGCGTCGGCGGGCGGCACGTCGTCGGGCAGCGTGCCGGCCGGACGGCCCACCGACGCCGCCGGCCTGGGTGGGCTGATGCAGTCCGCCATCGCCGGCGTCACGTCGGCGCACATCAGCCTCGATGTCGATGCCGCCGGTCAGAAGGTGACCGGCCAGGGTGACGAGAAGCTGTCCGCCGGCAAGCTCGTCGCGATGGACATCACCGAGCAGCTGCCCGGAGGCACCGGATCGCTCCGGTTGATCATCGTCGGCGGCAAGACCTACGCGAAGCTCCCGCCGTCGCTGAACAAGAGCACCAAGCCGTACGTGCTGGTCACCGCGCAGAGCAGCAACGCAACCGTGCGCCAGCTCGCGTCGTCCCTCGATTCAGCGCTGTCGTCGGCGTCCATCGGAAACGTCGGTGCGTTCATCACCGCCGCGAAGACGGTCAAGCTCGTCGGCGAACAGACGATCATCGGCGTCAAGACGACCCACTACTCGATCGTGGTCGACGTCGCCAAGCTGCCGGCCGACCTGCCCGGCAAGGACGCGCTGGTCTCCAGCGGGTTGAAGTCGCTGCCGCTCGAGTTGTACATCGACGAGCAGGGCCGCCCGATTCAGGTGACCGAGGACTTTCAGGTCCAGGGTCAGAGCGTTTCCACCCACGTGACGGTGAGCAAGTACAACCAGCCAGTGACGGTCACCGCGCCGCCGGCCAGCCAGGTCAGCACCGGCTGACGCCGCCGCGGCGCCCCGACGTCAGAAGCGTCGTCGGCACGGCCCGGTGCGACCCGGCAGAATGGCGCAGTGCACCCCGCGCTCACCATCCTCGCGCTCGCTGCGGTCGCGGGTGTGGTCGCCGGCGTGGCCCGCCGCTACCAATGGTCCGAGCCGCTCCTGCTCGTGGTCGTGGGCATCGGCCTCTCGTTCATCCCGCACTTCCTGAACATCCACCTCACGCCTGATCTGGTCCTGATCGGCCTGCTGCCGCCGCTGCTCTACGCGGCGGCGATCCGCACCAGCCTGGTGGACTTCAAGGTGAACCGCCGCGCCATCGGCCTGCTCTCCGTCGGACTGGTGGCGTTCACCACGGTTGGCGTCGGCCTGGTCGCCTGGTGGGTCGCGCCCGGGATCTCGATCGCCGCCGGATTCGCACTCGGGGCAGTGGTTGCGCCGCCGGACGCGGTCGCCGCGACGACGGTCGCCCGCCGGGTCGGCATGCCGCGGCGAATCGTGTCCGTCCTCGAAGGCGAAAGCCTGGTCAACGACGCGACTGCGCTCGTCGCGCTGAACACCGCCATCGCCGCCCTGTCGTCCTCCGTCAGCCCCCTCGAGGTCGGCTGGGACTTCGTCCGCGCAGCCGGCGGCGGGCTGCTTGTGGGGCTGGCGGCCGCGTTCGTCCTCGCGACGATCCGGCGCTGGATCACCGATCCCGTCCTCGACACCACGCTGTCCTTCGCCGCGCCCTATGTCGCCTTCCTGCCGGCCCAGGAGATCCACGCGTCCGGTGTCCTCGCCGTCGTCGTGACCGGGCTCGTCCTCGGGCACAAGTCGGTGGTGCTGCAATCGGCCAGCTCCCGGATCGCCGAGAACATCAACTGGCGCACCGTGCAGTTCCTGCTCGAGAACGTGGTGTTCCTGCTCATCGGGCTGCAGATCCGCCCGTTGCTCAACAGCGTGCGCCACGCCGACCTGACCTGGACACAGGTCGTGTGGCCCTGCGTCGCGGTACTCGCCGCGACGGTCGCCGCTCGCGTGCTGTGGATGTTCAGCGTGGTCGCGGTCCTGCGGCTGATGCGCGCGAACGTGTGGGACTGGCGCGTGACCACGATCGTCTCGTGGGCCGGTATGCGCGGTGTGGTGACGCTCGCCGCGGTGTTCCTCCTGCCCGCCGACACGCCGCAGCGGGCGCTGCTGGCCCTGGCCGCGTTCACGGTGGTGGCCGGCACCCTGCTGATCCAGGGCCTCACGTTGCCCTGGCTCGTCCGGCGACTGAACCTGACCGGTCCGGACGCGGCCGAGGACGCGTTGCAGACGGCCGGCCTGGTCACCTCGGCCGCCCGCGCCGGCCTCGCCGTCCTGGACGAGATCTCCAGCGAGGACGATCCGCCCGACGTCCTGGCCGAGCTGCGCAGCCGGGCCACGAAGCGCAGCGACGGCGTCTGGGAGCAGCTGGGCCGGCCACAGAGCGAGCTGGAGCCGCCGGCCGCCACGTATCGGCGCCTGCGGCTGCAGATGCTGTCGGCCGAGCGCGGCTCGATCCTGGAGGCGCGCGACACCGGTGTCTACGACGATGAGGTCCTGCGCCGTGCGCTGATGGCGATCGACATCGAGGAGTCCATGCTCGACCGCGTCGACGATGCCGCCGCCCGCGTGGACGACGAGCTGACGACGCCGACCCAGCGAGCCGGGGACTGCGCGCACCTGCGCGACGCGCCGAAGGTGGTGCGGGCCCGCACCCCGGACGGTTGCGAGGAGTGCCTGCGGGACGGGACGCGATGGGTGCATCTGCGGCTCTGCCTCACCTGCGGACATGTCGGCTGCTGCGACTCGTCGACGGAGAAGCACGCGGCCGCGCACTACCGCGAAGCCAGCCATCACCCGGTCATGCGCTCGATCGAGCCGGGCGAGGCCTGGCGCTGGTGTTACGTGGACGACCTGCTGGGCTGAGCTCCAGCCGTCCGTAGAGTCGGACGGGATGCAGACGTTCCTTCCGCTGGCCGACTTCGCCGGCACCGCCGGCGTCCTTGACGACGTGCGGCTCGGTAAGCAGCGGGTCGAGGCCTACCAGGTCATCCGCACGCTGGACGAGGTCACCGCCGGGTGGCGGCATCACCCGGTCGTGAAGATGTGGCGCGGGTACGAGGGGGCGCTGGTCGACTACGGACTCGTGGTCTGCCTGGAGTGGGCGCGGCGGGGACGGGCCGACACCGTCCACGACAAGCTGCTCGCACATGCCCGACCGGGACGCGCGGTGCTGCCGCCGTGGTTCGGGGACGAGGCCCTGCACGCGAGTCACCGCAGCAACCTGCTGCGCAAGGATCCGGACTTCTACGGCCGGTACGGCTGGACCGAGCCGCCCGACCTTCCCTACGTCTGGCCCGTCTGAGCTCGTTCGACGGACCGAGGAAGATCGGTGAAGGAGCCGAGAACGACGAAGGGGCGGCCCCTTTCGGGACCGCCCCTTCGGACGTTCAGACTCTCCGATCGCGGACGATCAGAAGTCCATGTCACCGCCGGGCATGCCGCCGCCCCCGCCACCAGCCGGTGCCTTCTCCGGCTTGTCGGCCACAACGGCCTCGGTGGTCAGGAACAGCGCGGCGATCGACGCGGCGTTCTGCAGGGCCGAGCGCGTCACCTTCGCGGGCTCGACGATGCCGTCCTTGAACATGTCGACGTACTCACCGGTTGCGGCGTTGAGGCCCCAACCCGGCTGCAGGCCGAGCACCTTCTCGGACACGACGCCGCCCTCGAGGCCGGCGTTGATGGCGATCTGCTTGAGCGGGGCCAGCAGCGCGACCTTGACGATGTTCGCGCCAGTGGCCTCGTCGCCGGTCAGCTCGAGCTTCTCGAACGCGGTGACGGTGGCGTTGGCCAGAGCCACACCGCCGCCCGGGAGCAGGCCCTCTTCGACGGCGGCCTTCGCGTTGCGAACGGCGTCCTCGATGCGGTGCTTGCGCTCCTTGAGCTCGACCTCGGTCGCAGCGCCGACCTTGATCACCGCAACACCGCCGGCGAGCTTCGCCAGGCGCTCCTGCAGCTTCTCGCGGTCGTAGTCGGAGTCGCTCTTCTCGATCTCGGCCCGGATCTGGTTGACCCGGCCCTCGATCTGCGCAGCGTCGCCCGCACCCTCGACCAGAGTCGTCTCGTCCTTGGTCGTGGTGAACTTGCGGGCCCGGCCGAGGTCCTCCAGGGAGGCGTTCTCGAGCTTCAGGCCCACGGTCTCGGTGATGACCTGGCCACCGGTCAGGATCGCAATGTCCTGCAGCATGGCCTTGCGACGGTCACCAAAGCCCGGCGCCTTGACGGCGACCGACTTGAACGTGCCCCGGATCTTGTTCACGACCAGGGTGGCGAGGGCCTCGCCCTCGACGTCTTCGGCGATGATCGCCAGCGACTTGCCCGTCTGCATGACCTTCTCGAGCAGCGGGAGCATGTCCTTGACGTTCGAGATCTTGCCCTCGTGGATCAGGATGTACGGGTCCTCGAGGTCGGTCTCCATGCGCTCTGCGTCGGTGACGAAGTACGCGCTCAGGTGACCCTTGTCGAAGCGCATGCCCTCGGTGAGCTCGAGCTCGAGGCCGAAGGTGTTGCTCTCCTCGACCGTGATGACGCCTTCCTTGCCGACCTTGTCCATGGCCTCGGCGATGATCTCGCCGACCGTGGTGTCAGCGGCGGAGATCGAGGCCGTGGCCGCGATCTGCTCCTTGGTCTCGACGTCCTTGGCCTGGTTGCCCAGCACCTCGGACACCGACGCCACGGCTGCCTCGATGCCACGCTTCAGCGCCATCGGGTTGGCGCCGGCGGCGACGTTGCGCAGGCCTTCCTTGACGAGGGCCTGGGCGAGCACGGTGGCGGTGGTGGTGCCGTCACCTGCGACGTCGTCGGTCTTCTTGGCGACCTCCTTGACGAGCTCGGCGCCGATCTTCTCGAACGGCTCCTCGAGCTCGATCTCCTTGGCGATGGAGACGCCATCGTTGGTAATCGTGGGAGCGCCCCACTTCTTCTCCAGCACGACGTTGCGGCCCTTCGGGCCGAGCGTCACCTTCACGGCATCGGCGAGCTGGTTCATGCCGCGCTCGAGGCCGCGTCGGGCCTCTTCGTCGAACGCGATCAATTTGGCCATTCTGGGTGGTCCTCACTCTTCGGTGGACACGCTTGTCAGTGCCGGGAGTCGGTGCCCGCGACGGACGGCCCATAAATGGGCCTCACTGCTTCCGGCTGGCACTCAGCCTAGCCGAGTGCCAACTCAGGTTTAGCACTCCCCCTGGGCGAGTGCAAGGACGGGCCGGGCGTCCGGTGCAGGCATATCCTCCGGACATGGCCACCGCGGCACAGCTCCGACAGCTCGCAGCCTTCACCGCCGAGCTCTACCGGGCGAAGGCCGTCCTCGGCTACCAGGGCTACGTCAAGCACGACGAAATGGCGCTGCTCATGCTGCACCCAGGGCGCGACGACCCGTATCCGTTGTACGAGCGGCTGCGCGACCGCGGTCCGATCAGCCGCACCAGGGTGGGCAACTGGGTGTCCACGAGCCATCCGCTGTGCAATCGGATCCTGCGCGACCGTCGGTTCGGCGTTGCCCCCGAGGGGGCCGAAGGCAACGGCGGCGGCCTGTCGTTTCTGGAGATGAACCCGCCCGATCACACCCGCCTGCGCCGCCTGGCCGCGCCTGCCTTCAGCCCGAAGCAGATGTCGGGCTATGCCCCGCTGATCGAGAAGACAGTGCAGCAGCTGCTCGACGACCTGCCGACCGACGGCCGGATCGACTTCGTGTCGGCATTCGCCGCGCCGCTGCCGATCGCGGTGATCAGCGACCTGCTCGGCGTCCCTGCCACTCACGCCGAGGACTTCGCCCGCTGGGGGGCGACGATCGGAACCGCGCTGGACGGGGTGAAGGGCGTTCGCCACCTGCGCGCGCTGCTCGCCGCGAACGCCGGCCTCGAAAAGATGTTTCAGGAACTCTTCGAGGAACGTCGGCGCGAACCGTCCGACGACGTCGTGACCCGCATCCTCGAGGCCGAGGGCGACGGGGTCGCCCCGGCGGAGATGGTGCCGTTGTGCGTCCTGCTGTTCATCGCCGGGTTCGAGACGACGGTCAACCTGGTCTCGAACGGCGTGATGGCGCTGCTCGACCACCCGGACCAGTGGGCCGCCCTGCGCGCTGACCCGTCGTTGGCGGCCGGCACGGTGGAGGAGGTCCTGCGCTTCGACCCACCCGTCCAGCGCACCGGACGCATCGCGCACTCCGACGTGGACCTCGACGGCACGCTGGTGCGGCGCGGTGAGTTCGTAGTCACCCTCCTCGGTGCCGCGAACCGCGACCCTGCGGTGTACGACGATCCGGGGCGCTTCGATATCACGCGGACGCTTCCGGTTGAGCATCTCGCGTTCTCCAGCGGGATCCACTACTGCGTGGGCCAGCCACTCGCGCGGCTCGAGGCGACGATCGCGTTCGCCGCGCTGGCCGAGCGGGCCCCCGAGCTGCGGCGGGCCGGACGGATGGTGCCCCGCAACGCCGCGACGATCCGCGGGCCGTTGCGCCTGCCCATCGCGGTCGGTTGAACGACTTGGTTAAACGACGCAGCGGCCCCGTCAGCTCCGGGTCCGCTGCGTGACGTCGTGATCAGCTGACGATGTGCACGCTCTCGGCTTGGGGGCCTTTCGGACCCTGGACGACCTCGAACTCCACCCGCTGGTTCTCGTCGAGGGCGCGGTAGCCCTCGGCCGCGATCGCCGAGTAGTGGACGAAGACGTCCTCACCATCGTCCACGGCGATGAAGCCGTAACCCTTTTCGTTGTTGAACCACTTCACCGTGCCCTGTGCCACGTGCACTCCTTGCTAGCGGCCTGTCTCTGCCCGGGGCATGTGCGCACCCCACGCTCGTCACTTCGACCGCGCCGGACGCTACACGCAGCGCTGGGCCATTTCCAGGATGTCCTCACCCGGCGTTAACGCTCGCTGTCCAGCTGCGCCATCTGCTCCGTCGCGTAACGATCTCCGGCCGCTGAGCCGGACGGGACGGTGGCCTCGATCGCCGCGAGATCGGCGCTGTCGAGGGTCACCGCCATGGCCTGCACCGCCTCGTCCAATCGACTGCGTCGACGCATGCCGATGACCGGGACGATGTCGTTCCCCTGCGCGGCCACCCAAGCGATCGCCAACTGGACGACGGTGATTCCGTGCCGCTCGGCGATCGGTTCGAGCTTCCGCACGAGCGTCAGATTGCGGTCCAGGTTCTCGCCCTGAAAGCGCGGGCTGTGTGCCCTGAAGTCGCGCGGGTCACCCGACGGCCCGGTACCGGCGATGAGACCCCGCGAGAGGACGCCGTACGCGGTGATGGCGATGCCGAGCTCGCGGCAGGTCTGCAGGATGCCGGCCTCGATGCCGCGAGACAGCACCGAGTACTCGATCTGCAGGTCGCAGATGGGATGGACGGCGGCGGCGCGGCGGATCGTCTCGGCACCGACCTCGGACAGGCCGATGTGCCGGACGCGACCCTTCGTCACCTGCTCGGCGATCGCGCCGATCGTGTCCTCGATGGGCACGGTGGGATCGAGGCGGGCCGGCCGGTAGATGTCGATGTGGTCGGTGCCGAGCCGGACGAGTGAGTACGCGAGGAAGTTGCGCACCGCGTCGGGCCGCGCGTCCACCCGGAGGAACGCGCCATCGGGATCGCGCATCCCGGCGAACTTCACGCTGAGTACGGCCTCGTCACGCTTGCGCTCACGCAGTGCGCGTCCGACCAGGAGTTCGTTGTGTCCGCTGCCGTAGAAATCGCCGGTGTCGACGAGGTTGACCCCGGCGTCCAGTGCGGCGTGGATCGTCGCCACGCTCTCGTCGTCGTCGGCCGGTCCGTACATGCCGGACATCCCCATCGCGCCGAGTCCGAGTGCGCTGACCTTGGGTCCAGTGGTTCCGAGCTGTCGTGTGTCCATGCATTCGATGGTTGCCGCTAAACCGCGGGCGTACCAGGTACGCCCGATCCAGGGACCCGCGATCCCTGGCTGTCGTTGTGGCGGGCGAGCAGAGTGGACGTATGCCCGACGCCGACCGTGCCGCTCTTGCCGACCTGTTGCGCACCCGCCGCCTGCGCCTGGCGCCGGCCGACATCGGGCTGCCGCCGGGCGTGCGGCGGCGGACGCCCGGGCTGCGCCGCGATGAGGTGGCGTCGCTGGCGGCGATCTCGTCGGACTACTACACGCGGCTGGAGCAGCAGCGCGGGCCGAACCCTTCGGTCGGGGTGCTCGCCGCGCTGGCCCGGGCGCTGCGGATGACCGACGACGAGCGCGATCATCTGTTCCACCTCGCCGGTCAGGTGCCGCCGGAGCGGCATGTCGCGTCCACCCACGTCAGCCCGGGCCTGTTGCACGTCCTCGACCGGCTGGTCGACACACCGGCCTTCGTCGTAAACGACCTCAACGAGACCGTGGTGCAGAACGCGATGTCGATCGCGGTGAGTGGCGACGCGACGTCGTACACCGGACGCGACCGCAACTACACGTGGCGCTGGTTCACCGCGCCGGAGCTGCGGGTGCGGTTTCCGAAGGAAGACTGGCCGATCCACTCTCGAACGCACGTCGCAGATCTGCGGGCCACGTACGGCCGGCGCGGGCGCGATGCGGATGTGCGGGCGCTCGTGGACGACCTGCTCGCGGCGTCGGCCGAGTTCGCCGCGCTGTGGCCCGAGCACGAGGTCGCGGTGCGCAGGGCGGACGCGAAGCGGATCATCCATCCCGAGGTCGGCCTGCTCGACCTGCTGTGCGAGACGTTGGTCAGTGCCGTCGACGGGCAGACGTTGGTCGTGCTGTTCCCGCGACCGGGGACGGACGCGCGCGAGAAGTTGGAGCTGCTGCGGGTTATCGGGACACAGGACCTCAGCGCCGCGGAGTCGCGCTAGCTGCCGAAGATCAGCGTGGTGGCGCCCTTCGTGAGTCGGAGCTCGCCGTTGTCGATCTTCCAGTCGACCGTCCCGTCGAGAACCTTGCGCGACTGCTCGGCCTGCTGGCTCAGGCAGAAATTGCTGCCGGTCCCGTGCACGTTCGTGAACTGGACGGTGCTGCCGTGGACGGTGACCGTGCCGGCGGAGCCGATGCACTTGGTGTGAAGCGCGAAGGTGCCGTTCCTGGCGAAGGCGAGGGTGATCCCGTAATCCGAATTCCCTTCCGATGAAACCGAACCTGCCGACCTGGTCTCGATCGACGACAGCGTCCAGGTCGGACCGACGAGCGCCGCAGGGTTCGGCGCGCTCGAGGGGAACGTCGACGGCGGCTTCCCGGTTTCGTAAACGAGGGTGAAGGCCTGGGCACCGCCGCCATAGACCAGCAGCTTGCCGCCGCGGACCGACCACAGCGCGGGTTTCTGGTTGAGGAAGCTGTCGATAGTGGTGGCCTGCTCCCCCGCTGCCCCGGTGCAAGACGATGACGGTTGCCGCGGAACGCCGCTGATGGTCAGCGCGCCCCGCGCGACCTGTGCCGTTCCGTCGAGGTCCACGCACCCGTCCGTGCCACTGACCGGACCGTGCGAATCCACGAACAGTGAGGCGAGCGCGCGGGCCGGAACTCCGGCGATCGAGCTGAGGATCCAGGCCCGGTTCGCCAGGGCGGTCGGATCGGTAGCACCTCTGTCGTCCGGAGCCCAGGTGTAGACGAGCGCGCCGGCGCCATCACCCTTCACGGTCAACCGGTTGCCCTCGACCTGCTCGTGCACCTCAGGGCCGCCGTAGACCTTGTCGATGGCCGCCG
>JAVHVD010000384.1:0-20841 GCA_032160745.1 Pseudonocardiales bacterium
CGTAGTCGCGGATGTAGTCAGCGCTGTCGTACGGATGCGATGTCAGGACGAGGAGTTGGGCATCGGGGCTGTAGCGGTACTGCGTTCCCCAGATCATCGGCGGTAGGTACAGCGCCATCGACGGATCGTCGAGGACGAACTGCTCGCGCTCGATGCCGTCATCGGCCACGCAGACCATGCTGCCGACGAGGCAGATCAACAGCTGGGCGCACTCGCGGTGCGCGTGCGCGCCGCGGACCTCACGGCTCGGCACACCGAACACGCTGAAGATCCGCGCCGGCACGAACGGCACCTGATCGTTGAAGCTCACTGCGACCAACGATCCGCGCATGTCGTCGGCTCGGGTCACCTTGCTCAGCACGACGCCGCGCACGCGGCTGCGGTAGTCGGCCGCCTGCTCGGCGATCGGTGGTGCGATCTCGGCCGTGGTCGGCGGGTGCGGGGCTGACTCCTGGTAACGCACGATCCGGGCCGGATTGCCGACGACCACGGCGTTCGGCGGCACGTCGCGGGTGACGACCGCGCCCGCACCCACCATCGCGGAGCGGCCGATCGTCACGCCGGGAAGGATGGTCGCGTTGGCCCCGATGGACGCACCGTCCTGCACAACAGTCCGCGAGAACTGCTCGGGGCGTTGCCGACTGCGGGGGAACGGGTCATTGGCGAACGTGGCGTTGGGTCCGATGAAGACGTCCGAACCGACACGCAGTCCGTCCCACAGTTGGACGCCGCATTTGACCGTCACCCGATCGCCGACCACGACGTCGTTCTCGACGAAGACGTGATCGCAGACGTTGCAGTCCGCGCCGATCCGCGCCCCGGGCAGGACGTGGGCGAACGCCCACACTCGAGTGCCGGCGCCGACCGTCGTCGATTCGCAGCGGCCGTCGGCGTGGACGAACACGTCACTCACAGCACGGACGCTAGTGCACGTTTAGGCGGCGGTCGCGCAGATCGCGGTGATGTCATCTCTCCCCGAAATGAGGAGTTAGCACCCTTCTTCGCCGCTCGCGCGCCCGGGATGCTGCTACCACGTCGACGAGCCTCAGCCGGTCCGGTCAGGACGGCCTCGTCGGCACCATGGGGGTCAGGTCATGCAGAAGAGCAAGAAGCTTGCGCTCGGGGCAGTGCTCGCAACGGCGACAGTGATCGGTGCGGGCGTCGCATACGCCCAGATCCCCAGCGGGGGCGTCATCACGGGGTGCTACTCGAAGCTCGGCGGCGCGCTGCGCGTGGTCGACGCGGCCACGACGTCATGCCGGTCCTGGGAAACCACGCTGACGTGGAACCAGCAGGGCCAGCCAGGACCCGCAGGGAAGGACGGCAAGGACGGCACCAACGGCACCAACGGCACCAACGGCGTTTCCGGCTACACGAGGCAGCACGAGACGTTCGTGCTCGACCCGCAGACCTCCAAGATGGTGGAGCTGCTCTGCCCCTCGGGGACGAAACCGATCGGCGGCGGTGGGCACGACGGCAACGTCTTCAACGACAAGGGCATCGGGTTCGTCAGCCACGCCTACATCGCCGAGTCCGACATCAACGACTCCGCGACCGGCTGGGCCGTCACCGCAGTCAACAACTTCACCCAGCCGGCCGAGTACAGCATCGACGTCATCTGCGCCGCCGTATAACTTCCGGCCATCGACGACGAACCCGGTCGACCGGCAACGGGGACCCAGCGCGCCACCGGGGTGCGGCCCGCGGCACCATTCGCCATTCGCCATTCGCCATTCGCCGGTCGCCGGTCATGCCGTTCAGCGACGGTCGACGGTGCGCCCTTAGGCTGGTGCCGTGATGTCCCCAGGGTCGGCCGAGCCGATGATCGCGCCGAGCATCCTCTCCGCCGACTTCGCGCGTCTGGCCGAGGCCGCCGACGCCGTCTCCGGAGCGGACTGGCTGCACGTGGACGTGATGGATGGTCACTTCGTGCCGAATCTGACCATCGGGCTGCCCGTGGTGAGGAGCCTGCACAGCGCCACCGATCTGCCGCTGGACTGTCACCTCATGATCGACGATCCGGACCGCTGGGCGCCGGGCTACGCCGAGGCCGGTGCTGCGAACGTCACCTTCCACATCGAGGCCGCCGCCGATCCGGTCGAGACCGCGCGGGCCATTCGTAAGGCCGGGGCGCTCGCCGGCCTGTCGGTCAAGCCCGGAACGCCGCTCGAGCCCTACCTCGAGGTACTGCGCGAGTTCGACACGCTGCTGGTGATGACCGTGGAACCCGGCTTCGGTGGCCAGGACTTCATGGCCGAGGTGCTGCCGAAGGTGCGCCTCGCCCGGGAGCAGGTTCGCGCGGGGCACCTGCGCTTGTTCGTCGAGGTCGACGGCGGGATCAGCGCGGACACCATCGAGGCGGCGGCTGAGGCCGGGGCGGACGTGTTCGTTGCCGGGTCGGCGGTGTTCGGGGCGGACGACCCGGGACGCGCCATCGAGGCCCTGCGCGGGCAGGCCCGCGCCTCGATGTCGGTCTGATGGAGATCAGCGAGGTCGAAGAGGCGGCCATGCATCGTGCGCTCGCGCTGGCCGAGACGGTGCGCGGACGGACCAGTCCCAACCCCGCCGTCGGCGCCGTGATCCTGGACAGCTCGGGCCATCTGGCCGGCGAGGGCGCCACGCAGCCGGCCGGCGGCCCGCACGCCGAGATCGTCGCCCTGCAGGACGCCGCGGGGTCCGCCGGTGGGGGCACAGCCGTGGTCACGCTCGAGCCGTGCGCGCACACCGGCCGAACCGGTCCGTGCGCCGATGCTCTGATCGAGGCCGGCGTTGCCAAGGTGATCTACGGGGTCGACGATCCGAACGTCGAGGCAGCGGGCGGTGCGCAGCGGCTCCGCGACGCCGGGGTGGAGGTCGTGACCGACGTCGAGTCGCACGCCGCCGCCAGCGGAGCGCTGCGCCCTTGGCTGCACGCGGTGCGCACCGGCCGTCCCTACGTCACGTGGAAGTTCGCCGCAACGCTGGACGGGCGGGTAGCCGCGGCCGACCTCACGTCCCAATGGATATCGTCGGTCGCCTCTCGGGCCGACGTGCACCGCTTCCGGGCGCTGGTCGACGCGATCCTCGTCGGCAGCGGCACGGTGCTCGCCGACGATCCGCAGCTCACCGTGCGCGACGGTGACCTGCTCGCTGAGCACCAACCACTGCGGGTCGTGCTGGACCGGCGGCACCGCGTCCCCGACGACGCACGAATCCTCGACGACTCCGCGGAAACGGTGGTGCTCGACACAGCAGCACCCCAGTTCGCGCTGAAGGCCCTGTATGACCGGGGTGTGCGCCACGTGCTGTTGGAGGGCGGCCCTACGCTGGCAGGGGCGTTCGTCGAGGCTCGCTGCGTCGACGAGGTCATCGCGTACCTCGCGCCGGCACTGCTCGGCTCCGGCCCGGCAGCGCTCGGCGACGCGGGTATCGGAACACTCGCCGACGCCGCGATGTTGGAGATCGAGTCGGTCACTCGACTCGGCGACGACGTCAAAGTGGTCGGTCGGCCACGCTGGACCGACGCAAAAGCAGGGGAGTAAGAGCGCAGGTGTTCACCGGGATCATCGAAGAAGTCGGCGAGGTCGCCGCGGTCGAGCACCGTGGCGACTCCGCTGTACTGACCATCAAGGCTGCGCAGATCGCCGATGACCTCGTTCATGGTGCGTCAATCGCGATCAATGGAGTTTGTCTCACGGTTGTCGGCTGGCAGCCCGGCACGCTCGCCGCCATCGACTTCGACGTGATGGGCGAGACGCTCAAGCGCTCCGTCATCGGCGGCCTGGCCGGCGGTGACCGGGTGAACCTCGAACGCGCTGTCCGCGCCGACAGGCGTCTCGACGGACACGTCGTACAAGGACACGTCGACGGCACCGGTGTCGTGCTCTCCCGAACCCCCGCCGATGCCTGGGAGGCCGTGCGCTTCGGTCTGCCGGCCGAGCTGGCTCGCTTCGTCGCCGAGAAGGGCTCGATCGCGGTCGACGGCGTGTCGCTCACCGTCACCGGCGTCGGACCGGACTGGTTCGAGGTGGGGCTCATCCCAGAAACCCTCCGGGCCACCACCCTCGGTGACCGGGCGGTCGGAGATCCGGTGAACCTCGAGGTCGACGTCCTCGCCAAGTACGTCGCGCGGCTCCTGGAAACGGCGCGGCGATGAGCATCCGGCTGGACACCGTCGAACGGGCGATCACCGACATCAAATCGGGCAAGGCCGTCGTGGTCATCGACGACGAGGATCGCGAGAACGAGGGCGACCTGATCTTCGCCGCCGAGTTGGCGACTCCCGAACTGATCGCTTTCATGGTCCGTTACACATCGGGCTACATCTGCGTGCCGCTCACCGAGGCCGATGCCGATCGGCTCGACCTCCCGCCGATGTTCCACACCAACCAGGACCGGCGCGGCACCGCGTACACGGTCACCGTCGATGCCCGCGAAGGCGTCAGCACCGGCATCTCGGCCAGCGACCGCGCGCACACCATCCAGCTGCTGGCCGACCCGTCGGCCACCGCGGCCGACTTCTCCCGCCCCGGTCACGTCGTTCCACTCCGGGCGAAGGACGGCGGCGTACTGCGCCGTCCCGGTCACACCGAGGCGGCGGTCGACCTCGCCGTGCTGGCCGGACTGCACCCGACCGGCGTGCTCTGCGAGGTCGTCAGCGAGAAGGATCCGGCCGGCATGGCGCGCGTGGAGGAGCTCCGGGTGTTCGCCGACGAGCACGACCTCGCCCTGATCTCGATCGCCGACCTGATCGCCTACCGCCGCCGCTTCGAGAAGCTCGTCGAGCGGGTCGCGTCGGCCCGGGTGCCGCTGCGCTACGGCGAGTTCACCGCGGTTGGCTACTCGTCCAGCTACGACCAGCGCGAGCACGTTGCGTTCGTCTTCGGCGACATCGGAGACGGCGAGGACGTCCTGGTCCGGGTGCACTCCGAGTGCCTCACCGGTGACGTCTTCGGTTCGCTGCGCTGCGACTGCGGCCCCCAGCTGGACGCCGCGCTGGCCGCGGTGGCGCGTGAGGGACGTGGCGTCGTGCTCTACGTCCGCGGTCACGAGGGGCGTGGCATCGGGCTGCTGCACAAGCTGCAGGCCTATCAGCTGCAAGACGCGGGCTCGGACACGCTGGACGCCAACCTCGAACTGGGTCTTCCGGCCGATGCCCGCGACTACGGCACCGGTGCGCAGATCCTGGTCGACCTGGGCGTCCACTCGATGCGGCTGTTGACGAACAACCCGGCCAAGCGGGCCGGCCTCGAGGGGTACGGCCTCCGGATTACCGGTCGCCAGGCGCTGCCCGTCCACGCCAACCCCGAGAACATCCGTTACCTGCAGACCAAGCGCGACCGCATGGGGCACGACCTCGACTTCGACGGCGGCGAGCAGCAGTGAGCGGCGAAGGCGCACCGGCGCTGAACGTCGACGGAGCAGCCGGCCTGAAGGTCGTGGTGCTCGCCAGCCGATGGCACACGACGGTGATGGACGGCCTCCTCGACGGCGCGCGGCGGGCGCTGGCCGAGGCCGGCGTGGAGGATGTCACCGAGCTGCGCGTGCCGGGCGTGTTCGAGCTGCCGGTCGCCGCCTCGCGGGTGACCGCCACCGGCGTCGACGCAGTCGTCGCGCTGGGTGTGGTGATCCGCGGCGCAACGCCGCACTTCGACTACGTGTGCGACGCCGCCACCACGGGGCTGACCCTCGTCGCCGAACGCACCGGCGTGCCGATCGGCTTCGGCGTGCTCACCTGCGACGACGAGAAGCAGGCCTTGGATCGCGCTGGCCTGCCCGGTTCCGTCGAGGACAAGGGGCACGAGGCGGCGACTGCCGCTCTGGCCACCGCGGTGACGCTCGCCGACTACCCGCGCCACTGACTGCCGCGCCGTCCGTCAGCGATGCGCCCCCCGCAGCTCGTCGGCGTGCCGCGCCAGCCACAACGCGGCTCGGCGATGGACCGCCTGCTCGCGGCGCCACAATGACCCGAACGCCGGGTGCCCGGTGCTCGCCGCGTCCTTGATGATGTCGCTGATCCACTGGTTGGCCGCCCCCAGCGCGTCGACCACCTCCGAACGGAGGTCCTCGTCGGCGCCGTAGCCGTCGAGCAGCACCGCGTAGCGGCGCACGTGCGCGTCGCGGCGGCTGTCCGGGATGTCTGCGGCGTCACGCAGCGGCGCCCAGAAGCACGCCGTGATCGCGAGGTCCCAGGCCGGCGTGCCCGGAGCGGCCAGATCGAAGTCGATCAGCGCGACCGCCCGCCCGCCGCGGAAGATCACGTTGGCCGGGTTGACGTCGTTGTGGGTCACCAGCGGGCCGCGCCAGCGCTCCGGCACGGGGCGTTGCCAGCGCCCGCCGGCCCCGTCGAAGCCCAGCGCGTGCCGGTGGTATCCGCGCAGCAGTACGCCGACCGACGCGAGCGCGTCGTCGGCGAGCGCCCATCCGGCCAGCGGCTCCGTCGCGGCGAGCCCGTCGATGTAGGTCAGGACCTCCTCTCGCCCGTCCACACCGACGACGCGGGGTACGCCCTGAAAGCCGGTGTCCGCCACGTGTCGAAGCAGCGCGTGCACGGCTGTGGTGTGGCCGGAGCGGGGCCGGCGCACGGTGTCGCCCGCCCGGATCACCCGGCCGCGGTTCGCCGTGCCGCCGGGCAGCGGCCCGTCGTCAGTCCGCGAGTGCATGCGCGCCTGGCAGGGAGGGCTCGGCGTCGAGCAGGGCACGGGCCAGTCCGGCATGGGTGATCAAGCCGTTGACCAGTCCGCCGCGGAGCGCGGCACCGACCGCGCCCGCCTTGTCCCGGCCGTACGCCAGCGAGATGACCGTGTCGATGACCGCCAGCTGCTCGCCGGTGACGCCGATGATGCGCCGGCTGAGGGGGGACTGCACCGGTGAGCCGTCGGCCCCGATGAGCGCGCCGGAGATTTCACCGACGACACCCAGGTCGCGCGCCCGCTCGCCGGCGTCACGCCCGACCTTGTCGTAGATGGTGGACAGCCCCGGCTGCCAGGCACCGATGCCGACGGCGGCGACCGTCACGCGGCTCGTGAGTTCCGCGGCGCGCGCGACCTCCGGTTGGCGGCGCAGCGTCCGCGCCGACGCGGCGTCCGGAGCCACCAGCGGCGCGTAGAACACGTGTGGGGTGCCGCCACTGGCCTGGGCCACGCGGCGGACGAGCTCGAGCACGTCGCTGCCGTCCGGACCGGACAGCGCTCCGGTCAGCTGCACCACCGGGCAGGGCGCGAGGTTGCGGATCGCGGGCCCGATGCCGCGCAGCGAGCGCGCCCACGCCAGCCCCAGGACGTCCTCCGGCCCCACTACTTCCTGCAGTACCTCTGCCGCGACCTCGCCCAGGCGCCTGCGCAGCGTCTCCGGCTCGTCGTCGTCCACGTCGACCACGATGGCGTGGGCCAGGCCGAACACCCGTTGCAGCTCCACGGACAGCTCCGTGTTCACGCCACCAGCGGATTCGATCCGGATCGTCACCACGCCCGCTCGCTTGGCGGCGTCGAGCAGCCTGGCCACCCGGAAGCGGCTGATCCCGAGCTCGTCGGCGATGTCGCTCTTCGAGCGGTCGTCCCGGTAGTACTGGCGCGCTACGCGAGCCATCAGGATCAGCTCCGTCGACGAAGGCGTCATGCCGTCTCCCGCACTTCCACTGTCCGCTCATTTGAGCGCCTGAGCCGTCAGTTTGGCAAGACTACTTGACATCGGCCAGCAGCCCGCAGGAGGTTGACTGACGGACGTTCCGAGCATGTTAAGTGCTCGTTTGAGCGGAACGTCGCCGGTCGGGCCCGAGGAGGAGCCGTGCTGGGCAGAACCGTTCGAGCAGCGGCGGCGACCGTGGCCGCAATCACCGCGGCCTCCACGCTCACCGCGTGTGGCGCGCAGGGGTGGGGCGACACCGGCGGGGCCAACACGATCCGGGTGCTCATGGTGAACAACCCGCAAATGGTCGATCTGCAGAAGCTGATCGGGTCGTTCACCAAGGAGACCGGCATCAAGGTCAGCTTCACCGTGCTGCCGGAGGACGACCTGCGCGACAAGGCGAGCCAGGAGTTCTCCAGCCAAGCGCATCAGTACGACGTCGCCACGCTGTCGAACTTCGAGATCCCGTTCTACTCGAAGAACGGCTGGCTGACGTCGATGGACTCCTATCTGGCGAAGGACCCGTCGTTCGACCAGGCGGACATCCTCAAACCAATCGCCGAGAGCCTCACCGGCAGCGACGGAAAGATCTACGGGGAACCGTTCTACGGCGAGTCCTCGTTCCTGATGTACCGCAAGGACATCTTCGCCGCGAAGCACCTCACGATGCCGGAGCGCCCGACGTGGCAGCAGGTCGCCGACCTCGCCGCCAAGGTGGACGGCGCCCGCCCCGGCATGAAGGGAATCTGTCTGCGCGGGCAGCCGGGATGGGGACAGGTGCTCGCCCCGCTCACGACAGTGGTCAACACCTTCGGCGGGACATGGTTCGACAAGGACTGGGCCGCGCAGGTCAACGGTGCCGCGTTCAAGCAGGCCGCGAACTTCTATGTCGACCTGACGCGAAAGCACGGTGAGGTCGGCGCTGCGCAGTCGGGCTTCACCGAGTGCCTCACGAATCTGGAGCAGAGCAAGGTCGCGATGTGGTACGACGCCACGTCGGCGGCCGGCTCGCTCGAGGGCAAGGGGTCGCCCGTAGCGGGCAAGATCGGCTACGTCCAGGCGCCAGTGGTCAAGACGAAGACATCGGGCTGGCTGTACGCGTGGTCGTGGGCGATCGAGAAGGCGAGCGACAACAAGTCCGACGCTTGGAAGTTCGTGTCATGGGCATCGAGCAAGGCCTACGAGCAGCTCGTCGGGCAGAAGCTGGGTTGGGCTTCGGTGCCGGCCGGGAAGCGTGCCTCGACGTACTCGGACCCGAACTATCTGAAGATCGCGGCCGCGTTCGCCAAGCCGACACTGGACGCGATCTCCACCGCCGACCCGAAGTCGCCGGGCGTGCAACCGCGGCCGACCATCGGCATCCAGTTCGTTGACATCCCCGAGTTCACCGACTTCGGCACCAAGGTGTCGCAGGCGATCAGCTCGGCCATGGCCGGCAAACAGTCGGTCGACAGTGCGCTGAACACCGGTCAGGGCCTCGCGTCCGCCGTAGGCAAGACCTACGGCTGACCGACAGGAGGGGATTGCGATGACGAGTGGCATTGGCACCCTGCGCTCGCCGCCCGCGCGAGCCCGCAAGGGCGGACGCGCCGATCCGAGCACGGCCGACCGCGCCGGGGCGCGTCAGGAGCGCTGGCGGCGCCGGGCCCCTCTCCTGCCCGGCCTGATCTTCCTGATCGTCGTGACCCAGCTGCCCTTCGTCGCCACGCTGGTCATCTCATTCACGCGGTGGAACGCCCTGTCGCCGCAGAACAAGGGCTTCGCGGGAATCGACAACTACCGCAAGGTGTTTTCCGACTCCGCGATCCGCTCGTCGGTGCTGTTCACGATCGTGCTGACTGCGACCGTCGTGCTGGTGAGCCTGTTACTCGGGCTGGCGATCGCGCTGCTGCTCGATCGGACGTTCTTCGGACGCGGGATCGTCCGCACGCTGATGATCGCGCCGTTCCTGGTCGTACCGGTTGCGGCGGCTCTGCTGTTCAAGCACGGCATCTACAACCCGAGCTACGGTTTGCTCAACGGCACGCTGACCGCGATCTGGAACGTGTTCGGCGGGCACGCGCCCCAGCCCGACTGGCTGACGGCCCACCCGAAGCTGATGGTCGAGGCCGAACTCATCTGGCAATGGACGCCGTTCATGATGCTGATCCTGCTGGCCGGGCTGCAGTCGCGGGACCGCGAGGTGAACGAAGCCGCGCGCGTGGACGGAGCGACGGCGTGGCAGACCTTCCGTTTCATCACCATGCCGCACATGCGCAAGTACCTCGAGCTCGGTGGCCTGCTCGGCAGCATCTACATCGTCCAGAACTTCGACACGGTGTTCACGATCACGTCGGGCGGCCTGGGCACGGCGAACCTGCCGTACACCATCTACCAGACGTTCTTCAGCGCGCACGACTACGGGCTGGCCTCTGCGCAGGGCGTCGTGGTCGTCGCCGGTTCATTGATCATTGCGACATTCGCCCTGCGCGTCGTCTCGTCGCTGTTCCAGGAAGAGGTCGGCCGATGACCGCTGTCGCCACACCCGCTGCGCGTGCCGCCACCGTCCGCGGCGGCGGCGCCAAGGAGGGACGCAACTACGCCGGCGCGGCGTTCGGCATCCTCGCGTGGATCATCGGCATCGTCTTCGTGCTGCCGGTGCTGTGGATGGTGCTGACGTCGTTCCACAGCGAGTCCGACGCCAGCACCAACCCGCCGAAGATCGGGGCACCGCTCACCGTCGACGGCTACCGAGACTTCTTCAGCTCATCCACCGGCTCTGGCCCCTGGCCGTATCTTGCGAACTCGCTCACCGCAAGCGTCGTCTCGACCGCCATTGTTCTGCTGCTGGCCATCCCCGCGGCCTACGCGCTGTCGATCCGGCCGGTGCGCAAATGGACCGACGTCATGTTCTTCTTCCTGTCCACGAAGATGCTGCCGCCGGTGGCGGGCCTGCTGCCGATCTACCTGTTCGCGCAGAAGGTCGACATGCTCGACAACATCTTCCTGTTGATCATCCTGTACACGTCGATGAACCTGCCCATCGCGGTGTGGATGATGCGCTCGTTCCTGGCCGAGGTCCCGACCGCAATACTCGAGGCTGCGTCCCTCGACGGCGCCACCCTGCCCTATCAGCTGCGCCGGATCATCGTGCCGATAACCATGCCCGGCATCGCGGCCACGTCCCTGATCTGCTTCATCTTCAGCTGGAACGAGCTGCTGTTCGCGCGCGTACTCACCGGCGTCGCGGCGCAGACCGGGCCGGTCTTCCTGACCAGCTTCGTGACCAGTCAGGGCCTGTTCCTCGCCCAGGTGTGCGCGGCGGCGACCATCGTCTCGCTGCCGGTGTTGATCGCGGGGTTCGCCGCGCAGGACAAGCTCGTGCAGGGCCTGTCACTGGGAGCGGTCAAGTGAAGGCAGCCGTCGTCAAGGCGGCCGGCGAGGTCGGCGTCGAGACCGTCGACGACCCGACTCCGGCGACCGGAGAGGTGGTTGTGCAGGTGGCCGCCTGCGGACTGTGCGGAACCGACCTGCACATCCTGCAGGGTGAGTTCGCGCCTACTTTGCCGGTGGTCCCGGGGCACGAGTTCGCCGGCACCGTCGTCGCGCTGGGTCCGGGGGTGATCGACCTGCGCGCGGGCGACCGGGTGGCGGTCGACCCGTCGCTGTACTGCAACGAATGCCACTACTGCCGCATCGGGCGCAACAACCTCTGCCTGCGCTGGGGCGCCATCGGGGTGACCGTCGCGGGCGGCGCGGCCGAGTTCGTGGCGGTGCCGGCTGCCAACTGCACGGTGTTGCCCGACCACGTCGCGACCGCCGACGCCACGTTGATCGAACCGCTCGCCTGCGCGGTCCGCGGCTACGACGTGTTGCGCAGCCAATTGGGCTCGCACGTGCTCATCTACGGCGCCGGCACGATGGGGCTGATGATGCTGCGCCTGGCCGAGCGCACCGGCGCCGCGAGCGTGGACGTCGTCGACCGCAACCCCGACCGGCTCAGGCTCGCGGCGACGCTGGGCGCGAGCACGACGGCCACCTCAGCCGACGAGCTGGAGCGGCCGTACGGGTGGGAACTCGTGGTGGATGCCACTGGGAACGCGGCCGCGATCCAGGACGGCATCGACCGGGTCGGTCCCGGCGGGACGTTCCTGCAGTTCGGAGTGGCCGACTACGCCGCCCGGGCGACTATCGAGCCCTATCGCATCTACAACAAGGAGATCACCATCACCGGGTCGATGGCCGTGCTGCACTCCTACGAGCGGGCCGCGGAGCTGTTCGCGGGTGGCGTACTGGACCCCGCGGTCTTCATCACCTCCCGTCGCCCGCTGTCGCAGTACGCAGCGGCAATCGACGCCTTCGCCGCGGGCACCGGCCTCAAGACTCAGGTGCTGCCCGGCGGGTAGCCGGATGCGACCGCGGTCACGCCGCGCTCCGGTGATCCGCCACCGGCAGCGTCGCCGCGCGCTCGGCCGCTATGGTCACTGGAGCGCCGGTGCTTTGCGCCTGCGGTGTCGAAATGCGTCGAGAGATGAGGGCAGATGGGCGGATACCAGACGATCGTCGTAGGCACCGACGGCTCGGAAACCTCCTTCCGCGCGGTCGACCGCGCGGCTGTGCTCGCCGCCGAGGCCGACGCCACGCTGGTGATCGCGTGCGCCTACTTCCCGGAGCGTCCCGACCCGCGCGCGCAGGACGTGCTCGGCGACGAGGCATACCAGGTAATGGGTTCGGCGCCGGCCGATGACACGGTCAGCCGGGCCCGCGACCGGGCCGCGGCCGCCGGGGCGACGAAGGTCGAGACCGAAGCGGTTCAGGGCAAGCCGGCCGAGACGCTGCAGCGGGTCGTGAAGGATCGCAACGCCGATCTGCTGGTCGTGGGCAACCGCGGGCTGAACACGCTCGCCGGTCGGATCATCGGGTCGGTCCCGCTCGACGTCGTGCGGCACACGCCGATCGACGTACTCGTCGTGCACACCACCTGAGCGTTGTGAGCCCAGCCGACCGGCCGGACGTCTCCGAGGCCGCTGAGGCCGCTGACGTCGACATGCCGTCGCTGCTGGAGAGCGTCGAGGAGGCCATTCTCGGCGGACCGCGCCGCTACACACCTGCGGAGGTCTCCGAGCGGGCCGACCTGCCACGCGACGAGGCCAGGGGGTTGTGGCGCGCGCTCGGCTTCCCGACGGTCGGCGACGACGAGGTGATGTTCAACGACGCCGACATCGAGGCCCTGAAGCAGATGCGCGCGCTGGCGGAGTTCGGCTTCGCCGACGAATCCCTCCGTCTTGCGGTGGCCCGCCTGTTCGGTCAGACATTTTCCCGGCTGGCCTCCTACCAGGGCCAGCTGCTGCTCGAGGAGATCGCCCGGCACCCCGAGCTGCTGTCGTCAGGCGACAGGCTGATCGAACTGGTCGAGGAGGTGACACCTCGGCTCGAGCAACTGCAGGGCTATGCCTGGCGCCGTCAGCTTGCCGCCTATCTGGCTCGGATGGCCGCCCAGGGTCCCGATGAGCTCGGGGCACCGACGGCGCCGGTCGCCATCGGCTTCGCCGACATGTCCGGGTTCACCGCGCTCACCCGCAAGGCCACCGAGATGGAGCTGCGCGAGCTGCTCGACTGTTTCGAGTCGATCGCGACGGAGGTGGTGGGCGACCACGGCGGCCGGATCGTGAAGACGATCGGCGATGAAGTCCTCTTCCAGGTCGACGACGCGGGCGAGGGCGCTCTCGTCGCTCTGGAGCTGCTCGAGCGGGCGGAGGCAGATGACCGCCTGCCCGAACTGCGAGCCGGCCTCGCGTACGGTCCGGTCATCAGCAGGCTCGGCGACGTCTACGGGTCGACGGTGAACATCGCGAGCCGGCTCACGTCCCTCAGCCGACCCGGGTGGATCCTGGTGGACCGAGCCATGCACGACCAACTGGTCGACGATCCGCGCTTCTACCTCAAGTCACGGCGTCCGGAGTCGGTGCGCGGGTTCAACCACCTGCACCCCTGGCGCCTGCGGCGTGCCGGCCGCTGAAGGGTCGCCGGTACCTTCATAGGGTGAGCGAAGCTTGCGAGCGAACCATGGGGATCGGGCTCGGCCGACCGAACGAGCGAACCGAGGGTCGGGCGACGTGAAGACCTTCGATCAGCTGTTCGTTGAGCTCACCGACCGGCAGCGAGAGCGGCCGGCCGGATCGGGCACCGTTGCCGCGCTCGATGCCGGCGTCCACGAGCAGGGCAAGAAGGTCGTCGAGGAGGCCGCGGAGGTCTGGATGGCGGCCGAACACGAATCCGCTGAGCGCACGGCGGAGGAGATCAGCCAGCTCCTCTACCGTGTGCAGGTCATCATGCTGGGCAAGGGCATCGGGCTCGACGACGTCTACCGACATCTGTAGACCGCCGACCAGGTTCCCAGGCATCTCGCCCCGACACGACAGGTAGTCATGCTCCGCATCGCCGTCCCGAACAAGGGCTCGCTGTCCGAGCCCGCCAGCCAGATGCTCGTCGAAGCCGGATACCGGCAGCGCAGCGACAGCCGCGAGCTCGTCCTGCGCGACGACGACAACGAGACCGAGTTCTTTTTCCTCCGCCCCCGCGACATCGCGATCTACGTCGGCTCGGGCCAGCTCGACGTCGGCATAACCGGCGAGGACCTGCTGCTCGACTCCGGTGCGCACGCCGAGCCGATCCTGCCGCTGGGCTTCGCCCGCTCGACCTTCCGCTTCGCCGCGATGCCGGGCACCGCGTCGTCGGCCGCGGATCTCACCGGCAAGCGAGTCGCCACCGCCTACCCGGGCGTGGTCGCGGACTACTTCGCGCGCGAGGGCATCGTCGCCGAGGTGATCGCGCTCGACGGCGCGGTGGAGACGTCAGTGCGCCTGGGTGTCGCCGACGCCATCGCCGACGTCGTGTCGACCGGCACCACGCTGCGCAACGCCGGCCTCGAGATCTTCGGCGAGCCGCTCCTGACCAGCCAGGCCGTGCTCGTTCAGCGCCGCGGGGCCGAGCAGCCGGCGCGCGTCGAACAACTGGTCCGCCGGCTGCAGGGCGTCATCATCGCCCGGCAATACGTCCTGATGGACTACGACATCCCGAACGAGTTCGTCGAGAAGGCCGTCGCCGTCACCCCCGGCATCGAGTCGCCGACCGTATCGCCGCTGATGAAGGCCGGCTGGTCTGCAGTGCGGTCGATGGTGAAGCGGCGGGACACCAACGCGATCATGGACGAGCTGTGGGACCTCGGCGCCCGCGGCATCCTGGTCACCGACATCCACGCGTGCCGCCTGTGAGTGAGGACGAGATGGCTGACGCCGGTTCCGAGGTCGTCACGGCCCGGCCGATCAGGACCGCGCGGTACGCCAACGCCGCCGCGCTGATCGCCTTCGCCGTCTTCGTCGTCGTCGCCCTGCTCATGCCGCGCGACAACGCCGGCGCCACGTTCGGGTGGAAGGATCAGGCCTTCACCGTCGTGATCGGCGCGATCGTCGCCGGCGGTCTCCGGTTGCCGGCCCGCCCGCGGTTACGGGCCGACGCACAGGCCGTCCACACGCGAAGCTACGTGGGCAACTGGCGCACGATCCCGTGGGAGACCGTCGTCGCGGTCGAGTTCCCCAGCAACGTGCGCTTCGCCCGGCTCGCGCTGCCGGCCGACGAGACGCTTGCCCTGTACGCGGTCCAACGGATGGACCGCGAGCAGGCGGTCGAAACGATGCGCGGGCTGCGCCGCCTGTTCGCGGCGACGCACCCGGTCGTCGGCTGAGCCGTTCGCGTCGGCGGCGCGACAGTCGCGAACGCGGTTTCAATGACGCGCGTTGTGGGCAAATGGTAGGAGATGTCTCTTCGCAGTCGTCGAGAGGAATCGCCATGACCACGCGCGACCCGGTAGCGACCCCCAAGCCCGACCGCGCCGCGGCGTGGGGCACATCGATCGCCGATCCCGGCCCACTCGGGCTGGCCGGCTTCGCCGCGACCACGTTCTACCTCTCTGCGGTCAATGCCGATCTGTTGCACGGCACCGTCGAGGCCGGCGTCTTCGGACTCGCCATCTTCTACGGCGGCATCGCACAGCTGCTCGCCGGAATGTGGGAGTTCACGAAGGGCAACACGTTCGGTGCCGCGGCGTTCTCCTCCTTCGGCGCATTCTGGCTGTCGTTCTGGTGGTTCGTCACCAAGGGCGTCCCGGCCATGGTCGCCGACAAGGCGAGCGCCACCGACATCAATCACGCAGTGGGCACCTTCCTGCTCATCTGGACGATCTTCACCGCGTACATGTTCATCGCGTCGCTGCGGACCTCCGCCGCCGTAGCGCTCGTATTTCTCCTGCTGGCTCTGACGTTCCTGTTCCTCTGCATCGGGGGGTACTCGGCATCCAGCGGCTGGACGAAGACCGGCGGCTGGTTCGGCCTCGCAACCGCGGTCGCGGCGTGGTACGCGTCGTTCGCCGCCGTGACGAACTCGACCTTCAAGCGGGTGATCCTGCCCGTCCTGCCCATGGCCGAAGGCCGGATACAGCGCTAGGCCTTTCCGCTCCCTGCTCGGCGAAATAGGGTCAGTCCTCATGAGCGAAACACTGTCGAACCTGTCCCACGAAGAACGCCGATTCTCCCCGCCGGAGGCCTTCGCCGCGAAGGCGAACGTCAAGGCGGACGCGTACGCGGAGGCGGATGCCGATCGGTTGGCGTTCTGGGCCAAGCAGGCCGAGCGGCTGTCCTGGGCCGAGCGGTGGACGGAGGTGCTGGACTGGTCGGATGCACCGTTCGCCCGCTGGTTCGTCGGCGGGAAGCTCAACGTCGCGTACAACTGCGTGGACCGGCACGTCGAGGACGGCCACGGCGACCAGGTCGCGTATCACTGGGAGGGGGAGCCGGGGGAAACCCGCGCGATCACCTACGCCGAGCTCAAGGACGAGGTCTGCCAGGCCGCCAACGCCCTGATCCAGCTCGGCGTGAAGACCGGCGACCGCGTCGCGATCTACATGCCGATGATCCCCGAGACGGTCATCGCCATGTTGGCGTGCGCGCGGCTCGGCGCGCCGCACACCGTGGTGTTCGGCGGCTTCTCCTCGATTGCCCTGTCGGACCGGATCATCGACTGCGACGCGCACCTGGTGATCACGTCCGACGGTGGCTACCGACGCGGTACGGCGTCCGCCCTCAAGCCGGCGGTCGACGAGGCGCTGCTGAAGTGCCCTGATGTCGAACATGTCCTGGTCGTGAAGCGAACGGGCCAGGACGTCGAGTGGACCGAGGGGCGCGACGTCTGGTGGGACGACGTCGTGGGCAAACAGTCCACCGAGCACACGCCGGAGGCCTTCGATTCCGAGCACCCGCTCTACGTCATGTACACGTCCGGCACGACGGGCAAACCCAAGGGCATCCTGCACACGTCCGGCGGCTACCTGACCCAGGTGGCGTACACGCACCATGCGGTGTTCGACCTCAAGCCCGACGAGGATTTGTACTGGTGCGGCGCCGACATCGGGTGGGTGACCGGGCACAGCTACATCGTCTACGGGCCGCTGGCCAATCGGGCCACGTCGTTCATGTACGAGGGCGTGCCGAACAGCCCCGACGAACACCGCTGGTGGAACATGATCGAGAAGTACAAGATCTCGATCCTCTACACCGCGCCGACCACGATCCGCACGTTCATGAAGTGGGGCGAGGACATCCCCAAGGCGCACGACCTTTCCTCGCTGCGCCTGCTCGGGTCGGTGGGTGAGCCCATCAACCCGGAGGCCTGGATCTGGTACCGCACGAATATCGGTGGCGACCGCACGCCGGTGGTCGACACCTGGTGGCAGACGGAGACCGGCGCGATCATGATCAGCCCACTGCCCGGCGTCACGGAGACGAAGCCGGGCTCGGCCACGAAGGCGCTGCCCGGCATCGGCGCCGAAGTGGTCGACAACGAGGGGACGCCGGTGCCCAACGGCGGCGGCGGGTTCCTCGTGCTCACCGAACCCTGGCCGGCAATGACCCGCGGTCTCTGGGGCGATCCCGAGCGGTTCAAGGAGACCTACTGGAACCGGTTCGCCGAGCAGGGCTATTACTTCGCCGGCGACGGCGCCAAGAAGGACGACGACGGCGACCTGTGGCTGCTCGGCCGCGTCGATGACGTCATGAACATCTCCGGGCACCGCATCTCGACCACCGAGGTGGAGTCGGCACTCGTGTCGCATCCGTCGGTGGCCGAGGCGGCGGTCGTCGGCGCCACCGACCCGACAACCGGTCAGGGCATCGTCGCGTTCGTGATCCTGCGTGGCGGTGGTCCGACCGAGGAGGCCGAGGGCGAGGAGCTCGTCAAGACCTTGCGCAATCACGTCGCGACCGAGATCGGTGCGATCGCCAAGCCGCGGCAGATCATGATTGTCGCCGAGCTACCGAAGACCCGTTCGGGCAAGATCATGCGGCGGCTGCTGCGTGACGTGGCCGATCACCGCGAACTGGGTGACGTCACGACGCTCACCGACTCAGCGGTCATGGATCTGATCAAGGACAAGGCCGCCACCGCGCCGCCCGAGGAGTGATCCCGGTTCGGGAGCCCGCGGCCAGTGCATGGACGGCCCCGCGACCAGTTGATAGCGGCGGTAGAGGGTGCGGCCGGGTACGTCGGATCCCCGCCCTACCGTGTGGGGATGCATCGAATCCTGCTGCGTGAGGTGGTCATCGACGTGCCGTCGGAAGCCTTGGCCGCCACGCGGCGGTTCTGGGCCGGTGCCCTCGACGGCACCGTCCGCCCGCTCGAGGAGTTCCCCGAGTTCGCGGCGCTCGACGATCCGGCGGCGTTGCCGCAGGTCGGCTTCCAGGACATCGGCACCGCCCCGGCCCGGTTCCACCTCGACATCGAGACCGACGACATCGAGGCCGAGGTGTCGCGGCTGACCGGCCTCGGTGCGGTGATCGAGCAGCGGCACGAGCACTGGGTCGTCCTGCGCGACCCGGCCGGACTGTTGTTCTGCCTCCTGCCGCCGGAGTCGGTCGCCTTCGCCGAGCGGTCCCGACCGGTCGGCTGATCTCAGCGCAGCCGCTCGGCCAGGTGGATGGCGTCGTAGGGCGCATGCACCTTCACGTCGTTGTCGAAGTGCACCTGGACGTCCAACCCGGCCGCAGTCCAGCTGCGGATCTCGGCCGCCCACTTGTCGAGCGCCTCCTCGGTGTAGCCGCTGGTGTAGAGCTCCACGTCCCCGTGCAACCGGAGGTACACCAGGTCGGCCGTGACGTCGCGCATCAGTGGCCAGCGACCGGCGGTGTCCGCGACGACCAGCGAGATCGCGTGCTTGCGCAGCAGTTCGGGAAACGCGGGCACCTCGAAGGTCTTGTGCCGCACCTCGAGCGCGTGCCGGATCGGGCGGTCGACGTCGGTCGTGGTCAGCGACCTGTCCTTCAACCGCTCGTCGTGCCGACGGGCCAGCCACGCCGCCTCGCCGGTGGACCGGGGGAGCTGCGCGAAGAAGGCGGTCAGGCGGTCGGCGTCGAAGCCCAGCGTCGGAGGCAGCTGCCAGAGGATCGGGCCGAGCTTCTCGCGCAGCGCCAGCACGCCCGAGGCGAAGAAGTTGGCCAGCGGAGTCTCGACCCCCGCGAGCTTTTTCATGTGCGTGATGAAGCGGGCGCCCTTGACCGCGAAGGTGAAATCGCCGGGCGTCTGCTCGTACCACCGCTGAAAGCTCGTCGGTCGCTGTAGTGAGTAGAACGTGCCGTTGATCTCGACACTGTTCAGCTTGGACGACAGGTACTCGAGTTCGGCGCGCTGCGGCAGCTTGCGCGGATAGAACACCCCTCGCCAAGGTGGGTACAGCCACCCCGACGTCCCGATCCGAATCTCCGCCACGCCGTCCTTGATACCCCTACTCGTCGTCCCACAGCTTCTCTCCGCGCCGAATCGCCTCGACGATCAGCCGTGCGATGTCGGCGACCAGCGGCGCGGCGCGAACGTCGTGCTCGAACACGGTGCGCGATGGTCGCCACGCGGTCGTCGGCTTGGCCACGGTGATCGTCCATCCCGTCCTGCCGCGGCTATGAACCGTTTCCACGCGGGCCGCTGACGGTCGATCAACACCCGCCATCGGGGCTCAGGGCCCGACCGCGCAGGGGGCGTCGCTCATCCGCCCGACAGGCGTTTGGTGAGAAAGTCGCGGGCTGCGGGCCAGTCGTCGTCGGTCATCGAGTACTGGACGGTGGTGCGCCAGGAGCCGTCGCGCCGGATGCGGTGCTTGCGCAGCTCGCCCTCACGGGTGGCCCCCAACCGGGCGATTGCGGCCTGGGACCGCTCGTTGTGGATGTCGGTGTGCCACACGACGCGGGCCGCACCCAGCGTGTCGAAGGCGTGCGTCAGCATCAGCAGCTTCGACTCGGTGTTGTGCCCGGTCCGCCACCACCGCGTGCCCAGCCAGGTGTGCCCGATCGAGATGGTTCGCACTGCCGGGTCGATGTCGTAGTACGACGAGGTGCCGGCGAACTCACCGGTGACCGCATCGAACTGTGTGTAGGCGAAACGATCACCGCGCGCGCGAGCGGCCAGGGCCCAGGCGACGTCGGTTCGGGCGTCCTCGAGTGTGCGCGGCGCACCGGTGGCGAACGAGCTGGGCGTGCTCACCCACCTGAAGACCTCTTCGGCGTCCTCGCCGGTGCCGGCGGCTGCGAGATAACCCTCCGCGTGTTCCATCGCCATGGGCTCGAGCCGGATGACGCGCCCGGTCAGGACGGGCATGGCGTACCACTCGTCGGTCGAAGTCACCCCTGGATCGTAGGGTGGACGTCATGCGGCTTACGGAGTTCTGGCGGCGGATGCAAGAGCGCTTCGGCGCCGCCTACGCCGCCAGTGTGGCGGCCGATTACCGTCTGCCCACCCTCGGCCGCACGGTCGACGAGGCGCTGGCGGCCGGGGTCGAGACCAAGGATGTGTGGCGCGCCGTGTGCGCCGAGTTCGAGATGCCCGCATCGCTGCGCTGAACGCCTCGGCGTGTCGCTGCTAGTCGAACAGGTGTTCGGCTACGCTCTCATCATCGGTATCCACAGGACGAGTTGAAATACGCCCGTCGTCCACAACCGGGCGCGTTGCAGCGATTCTGTCGGTGCCCGGCCCTAACGTCGCTTCCGTACCGACAACACCGAACTTTTCCGCAGACTTCACCCGCAAGGACTCCACAGCAAAGGGGATGCCCGCCATGGCAACCAGCTTCGACCGGGACAAGGCGCTCGACGTCGCCCTCGCACAGATCGACAAGCAGCACGGCAAGGGCGCCGTCATGCGCCTCGGCGACCGGGTCGCCGC
>JAVHVD010000385.1:0-2650 GCA_032160745.1 Pseudonocardiales bacterium
CCGGTGCCGGCGCGGGTGCCACTGTTCGGGCACGGCGTCGAGGTCGAGCTGGACGGACGGACCGTGCTCGGCTGCTATCACGTCAGCCAGCAGAACACCTTCACCGGACGGCTCACCGAGCCGATGCTCGACGCCGTGTTCACTCGGGCGGCCGGGCTCGCCGGGTTGCCTTGACCGTCAGGTCAGCGCGGTGCGCACATCGTCCGGGATCGGCTGCGGCGCACCGGCCACGTCCGCGTAGACGTAGGTCGTCTCGACCGTGCAGCACCGCCGTCCACCCGCGCGGAGGTCGAAGGCGAGCGTGGCGCTCGTCCGGCCGACGCGAGGGCACGTGACGTCCACGTCGATCACGTCACCCCATCGCGCCGGGCCGGTCCAGGTGATGGTGGACGAGACCAGGCGGACCAGCTCGACGAACTCGCGCAGCCCGCGCTGTTCGCAGTAGGCGCCCATGGCCTCGTCGCAGTAGAGCAGGTAGTGCGAGTTGAACACGACGCCCTGCTGGTCGACCTCGGCGTAACGGACCGGCGCCGACCAGGTGCTGCCACCCTCGCTCCGCTGCTCACTCATGGGTGCAGTCTGCCGCGTCCGGGTCGGGGACCAGTCACAATGGCGTGCATCGGCCCCCGTAGCCCAATGGCAGAGGCAGACCCCTTAAAAGGGTCCCAGTGTCGGTTCGAATCCGACCGGGGGTACTGACAGTGGTTTTAGCCAAGTAAATCGAATGGTTCAGCGAAGCGGCGCAACCCAGGGTTGCTGGCCTATAAGGCGCTACGACTTGAGGGGCACAGGATTCAGGCCGACGAATATGTCAGTTCGACCAGGTTCAGGTCCGGCCGGGCGATACTCCCGCACGTGCGGGCATTGCTCACGCACGCAGGACCACCAGGTTCGACTAGCAGGAGCAGCAGGGTAAGAATCGATGCTCATCGCCGCCGATGCCGGTCGAACATCAGCGATGCCTTCGAGCAGGCGACGCCTGGTGGGGCTGCACGTCAGTCCGACGGCTGAGCCAGCGCAGCCGGCCATCAAACGACGAGAGCCGGTAACCAGGTGCTCGCTAGTGATCGATCTGAGCGCCTGCGCGGACACCGACTCATGCGCGAGATCGATTGAGTTAACGATCAGTGCCCGCCGCTCCTGCCCTTACAGCGACGTCGCCGCTCGGCGGGCGATGAACTGCAAACTCTCGCCCAGACACGCAGCCAGTCCAAGCTCAGATCATCGCGCTGACCGAGGGCAGCCCAACGCGACCTTGACCGCGTCTGGCCTCGTTCCGTCTGCGATGGCGACATTGAGAACGAGGGTCACAGGTGACTCGACACAGGCGCGGCAACGCGCGGTGTCTTCACCCAACCGTTGCGCCGCATCGCCAGCCGAGCTAGCGCTCGCAGGCTGGTAAGCAACCAGACGTAGGTGTACAGCGTAAAGAGCACCGCGTAGGTAGGCAGTTCATACCACCGGAACGGCTTGGCGCTGTGCCGCTGGTAGGTCCACATGAAGATCGACAATGGTAGGAGCGAAAGTCCGAGGGAGACGGCCCGCGTGACCGCGCCGGCTGGGACGACGTCGAGGAACGAGCTTTGAACGTCAGCCAGCCCGAGGCTGGCCAAGCCGTTCACGACCGCGAGAGTCGACACGAGCAGCACGGTAACGACCAACAGCAGATAGTTGATCAGGTCGAGTCTGGTGACCAGCCGGGCCCGGCGGGCTCGGCACAGCACAGGTATGTGACGCCAGCACTGATAGTGGCCTTGAATCCATCGGGTTCGCTGCCGCAACAGCGGCCGCCACTTGTCCAGACCCTGCTGATCAACCCAAGTCTCAGGGCAGAAGCTTGTCCGCCAGCCGAGGGTGATGAGACGCAGACCGAGGTCAAGATCCTCCGTCAGTGCTCCTGGTGACCAAGGCTGTACACCCAGAGCAGCGAGCGCGTCGAGTCGTGTGAACTGGCCATTGCCGCCGAGACCGCTCGATCCGAGGCGATCGCGGGCGATCTGCACCACCCAGCTGAACCCGACGAACTCGATGTCCTGCATCCTTGCCAGGGTGCTGTCGCCGGCGTTAGCGATACGCACACCGATCTGCACCGACGCAACGTCACGCCGCGCGAATCGGGGCGACACGGTGGCGACGACGTTGGGCTGCAGCCGCCCATCCGCGTCGATGATGCCGATCACGACATGCTCTTCCTCGTGGCCGTCGAGCCACGGGTCATGACCGATGCACCATTCGCGGATGGTCCGATACCCGTGATTCAGTACGTCGCTCTTCCCACGTCCGGCTCCCGCGCCTCGCCGGTGAATCACCCGGACACGGACTTCGCGCGCGGCCCACGCCTCCGCGATTGCCTCCGTGTCGTCCGTGGACCCATCGTTGATCACCAGTACCCGGCAACGATGCGGCTCAGCGAGGCCGATGAGGTTGGCGATGGTCTCGCCGAGGACGAGTTCCTCGTTGCGAGCTGGTACGAGAAACACGAAGATCGGGCCGAGTCCGGCAGCGTCGGTCATCGGCTGGGGCCGCCGGAAACTCATCCCGAACAGGATCCCGTAATAGACGACGATCGCCAGCACGACGTAGTTGGCGACGGTGGTATCCACGATCAGTAGCTCGTGATCGGCAGTGGGATGAACAACCCTGAGCTGCG
>JAVHVD010000386.1:0-2625 GCA_032160745.1 Pseudonocardiales bacterium
CGGCTGCGGCGTTGCTCGCAACTGCCGCCATCGCGACGTCGGTGACGACCGCATGCACGTCCGACGGCGGCGGCGGGCTGTCCCCGGCGCCCTCGGGCACCTCGGGAACGTCCCGGCCGGCCACGTCGGTCCCGGTGTCGACGCCGGGACCGACGTGGCCGGCCGGGAGGTTCCCGAGGTGCCCGAGGGCGCCGGGGACAGCCCGCCGCCGCCGTCGGACGTGCATGCGGTCGTCACCGACGTCGCGATGGCGGCAGTTGCGAGCAACGCCGCAGCCGTCCCCGATAAGCGCATTCCCGACCGACCCGCTCACCTGTCTGTTGCTGTCGCGGCGTGGCTCAGCCGCCGGCGATGACCCGGGTCATCTTCTGGTTGTAGTCGGTGGCGGTGTGCCCGACCTTGCCGACCGCGCCGGCCTGGGCCTGCAGCTGCTCGTTGTACTGCTGGGTCTTGCGGTGGTACTCCTGCGTGCGCTGCTCCAGCGAGCCACCCGGCTCCTGCGAGAGCGCCTCGGCCGCGGTCGCGGACAGCCGCGACTTCACGCCGTTCCAGATCTCGTCCCACTGCGCCTGATGTCCCAGCGTCGCCGAGGAGATCGCCGCGATCTGGTCGGTGTCGAACTTCAACGTGTCACCCATGATCAGCCCCTCACATTCCTGCCGCGATCGGCGAACCGACCACACCGGCCTGCGCCGCCCGGGTCGCCTCGTCCGAACCCTCGGAGGCCACCGCCTGCAGCGTGTTCAAGTCGTTGTGCAACTGCGTCAAGATCTCGGCCAGCGCCTTACCGCCCCCACCCAGATCGGCGAACGTCTCACTGGTCACCTGACCGGCCGGCGCCTGCATCGCCGCCTGCGACAGCCCCGCCTGCGCCAGGATCTGCCGGGTCACCCCATTCATCTGCTCCACACCATCAGCCACCACCTTCTGGGCAGCCTGAACCTCAGAGAACGTGATCTTCAACGACACCGCGAAGCACCTCCATCATCGAACGGCCGATTCACTGATCATCTTGGAGTAATGCCCCGGTAAGGGCAATTTTGTGACCGGGCGCAACCATCCCAATGCTCGATATTGCCGCGAATACGGTTCACCGCGCGGCGTGGACGAGCTGGACGGGGACGGTGCCGTAGCGGCGGCTGACGAGCGTGCCGCGCCCGACGGGCAGCTGGGTGGGGCGGACGCCGAACAACGTCCCCTCGTCGCGGGGCGCGCTGAGGACGATCGCCGGCTGCCCGAGCTCGCGGAGCCGGCCGACCACCGGGTCCATCAGGGCCCGGCTCGCGCCGCCGGCCCGCCGGGCGATGATTAGCTGCAGCCCGATGTCGCGGGCCTGCGGAAGGAACTCGACGAGCGGTACGAGCGGGTTCTGGCCGCTGGTCAACAGGTCGTAGTCGTCAACCAGGATGTAGATCTCCGGGCCGGTCCACCACGAGCGGGTGCGCAGCTGCTCGGGCGTCACGTCGCTGCCCGGCAGCCGCTTGGCGAAGCCCTCGACCAGGCCGGCGACGGTGTCCACCGCCTGCTGGGCGGTCGCGGCGTAGGAGAGCACGCCCTCGCCGCTGAACTCGCCGAGCAGGCTGCGCCGGTAGTCGATGAGCACGATCTTGGCCTCGGTGGGCTGCCAGAGGGTGGTGACCTGGCGGGCGATCGAGCGGATGAGCGAGGTCTTGCCCGATTCGGCGTCGCCGAGGACGACCAGCCCCTGGTCCTGATGCGGATCGAGGACCACCGGCTGCAGGCGCACGCCCTCCATGCCGAGGACGAGCTGGCCGGAGACGAGCTCGGGGGGCAGGTCGGCGAGCGCGACGTCGACCGGCAGCAGCCGCACCGGCGGCGCGGCGGGCCCTGACCAGTTGTCGCGGATGCTTTCGACCAGGTTGGCGACCCCCGCGGCGAGATCGTCGGCGCCCTGCACGCCGTCGACGCGCGGTAGCGCGGTCAGGTACTGCAGCTTCAGCGGCGTCACACCGCGCCCCGGCCGGCCGGCCGGAACGGCCTGCTGGGCCCGGCGGTCGATCTCCGAGTCGAGCGCGTCGCCGAGCTTCAGCTCCAGCTTGCCGCCGACGAGGTCGCGCAGGCCGAGGCGCAGATCGAGCCAGCGGTTCGCGGTGAGCACGACGTGCACGCCGTAGGTCAGGGCGCGGCCGGTGAGCGCCATCAGCTCGGCCTCGAGGTCCTCGAAGTCCTGCCGCAGGACCGCCCAGCCGTCGACCAGCAGGAACACGTCGCCGAACGGGTCGTCGGTGCGCCCTTCGGTCCGGGCCTGCCGGTACCCGGCCATCGAGTCGACGCCCAGTTGGCGGAAGCGTGCCTCCCGGTTCTCCACCAGGGCAGCGATCTCGGCGACGATGCGGCGGGCCACGTCCCCGTCCTGCCGCCCGGCCACTCCGCCGACGTGCGGCAGCCCGGCCAGGCCGAACAGTGCTCCGCCGCTGAAGTCGAGACAGTAGAACTGCACCTCGGACGGCGTGTGCCGCAGCGCCAGAGCGGCGAGGATGGTGCGCAGCATCGTCGACTTGCCCGACCGCGGACCGCCGACGATGGCCACGTTGCCGCTGGCGCCGGACAGGTCGATGACGAACGGGTCGCGCCGCTGTTGGAACGGCAGGTCGACGACACCGA
>JAVHVD010000387.1:0-6433 GCA_032160745.1 Pseudonocardiales bacterium
GGCGCGGTGGACGCCCGGCCACCCCTCGCCGGTCGATGCCCGGATGACGCAGGACGCCGTACCCGTCGGGCAGTCGATTGCCGATCGTCTCGATCAGCGTGGGAACGCCGAGGGCCGTCACAACCACATCGGCGAGCTCGGGGTCCTGGCCCAGGGCGGTCTGGGCCGCGGCGATCGGATCGCCGGTGCGGGCCAGCGTGACCGCAGCGGCGGTCATGGCCGGAGCGAAACCGAGAGCGCCCAGCACGACGTCCTGCAGTTGGGTGCTCAGCCGGTCGACGCCCTGATAGGCCGCCGCGGCGAGCCGGAGTTCGGCGTTGATGGCGCCGCACTCGACCCCCGCCCAGCCCAGCCCCTGCCACCCGTCCAGCGCGCCGAGCAGCTCCAACTCGAAGTCGGCGAAGCCGATCGGGTCGAACACCGACGACGTGAGCAGGCTCGGCGACGCGAGATAGCCGTGCAGGCTGAGCGTGGCGCCGAGCGTGTCCTCGGCGGCGGCACCGAACTGCCCGGCCAGCGTCACCATCTCGTCGCAGTCGGCGGCGATGCCATAGGTGCCGCCGGTCACCGACACCGGTTGGGGCGCCGGTCGAGGCTCGGTCATCACAGACCGACCAGGTCGAGGGCGTCGCCGACGAGATCCTTGCCGTCGGAGAGCAGGCGCTTGCCGTCCTCGACCAGCCGGTCGGGATGGAGCACGGCGTCCTCGAGCGTCTGCACGCCGTCGAGACCGAAGTCCCGCAGGTCGTCGAAGAGCGCGCCCACCTTGTGGGCGTGCCGGCGCAGCGCGTCCGCGGCATCGTCCAGCCGACCCGCCGCAGAGCGCAGGGCCGAGAGCGCGACGTGCGCCTCGAGGTGGAAGGAGTCGGCGGCGAGGCCGTGCCAGTCGGCACCGGCGACGGCCGAGCCGAGGTGAGCGGCGCGGGCACGAGCAGCGGCGGCGTGCCGGCCGATACGATCGGCGATCGCCTCGAGTTCGGCGGGATCGGGCAGGAATGACATGCCGGGAAGGATGGCGACCGGGCCGGCGCCCGGCCGTCCACGCCCAAGATCTGTGGACGACGACGCGGTTGTGCACAGCGCGTCTAAGCCGGTTGACATCCGGCGAGCGTGGTTGAATGGCGGCACGGAATTACACGGATGCAATTCTCCGGCCTCCGGTCGCTGATTGGGTCCTACTGCGCACGACACGTCGGAGGGCACTGGACATGCAGTCCGCGCACGCCGCAGCTGGAACCGGCGACGCCGATGGCTCCGGCGACGGGCTCAGCCGGCGCGATCGGGAGATCCTGGCTTTCGAGCGTCAATGGTGGAAGTACGCTGGTGCCAAGGAACAGGCCATCCGCGAGCTGTTCGACATGTCCGCAACCCGCTACTACCAGGTGCTCAACGCACTGATCGACACACCGGCGGCCCTCGCCGCCGACCCGATGCTGGTGAAGCGGCTGCGTCGCCTGCGGGCGAGTCGTCAGCGCCAGCGGTCGGCACGTCGACTTGGTATCGAGGTTTGAGCACTGAACGCGCGGAACTCCCAACATGGCCGCATGGCCCGGCAGCAGGCTCGGCGACAGCAACGTGAGCGCGTCGCGGGGATAGTCGTTGTCTGCATGGGCATCGTCGTCCTGATCGTCGCGGTCGCCGCGCTGCGCGAACCCAAAGGACATGTCAGCACGGCCTCGTCCAAGGGCAGTCCGTCCAGCGTGGCCAAGCAGAACCAGACCACGACGCCGTCGCGTTCCCCGTCGAAGTCACGTACCTCGGCGTCCGGGACAGCCACCCACTCCAGCACCGCGGCCAAGGACGTCCCGCTCGTCGTCCTCAACAACTCGACCATCCAGGGGCTGGCCGCGGAGGCTGCCCAACGGTTCGAAGACGGCGGTTGGACGGTCACCCAGTCCGGGAACCTGACGAACACGATCGTGTCGACCTGCGCGTATTACGACGAGTCGGATCCGCAGGCGAAGTCCGCCGCGGAGGCACTGCAGGCCCAGTACCCCGCGATCAAGCGGGTGCGGCCGAAGTTCCCGGAACTGCCGAGCGGCCCGGTGGTGGTCGTGCTCACGGGGGACTACGCAGCTGCCTAACCGCGTATTCGGTTGTGCCATCATGGAGGGCACAACCGAATAGCAATGCTCATCCAGAGGGGCAGAGGGACCGGCCCGACGAAGCCCCGGCAACCGCGCACGATGAACTCCACCGACGTCTGTCGGTCGGGAGGCCGCCGTGCGCAGGTGCCAACTCCGGCCCCCGTGCGGCAGATCGCGCGAGGGAAAGATGAGGAGAAAGGCCTCGTTCACCCATGACTGCTCTTGCTTCCCGGCCCACTGTGCCGTCCCCCGCCTCCGCGCTCGTCTGCCGTAACTGCGGCGCCGAGTACCCGCTCGGCGCGCAGCACGCGTGCTTCGAATGTTTCGGCCCGCTCGAGATCGGCTACGACGCGGCCGCTCTCGCGCGGGTCACCCGTGAGGAGATCGAGGCGGGACCGCACTCGATCTGGCGCTACGCGGGCCTGCTACCCGTCGGCCAGACCCCGTCCACCCGGGTGGACTCCGGCACCGGCATGACGCCGCTGATCCGCGCCGACCGGCTCGCCGACGAGCTCGGCTTCACCGCCCCGGTCTGGGTCAAGGACGACTCGGCCAACCCGACGCACTCGTTCAAGGACCGCGTCGTCTCGGTGGCGATCACCGCCGCGCGCGAGCTGGGCTTCGAGCGGATCGCCTGCGCCTCGACCGGCAACCTGGCGAACTCGGTCGCCGCGCACGCCGCGCGGATCGGGATGCCGTCGATCGTGTTCATCCCGTCCGACCTCGAGCCGGCCAAGATCATCCAGACCGCGGTGTACGGCGGCACGCTCGTCGGCATCGAAGGCTCGTACGACGACGTCAACCGGCTCTGCTCGCAGCTGTCCGAGGAGGACGAGTTCGAGAAGACCGGCTTCGTCAACGTCAACATCCGGCCGTACTACGCCGAGGGCTCGAAGACGCTGGGCTACGAGGTGGCCGAGCAGCTCGGCTGGCGGCTGCCCGGGCAGTACGTCGCGCCGATGGCGTCCGGCTCGATGTTGACGAAGATCCACAAGGCGTTCAAGGAGCTGGTGACGGCCGGCCTCGTCGAGGCGACGCCGTGGAAGGTCTTCGGAGCGCAGTCGGCCGGCTGCTCGCCGATCGCCACGGCGTTCGACGCCGGGGTGGACGAGGTGACGCCGGTGAAGCCGACCGGCATCGCGAAGTCGCTGAACATCGGCAACCCGGCCGATGGCCCGTACGCGCTGGACGCGGTGCGCGGGACGGGCGGCGCGATGGCCGCCGTCGGCGACGACGAGATCCGCGAGGGGATCCGGCTGCTCGCCCGCACGACCGGTGTGTTCGCCGAGACGGCCGGCGGTGTGACGGTGGCGGTGCTGCGCAAGCTGGTCGAGCAGGGGCGGATCGATACGTCGGTGGAGACCGTCGTGTTCAACACCGGCGACGGGCTGAAGACGATCGACGCGATCAGCGAGACCGGTTCCCCGACCGCGGTGATCCCGCCGACGCTGAAGGGCATGCGCGAAGCCGGCTTGCTGTAGCTGCTACCACCTAGGCGGCGCGCCAATGTGGTGTGCCGGGCAGATCGGGTGGTCGGCTTCGGTAGCGGTGTCCGGTGGGGGTGGTGATCTCGATCTGGCTGTGCCAGCCGGGTGTTTGGTTGGTGTAGTTGCAGGCTTCGCACAGCCCGCGGCCGTTGTGCAGGTGGGTGGGTCCGCCGTGGTCGGCGGGTCGGATGTGGTCGGCGTGGCGGATCGGGGCGTCGCAGTAGGGGGTGCGGCACCACTGGTCCTGGACTTGGAGGTACCGCCGTTGGGCGGGGGCGAATGTACGGCGGCGGCTCTCCATGGCGATGAGTTGTCCTGTGTCGGGGTGCGTGAACAGGCGCCGGATCCATCGCGGCGCGCTGTCGGCGCCGTCCTCGGTGGTGGTGGGGGTGCCGAGGGCCAGCTCGCGGGCGACCGGTGCCGGGAGCGGTCCGTACCCGTCGAGGTGGGCCGGTTCGGTGCCGCCGGGGCGGGTGGGTTTGAGCAGGGTGTCGGCGGTCATGACCAGGTTGATCTCGACCGGCACGTCACTGGCGGTGGTCTGTCCGGTGAGGCGTTCGACGAGGGTGTCGGCCATCACCTGACCGCGGCCGCGCTGCTCGCCTCGGGTGCGGGCCGTGTCGGCTTCGCGGAGCAGGGCGGCGTAGGCGGCGACTCCTTGTGCGACCGGGAGCAGGGCGGTGAGGCGGGCCATCGCCTCGGGTGCGGGGCGCAGGCTGACGCGCCGATCGGATTCCGCGCCGCGTATTTTGGCGGCCGCGCCGTGCGGGTCGAGGCGGTACGCCAGCTTCTTCGCCTCGGCCTCGACCTGACGATCCCCGAGCGTGTCGAGCCGTGCGGCGAGTTGGGCGTCGACGACGGCGCGGTGGTCCCGGGACAGCCACGCGGTTTCCCGGGCCACAATGATGGCCCGCCACTCCGAGACCCGCCCGTGCGCCAGCGCACGGAAGGTGTGGGGAAGTTCGCGGGTCAGGATCGTGGCCCAGCCGACGTAGCGGCGGGCGTGAAACGCCGACACCCGCCGCGCCAACCCCACCTGCCCGGCGACACTGCGGGCGATCGCGTCCGGCTTGCCCCCGACCGCTACCTGCGCGTCCCGCTGCGAGTCGGCGAACGCGGCCATCTCCGCGGCCTGCGCGGCCGCCGCAGCAGACTTCAGCTCTTCCAACAGCCGGATCCGGTCGATTCGCACCGCGTCAGCCACGTCGGGATCCAGTCGGCCCAGCGTGCGCAGCATCTCCGCGAGCGCGGCAGTGCCCACATCGGTACCGGCTGGATCGAACATACGAGTGATATTACAGCTGCAGTCTGACAAAACGATCCCGAAACCGGCGGTTGTGGACAACCGATTTGGATCCCCGACGGCCCGCACCCAACCATTGCTCGTACAGCGGACGTACAGAGAGCATGGGCCCCATGGCGGCAACGGTGGATGCCGCAGAGTTCGCGGACTGGGCCCGCCCGTCGCTGCTCGCGATGACCCGCCTGGCCCGCCGCCTGGCCCCGCACGCCGATCCCGACGACATCGTCCAGGACTCGCTGGTGCGGGCCTGGCGCAAGCGCGAGCAGTTCGACGACAGCCGCGGGACCGTCACCACCTGGCTCCTCGCGATCGTCGCCGACCAGGCCCGCAGCTCGCGTCGCACCCGGCTCCGGCGGCTGCGCATCGTCGACGACAGCGCCGAGGTGCCGGACGCACCCGACTCGACCACCGCGCCGGACCTCGACCTCGAGCGCGCGATCGCCGCGCTGGCCGAGCGACAACAGCTCGCCGTACAGCTCCACTACTTCGTCGGGCTCACCGTCGACGAGACCGCGGCCGTGATGACCTGCTCGGCCGGCACGGTCAAGTCGACCCTCTTCGACGCCCGCTCGCGACTTCGCGCACTGCTGGGAGACACCGATGACTGACGACCAGATGGACGCGCGCCTGCGCCGAGCCGGGGAGCGCTGGCGGGCCGAGGAGACGACGATCGCCGAGACCACCGCGTCCGCCGACGCACACCCCGCCGACGAGATCTGGCTGCGCCCGCGTCGACCACGGCACGTCGGCCTGCTCGCCTCCGCAGCACTAGTGGCGGCGGCCCTAGTCGCCGGTGGCGCGTTCCTGTTGAACAGCACCGGCGGCAAGCGATACACCGCTGACGCGCCTGCCCTCGAAGGCACGGTGTGGCGGCTGGTCGGGTACGACAGTGAGCCGGCCCGGACGAATTCACTCTCGACCTTCTACATCGGCGACGACGGCAGATTGGTGGCCGACGACGGCTGCACGGTTATCGGCGCGCACATCGACACGAAGAACGCCCGGCTCGCACCCGCCGGGCTCGATCTCCGCTATTACGACTGCACCGACTCCGCCGGTGACATCACGTTCACCCGAGCCATCGACATCTTGAAGGACCGGCCCGCGTACTCGATCACCGGCGACCGCCTGACGATCAAGGCAAAGCGAGGGACGGTGCACCTTGCTGCCGCGCCCACGCTGCTGCCGCCCACGCTCGACGTGCCGACCTTCCTGGGCAGCAAGTGGCAGCTCACCGACGTGTCCGACGGTCAGGGCACCGAGCATCCGGTCGTCGGTGTCCCGACGTTGCACGCACTCAACGGCCGGCTCACCTTGTCCGACGGCTGCAACACCCTCAGCGGTCCGATCGCCATCGAAGGTCAGCAGGTCCACCTGAACGGACTCGCCACCACCGAGATCGGCTGCACCGGCGTTGCTGCATCCACCGCGGCGGCCATCGACAAGGTCTACGGCGGCCCTGAGGTGCACGAGCAGGTCGAGGGCAACCGGTTGACCGTGAAGGGTGATGGCGCCGGCGCGCTCGTCTACACCTGGGCTCCGGACGACAGAGGTGC
>JAVHVD010000388.1:0-4576 GCA_032160745.1 Pseudonocardiales bacterium
CCGCGGCTTCGCCGTCCGCAGTGAGCGCGAGCCCGGCGGTCAGGCAGCCGAGCAGCATCGGCACCGAGATCCAGTGAGCCGGTACGGCCACCAGGGCGGTGTCCCCCACGCCCAGCCCGAGCTCGTCGCCGAGCAGGTGATGCGTCTTGGCCACCCAGTTCGCCAGCGACTTGGCCGAGAGTTCAGTGCGTTCGCCGGTGGCCTCGTCGTAGTAGGTGACGAACGGCGACGACGGGTCGCGCGAGAGCAGTTGCGCGAACTGCCGCTCCGGCGCTGTCACGCGGATTCCGGGCTCAGTTGATGCACTTCGCGTCGATGGCCTTCGGTGTGGCCGAGGCCGTCGACGCCCCGGACGCCTTCGAGGACGTGCTGGACTTCGGCGTCGACGACGGCTTGACCGGAGGGGGTGGGTTGATCAGCCGATCCACGAAGCGCTGTACCTGCGTCTTGTTCACCGCCAGCACCGCATTTCCGTTGATGGTCTGCGGCGTCGTGGGGATCGTCTTGCCGACGATGTTGTTGGCCTGCAGGTTCTCCATCTGCTTGGCGAGAGTCACGAGATCGAGACCCTTGTCGAGGACGATGTTGCGTTTCACTGCGTCGCCGAGGGCCTGCAGCTTGAACAGCAGGCCGGCCGACGCGATCTTCCGGAAGGCCGACGTCAGGAAGTACTGCTGCCGCCGCACCCGGTCGAGGTCTCCGCCGCTCAGGAAATGCCGCTGCCGCACGAACTCCAGAGCCGTCTTGCCACTGATCGTGTGCTTGCCCTTGGTCATCTTGAAACCGGACCCGCCGTCGAGTCCGGCGGCGCGGTTGGCCGCCGTGGTGTCGTTGACGTTGTTGCACAGATTGATCGTGACGCCACCGATCGCCTTGCTGATCTCGTAGAAGCCCAGCAGGCTCACCTGGATGTAGTGGTTGATCGTCAGGCCGGTGAGGTTGGTGATGCTCTTGATGAGCAGGTCGGCGCCGGCGGTCTGCGCGGCGGCGTCGTTGCCACCGGAGTTCTTGCTGGCGTTGTAGCCGAGGACATAGGCGGCGTTGAGCCGGTTCTGGCCGTTCCCTGGGATGTCGACCCAGGAGTCGCGGGGCAACGAGATGATCGTCGCCTTCGAACCGTTGGCCGGCACGTGCACGATCATCATCGTGTCGGTGGCCATGCTGCCCCCGTCGCGCCCGACGTGCAGGTCGCGGACCTCGGCGTCGGTCATCTTGGTGCGGTCGTCGTTGCCGACCAAGAGGATGTTCTGGTCGGTGCCGTCGATGTCGGACTTGCCGCTCGGTTGCGCCCCGACCGCGAGGTCACGGCGCGGGACCCCGTTGTTGATGGTGCGGAAGGTGTACCAGTAATAGCCGGCGAGCATGAGCAGCCCGACCGACAGGATCACGCCGAGCGTGCGTCCGAGGAGCTGCAGCGACTTGAGCCGCTGCCCGCCGCCGCCTCGCGCCCGTCCACGATGCCGGCCCCGAGGGTCCAGGTGTGGGGGCAGCGGCGCATACGGATCCGCCGAGGATGATCGGGACGACACCCTGGCGAGGGTACAAGTACAGCCGGTGTGAGCCGCCTGAGCCGCCCGAGCGGTCCTCAGAAGCGGCCGGGCGACGTCAGTCGATGCAGCCCAACCCGCCGGTCGCATCAGGGGACGACTTCGTCGCGGTCGCGGCCGCGCCCGCGCCCTTCGCCGGCGCCTGGGCCACGCCCTTGGCCCATCGGCCGTCAGTGCCCAGGACCAGCGTCACCCGTTGCACGTCCGGCGTCATGACCGTCTTCGCCTGCGGCACCGCTTTGGCCACGGCCTTGGCCTGCGCCTCCCTGCCGGCCGGGTACTCGATCATCGTGCGCTGCGCACTGGACGACGTGGAGTCGACGGTATTGACCTTGAACCCGAGCGCGCGGAGCGCGGTGCTGTTCCGGGCGGCCAGCCGCGCGATGTCGGTGCCGTTCAGCACGTCGAGCGTGACCGATGCCGCAGGCGCCGCCGACGCGTCGTCATAGGCCGCGTTGCCCTTGCCCTGCAGCCCGGCGACGAACGCGGGAATGGCGGCGCGGTTCACCTCGACGATCGAGGTGGCGACGCCGTCCGGATAGATCATCTGCGAGCCGTTGTTCGGGATCGTCGCGAACTGGATCTTGCCGGACGTCAGCGACTCGAACTGCCGCGCCAGTGCCAACAGGTCGAGCTTCGGGTCGACGAGCAGCGAGCTTCCGACCGCGTCCAGCAGGTCGCGCAGCTTGAACGGATTGAGCAGCGTCCCGGCCGAGGTCACCTTGTGGAAGGCGGCTTTGAGGAAGTACTGCTGGCGCTTGATCCGGTCGAGGTCGCCGTGCGGGAGCCCGTGCCGTTGGCGCACGAACGCGAGCGCCTGCGCCCCCTTGATGACGGAGACGCCCTTCGGCAGGTTGATGCCGGAGTAGCCGCTGCCGAACTCGTCGCGGTCGGTCGATGCGTTCTGCGCGGCGTTGAGGCAGACCGTGACTCCGCCGATCGCCTCGCTGATCCGGTAGAACCCGAGCAGGTTCACCTGCATGTAGTGGTCGACGTAGAGGCCGGTCAGCGCATGGATCGCCTTGATCGTCAGGATGATGCCGGCGCTCTGCGCGGCCGTCTCGCTCCGCCCGGCATTCTTCGCCGCGACGTAGCCGTCCGGGTAGGCAGAATTGATCTTGCCTTTGCCGTGCCCCGGAATGGTCACCCACGAGTCGCGGGGGAACGAGACCAGGGTCGGACGCGATCCGTCGGCCGGGACGTGCAACAACATCATCGTGTCCGCGTTCGCCGTCGTGCGGTTGGTGCCGGTGTGCAGCGCCTTCAGCTCGGCATCGGTTGCGCCCGCCCGCGTGTCATTACCGACGAGCAGGATGTTCTGGTCCTTCCCGTCGAGGTCGTCCTCGTTCGCGGTGAGCGCGGGCACGGCAGATCCGTGCGGCACGTGTGCGGTGAAGGCGCGGAACTCCGACCACGCCAACCCGCTGCCCACCAGGACCAGGAGCGAGAGCGAGGCGCAGGCGGCCCGCACCCCCACCCGCAGCCCGCGCGGAACCTCGGCACCGCGGGCCGCGGGCCCGATCTCGGGGTAGGGGTCCGGAGGCATCGCGTCGAGGCTAGACGGCGCGGACCCCCGGAACCCGGCGCGACACGTGGGTTCGGAGTGACCATTGGGAGAGAAGTGAATAGTGGTGCAGGGCTGGCCACAGAGGGTTCTGATACGTAAGGTGCGAGCGGTACGGCGTGTCGCCGCCGATCTCGCGAGATGAGCTGCTAATGGACCGAAGCCGCAGAACCCGTCTCCGTGTCGGTGGCGTGCTCAGCCTCGCCCTGCTCGCCGGCGGCGGGTCCGTCGTGGGCGGCGCGGGCCCGGCCGGAGCCGAAACCCTCCTGCCGAAGGCCTCGACATTCGTCGTCCAACTGAAGGGCAACGGCCATGGGCACGGGCTGAGCCAGTACGGCGCGCGCGGTGCCGCGATCGCCGGCCGGACCTACGGCCAGATCCTCGCCTTCTACTACCCCGGCACGACGTTGAGCGTGCAGTCCAGCCGCATCTTCAAGGTCCGGCTCAGCGGGCTCGGCACGACGACCACCATCGCGGCCCGGTCCGGCACGAAGGTCAGCGGCGTCTCCGGCTACCTGCCCACGAGCGGTGTCCGCCGCTACCGGCTGGTCGCCAACACCCGCTCCGGGCTCACGCTGCAGCGGCTGCTCTCGACGACCGGAGCCACCTGGACCAACTACCGCACCGGGCTGCCCAACCGCGCCGAGTTCTACCGCTACGGCGGCGTCCCCACCCGCGTCTACCTCGCCGATGGCACCAGCAAGGACTACGACGGATACCTGCGTGCGGTCCGGGTCTCCTCGTCCGGGACAGCGGGCGGCGTGTACACCGTCAACCGGGTCAATGACGACCGCTACACCGCCGGCGTCGTCCCGCGCGAGATGCCGGCGTCGTGGCAGCGTGCGGCCGTGAATGCCCAGGCCGTCGCCGCGCGGACCTACGCCGCGTACAGCGCGGCGCATCCGTCCAATCCCGAGTACGACATCTGTGACACCTCGCAGTGCCAGGTGTACGGCGGCCGAGCCCTGTACAGCAGTTCCGGCGCGCTGTTGTGGAGCGGGTTCGACCCCGCTGCGAACGACACCTCGCACCGCATTCTCAAGTACGGCGGAGGGCCGATCTTCGCCCAGTTCTCTGCCTCGCACGGTGGGTGGAGCGTCGCAGGCGGGCAGTCGTACCTGGTCAGCAAGGCCGACGTCTACGACACCGCGGCGTCCGGTGACCCGTACCTGCTCTACAAGAAGACGGTGAGTGTCGCCTCGGTCGCGAAGTACTACCGGCTCGCGAAGGTGACCGCCATCGCCGTCACCGCCCGGGACGGGCACGGCACATGGGGCGGGCGGGTCACCGCCGGTTACGTCAAGGGGACCGACAGCAGCGGGCGCGCCAAGACGATCACGACGACCGGGTCCGGCTTCGCCGCCGCGTTCGGAGTCGGTACCACCTGGCTCCTCCTGCCGAGCGCGTAGCGGGCAACCGACCCGGCGCCGGTCCGGTGTAGGCCGGCTGTGCGAGGCTTTGCCGG
>JAVHVD010000389.1:0-4109 GCA_032160745.1 Pseudonocardiales bacterium
CGACGCCGTCGCGTTCGGTGCGCCCTGCGCTGACCCGGTGCAGTGCGGCCAGCAGCGCGACGAGCACGGCGTCGGACGCGGTGTGCTGGATGACCCCGCCGCCCTCGTCGGATGAGCGGAATCGATCCGGCAGGTCGAGCAGCTCGGCGAGCCAATCGAGGACGTGGGTCTCGAGTTCGGTCGCGGCCGGCGAGGTGGCCCAGAGCATGCCCTGCACGCCGAGGCCGGAGGCGAGCAGATCGCCGAGGATGGCCGGTCCGCTCGCGTTCGCCGGGAAGTACGCGAAGAACGACGGATGCTGCCAGTGTGTGATGCCCGGCAGGATCGTCTCGTCGACGTCGCGCAGCACCGCCTCGAAGGGCTCACCCTGCTCTGGAGGGTGAGGCGGGAGGCCGGCGCGCACCTGGCCCGGCGCGACCTGGGAGAGAACCGGGAATGACTCGATGCGCTCGTGGTAGTCGGCGATCCAGTCGATGACAGAGTGCCCGTGCCGGCGGAACTCCTCCGGCGTCATGTGTCCAGCCACGACCTGCAGTCTGCCCGGTCAGCTCTTCGGGCCGACATGCGCGTCCATGGCCACACCGCCTCCCGCCGGGCGATCGAGATGCTATTCGGACGGTTGTAGCGCCACGCGACGCCGACGCTGTCCAGCGAGTCCGCCATGATCTGCAGGATGTCGCGCGACTCGTTGGCGAAGAAGTACCTCGGGTAGGCGTACGGCACGCCGCGGACGACCACCCGGTTGATCGGCCGGCAGCCATCGGAGAGGACGAGGTGGTCGGTGCCAGCCGCTCGAGCAGTCTGGGCATGCACAACGCGATGCTCGCGCGCGGCTGTGACTAGTTACAGCCTGTGCCCCCGGTGGGATTCGAACCCACATGCCTTTCGACAATGGTGTTTGAGACCATCGCGTATCCCAGTTCCGCCACAGGGGCCGTAACGTCGGCGTCATAGTAACTTGGCTAGGCTGATCACTCGTTCAACGGCGAATCGAGAGGGAGAACGTGGCTGCCGCTGCTGCGACTCCGCCGGCGCCACCGATGCGGGTCCTGATTGCCGAGGACGAGGCGTTGATCCGCCTCGACCTCCGCGAGATGCTCGAGGAAGAGGGCTTCGACGTCGTCGGCGAGGCCGCCGACGGCGAGCAGGCCGTCGCTCTCGCCAAGGAGCTCAAGCCCGATCTGGTCATCTGCGACGTCAAGATGCCGAAGATGGACGGGATCGCCGCGGCGGCCCGGATCACCGAGGCCCGGATCGCGCCGGTTGTCATGCTCACCGCGTTCAGCCAGCGCGACCTGATCGAACGCGCCCGCGACGCCGGGGCCATGGCCTACCTCGTCAAGCCGTTCCAGAAGCGCGACCTGCTCCCGGCTATCGAGATGGCGACGTCCCGATTCGCCGAGATCCGGGCGCTGGAGTCCGAGGTGACGGGTCTGCGGGAGCGGCTCGAGGCCCGCAAGCTCATCGAGCGGGCCAAGGGCACGCTGATGACCAAACACGGGCTGAGCGAGCCGGAGGCGTTCCGCTGGATCCAGCGGGCCGCGATGGACAACCGCACGTCGATGCGCGCAGTGGCCGATCTGGTCCTCAGCGGAGACACCGATTCGTCCGGCAATGCCCCGGCTACCGGGCAGTAGCGGGACATATCGGCGTGAAGTCGGGTTGAGATTTGATTACGACGTACGAGTCGGGACCGACGCCGGTTCCGATGATCGATGGATTGAGCTAACGTCCGGCCATCCGGCGCGAACAAGTAGACGGCGCCGAACGACCTACGATGCCCTCACAGGAGGCTCAGCAGTGCAATCTCGCGTAATAACCACAGCTGTGGTGTTGACGGCCGTGAGTGCCTTGGCACTCACCGGCTGCTCGAGCAGCAAGAAGAAGGACAGCGGAAACGGCGGCCTGGGCGGAGGTAACTCCTCCAGCGGTTCGGCCAATACAGCGAGCAAGACGTACAAGATCGGTTTCATCGGCGCCCTCTCGGGCCCGAACGCCCAGCTCGGCATCAACGAGCGGCAGGGCGCTCAGCTCGCCGTCGACCAGGCGAACGCCGCGGGCAAGTACAAGTTCAAGGTCAAGCTGGTCCCCCAGGACAGCGAGGGCGACCCGGCCAAGGCGCCCGCCGCGGCGACGTCGCTGATCTCCGACCCGGAAATCATCGGCGTGATCGGCCCTGCGTTCTCCGGCGAGAGCGAGGCCGTCAACCCGAACTTCTGCGGCGCCAGCCCGCCGGTGCCCATCGTGACGGCGTCGGCCAGCCGCGGAACGCTCCAAACCCACGGGTGGAAGTGCTGGCATCGGATCATCCCGAACGACAACGTCGAGGGCGCGCAGGGTGCTGACTGGTTGGCCCGTACCAACGCCAAGAAGGTCTTCGTGCTCAGCGACCTCAGCGCGTACGGCGCGGGTGTTGCCGGCACGATGGCCAAGCAGCTCAAGTCGCACAACGTCGCGGTCCAGACCGCCGGCGTGGACGGAACCACCACGAAGAACTACAACCCGATCGCCGAGACGATCGCGTCGTCGGGCGCGGATGCGCTCTTCTACGGCGGTTACGACGCGCAGGCCGCGCTTCTGGCCAAGGCGTTGAAGTCGGCTGGATTCACGGGCCGCACGGTCACCGGTAACGGTGGCAAGTCGGAGATCTTCGAGAAGAACGCGGGCAGTGCCGGCAACGGCTGGTACTTCACGTGTGGTTGCCAGGACGCCACTGTTGCCCCGTCGGCGAAGCAGTTCGCCACGGACTACAACGCCAAGTGGAAGACTGCGCCGTCGACCTACTCGCCCGAGGCGTACGACGTCGCCAACCTCTTCATGGACGCGATCGACAAGGCATCTGCTTCCGGCGCGGTCACCCGCACCAGCCTGTTGACCGCTCTCAACGCGGAGGACTACCAGGGGATCACCACGAAGATCAAGTTCCAGGCGAACGGTGAGGTCGCAGCCGCGAACCTGATCGTGAACCTCTTCCAGGAGAAGAACGGCAAGATCGCCGGCATCGGCGACATCAACCAGCAGAAGTAGCACCGAAACACGGCTAGTCGCGTGACCAGTGGGCGGCCGAGCCGGGGAGACCCGGCTCGTCCGCCCACTGCATGCCAACGGGGGTCGTCGCGTCTCGACGGCCGCCTTTGTCCTCTGAAGGAGCACCGGGCTTGAGCAGCGGCCATGACTGGAACGTCTGGGTGCATTCCGTCCCCCAGAACATCGAGATCGGTCTGCAGCAAGGCTCGATCTACGCCCTGGTGGCGCTGGGGTACACGCTGGTGTACGGCGTCCTCCAGCTGATCAACTTCGCCCACAGCGAGGTGTTCATGCTTGGTGGCTTCGGCAGCTACCTGGTGGTGGACGGAATCGTCGGGAACCGACATCTCACCGGCGCCATGGTGCCGATCACCGTGGCGTGTGGCGTGATCAGCGGAGCCCTGGTCGGTGCCGGCACGGCCTGGCTTTTGGAGAAGGTCGCCTACAAGACCCTCCGAAGAAGTGGCGCGCCCAAGCTGGCGTTCCTGATCAGCGCCATCGGCGCATCCCTGTTCCTGTCCAACCTCGCCGGCAAGCTGTTCAACCACCTGTCGAACAACCCGTTCCCGGAGTACTTCAACGAGAACCGGGAGCTCTTCCACATCGGCAGTGCCAAGTTCAAGCTGCTGGATACGATTATCATCTTGACCGCCTTCGCGATGATGATCTTCCTGGACCGGCTGGTGAACCGCACCAAGCTCGGCCGCGGTATCCGCGCCGTGGCGGAGGACGCGCCGACCGCCGCACTCATGGGTATCGACATCGACAAGACCATTTCGCGCACGTTCGTCATCGGCGGCGCGCTCGCCGGCGTGGCCGGATTCATGTACGGCTCGCTGATCGGCGTCAGCAATCTGATGGGCTTCACTCCCGGCGTCAAGGCCTTCGCGGCCGCGGTGCTCGGTGGTATCGGGAACGTGCGCGGCGCCATGATCGGCGGGCTGCTGTTGGGCGAGACCGAAGTGCTCATTTCTTCGATGCCCCCCGTCGGCGCGCAATGGAATGACGTGGTGAGCTTCACCGTCCTGGTGTTGATCCTGCTCGTCAGACCGACTGGCCTCCTCGGCGAGCGACTGGGACGT
>JAVHVD010000390.1:0-4283 GCA_032160745.1 Pseudonocardiales bacterium
GGCGGCTCGACCACGTCCACCCCACTGAGCGGCCGAGCCGACGACGCACGCAATGACAAACCGCCGGCCGGCGGCGAGATCCAGATCAGCGACGACACGTCGCCCCCCTCGAGCAACCCGGCCGCGAAGTGTTGATTCCGTCGCCACACCTCGTCCCACGGCTCCAGGCTGAGCAGGGCAGCGCGCAGCTGGTCAGGCACCCGGTCGGACCTTCCGGCGTGCCGCCGCCGACGTCATGGCGTGGTCGTAGCAGTCGAGGTACTGGTCGGTGATCTGCCGCCAGCTGTACGCGTCGACGTCGCGGGCGGCCCGGGCGACCCGGCGGCCCGCGGCGTCGGGATCGCCGAGCAGCTCGCGAAGCCCCACGGCCATCGCCGTCACGTCGTCACCGGCGACCAGCAGGCCGTTCTCCCCATGACGGACAGTCTCCGGGACGCCGCCTACCCGCGTTGCGACGACCGGCGCGCCGGCGGCCATCGCTTCGATGACGACGATGCCCTGCGGCTCGTGCCGCGACGCCAGCACGAACGCCGCAGCACCGGCGTACAGGCTGAATGCGCGCGCGGATGGAACCGCGCCGAGGAAGACGATCCGATCGGCGTGGCGCCCGGCCGCGGCCTGAGCCTCGAGTTCGGCGCGCATCGGCCCGTCCCCGGCAAGTAGCAGGTCCAGCTCGGGATGATCGTCGGCGATCCGCGAGAAGGCATCGATGAGTACGTCCAGCCCCTTCTGCGGCACGAACCGGCCGATGCCCAACACATATGGCCGGTCGCGCCGCTCCGGCTGCGCGCTTCGGACCGCTTCGAGATCGACGCCGTTACGCACGACGCGTGCCTTGTGGACCAGGCCGTCACCGTAGGCGGCGACGGCCTCATCGACGACCTGCTGCGAGCAGCCGGTCACGACGTCAGCGGCGGCGAGCAACCTGCGCCACGAGCGGCGCATGGTCGCCGAGCGCTGGTAGATCTGGGCCGCGTCCATCGTCAGCTCACCCTGCATGCTGACGACCAGGGGAACCTGCGCGTGACGTGCGGCGCGCAGGGCGTAGTAACCGTTGCTGCTGACGCATTGGACGTGGATGAGTTCGGATCGGTAGCGCGACAGGACATCGCGCACCCCGCGCCGGGTGGCCGCGGTGCCGATCACCCAGCCCGCGAGATGACGTGGCCGGGGCTCGGGAAACCGGAATCGCTCGCGATGGACCGGAACGGTGTCGATTACCTCCGCGGGCGGCAGCGTCGCGGGGTACCGATTGGTGATCACGACGGTCTCGCTGTCCCGACCGCGCAGCTCGAGAGCCAGTCGCTTCGACAGCTCCTCCACGCCTCCGAGATGAGGCGCGTACGAGCTGGGGAACAACGCCACCCGCGGCGGCCGGCGCTCAGTGGTCACGGCGACCGTCGTGGGTCCGAGGTACTCATCAGCTGATACTCGCGCTCCAGCCGGTCGACGTGCGCCGAAACGCTGAACAGCTCGCGCTGACGTTTCCGCAGCCGCTCGCCGACCTCCGCGCGGGTAATCGGTGACGCGGCCAGGCGGGCCAATGCTGCGGCACATTCCGTGACGTTTCCGGCGGCGAAGTACACGCCGTCGGCGCCCAACGTCTCCGGATGCGCACCGGAGTTCGAAGCTATCACCGGCGTCGCTTCGGCCATCGCTTCCACCACGGCCAGGCCGAAGGGCTCGGCGCGCGCGGTAGCGAGCAACGCGGCCGCGCGAGCCAGCGCGAGGCGGGGCTCGTCGGTGAAGCCGGCGAAGTCGACGCTCGCCGTGACACCGAGGTCGTTCGCAAGCGCGCGTAGTGCCGGTTCCTCGGCGCCGCGACCGCGGATCACGAGACGCCAGCCGGCACCGAGCTGTCCGCTCTGTGCCCAGGCGCGTAGCGCGAGGGCTGTGTCCTTCTCTTGCTGAAGTCGCTGCAGCACCAGGACGACCTGATCCCTCGGAAGGGAGCGGTCACTTGGCGTCACGCCGTTGTGGATCACGACGCACGGCGAGTCGGTCGAGTCGGCCACGTACCGGCTGATCGCGATCTGCACGTCCAACTGGCGTTCGATGAACCTCGCCACCACTCGCCCCGGCACCGAGCGTCCACGCTGAGTCGCGAAGTGCCGGGTGATCACCAACCGCTGCCGACGGAACACCTTCAACACTGCGGCGGGGAGTTCCGCAGCGGTCATGTGCGCGTGCACCACATCGCACCGGCCAACTCGCCACAGCGCCCGCGTCACGTCGACGACCGTGACGGCTGGATGGTGGGCAACGTCCGCAGGCAACTCGGCGCGCATCCGGTCCGCGTGCCCGCCGATGACCGTGACGAGCCAGCCCCGGTTCCGTAGCTCGGTGGCGGTGTCGACGATGTAGCGCTCGACGCCTGCGAACGCATCGGAACGGACGACCTGTACGACGTGCGGGCGCGTCATGCCGGGTGCTCATGCGTGGTGCGGCGAGGGGTCGAGCGGCCCAGGTAGATGCGCACGACGCGCCGGCTGCGCGCCCGAGTCGTAGCGGAGCCGATCAATGACCGCCGGACGGCCGCGGCCAGCGAACCGAGCCGCATCACGGCCCAGCCCGAGCGCCCGTACCACCGCCGAGCGAAGGTTTCCGCGCTGGCATAGAACAGCCGGTCGCGAAGGGCCGGGTCGCTGCTGCTTGCGCCGCCGACATGCGTCGCTGACACGGCGTCCACGACCGCGACCGTCCAGCCCGAGCGCTGCGCCCGCAGCTGCCAATCGGCTTCCTCCGCGTAGAGGAAGTACCGGTCGTCGAACCGACCGACCTGGGCGATCGCGGCGCCGCTCAGCAGCAGGACCGCGCCCACGACGAAGCGGCGACCCCGCCACACCCGCGACAGACCGAGCGCGTCGAACCAGACCTGGCCCGGCGACGGCATCGGCCAGTCAGGGACCTGGGCGCCGCCGTCGCTGCCCACCAGGCGCGGCCCGACTGCTGCGCGGTGTGTGCCCGGGGCGTGCAGGGCCTGCTGCAGCTCAGCCACATCGGCCGAGGTGACGCGCGCGTCCGGGTTGAGCAGGAGCACGTCGCTCTGCCCGTCCCAGGCTGCATCGAGACCGAGATTGACCGCCGCGGCGAACCCGAGGTTCGACGCCGCCGACAGGTAGCGCGCCCCGCGAGTAGCTACCAGCGCCTCCGTCGAGGGGCACATGTCGTTGTCGATCACCAGCACCGAACTCGTGTCCCCGAGAACCGACAGGCAGTCGGACAGGTGATCATCGGTGTGATAGGCGACGATCAGAATCGTCGGCGAGGAACCAGCCGACGTCGTCACCCGGTTAGGGTAATCGCCACAGCCGGGTTGCAACTCGCGCTGCGCACGCCGACCGTCGTATGCGCGACGAGCGAGCAGGGTGGGGGAGGGTTCGGTTCCGATGGCAATCCGACGAGTGATGGTCACCGGTGGGGCCGGATTCATCGGTTCACACCTCTGCCGCCGCCTGCTGGCGCAGGGTCACGAAATCCTCGCCGTGGACAACTACTACTCCGGGTCCCGCACCAACGTCGCGGATCTGCTCGAGAATCCACGCTTCGAGCTGATGCGCCACGACGTCACGTTCCCGCTCTACGTCGAGGTGGACGAGATCTATCACCTCGCCTGCCCGGCCTCGCCGATCTTCTACCAGCGCGACCCGGTGCAGACGACCAAGACGTCGGTGGTCGGCTCCATCAACATGCTCGGCCTGGCCAAGCGGACCAAGGCCCGGATCCTGCTGACGTCGACGTCCGAGGTCTACGGCGACCCCACCGTGCATCCGCAGCCGGAGTCGTACTGGGGGCACGTCAATCCGATCGGCACGCGCTCCTGCTACGACGAGGGCAAACGCTGCGCCGAGACCCTGTTCTTCGACTACCGCCGCCAGCACGACATGCCGATCAAGGTGGCGCGGCTGTTCAACACCTACGGCCCGTACATGCGCCCGGACGACGGCCGGGTCGTCTCGAACTTCATCATGCAGGCGCTGAACGGGCAGCCGCTGACCATCTACGGTGACGGATCGCAAACCCGGTCGTTCTGCTACATCGACGACATGGTCGACGCCCTGGACCGGATGATGAACACGCCGCACGAGGTGACCGGACCCATCAACCTCGGCAACCCCTACGAGATGACGATGCTGGAACTGGCGTCCAAGGTGCTCGAGTTCGTGGGCGGCACGTCGTCCCTCGAATACCGGCCGCTGCCGGCGGACGACCCGGTGCAGCGTCAGCCGACCATCGAGCAGGCGGCGGCACTCTTGGACTGGAAGCCGACAACGCATCTCGAT
>JAVHVD010000391.1:0-2871 GCA_032160745.1 Pseudonocardiales bacterium
CACATTTTTGATCGCATGATCCCCTTAGTTCATAGGCTAATTGCGCAGTCAGTGAGAAACCTCCAGCACGATGCCCCAGTACCCGCCGATAGCTCCCTGCTTCTCGTACTGACCTGTCAGGTGATCCGGCATGGCCGACCCTGACGCCCCCAATGTGTCTGCACAGGTTCGAGCCCTACCGGAGGCGTACAAAGGCTCCGGGTCGCCGGTGGGCTGCGAGCCGACATCACGGTCGATGACATCGCGATGTTCATCCGGATGACCGACGTCACTGACACCCACGAGCAGCGAGTCAAGGCGACCGACGTACTGCTCGCCGGACTCAGCCCCGCCGCGAACCCGAACCCTGATCGGACTCCTCGAGCAGCCGGCACGGGTCGCCAAGCGGCCAAACGGCCCCGTCGATCCGTGCAGTTACCCGGGCTCGCCCTGGAACGGTTCGTGGACCGGCGTGACTCGATCCCTACAGCTGGGTCTGGCCGCCGTTCACTTCATAGACAGAGCCGGTGACGAACGCGGCGTCGTCGGAGAGCAGGAAGGCGACTACGGCGGCGACTTCGTCCACTTGGCCGACGCGGCCCATCGCTGTCTTGGCCGCGACAGCAGCGCGGACCTCGGGCGGTAATCCTTGGGCGGATGGTGCGTCGATAGGGCCGGGAGCGACGGCGTTGATCCGGATGCCGCGTTGGGCGTACTCGACCGCCGCTGAGCGGGTGAGTCCGATGATGCCGTGCTTGGAGGCCGAGTAGGCGGCGCGACCAGGGTGGGCCATGACACCGGCGGTAGAGGCCATGTTGACGATCGCACCGCCGTCATGCTCGAGCATGTAGGTCAGTTCGGACCTCATGCTGTGGAAGATGCCGGTCAGGTTGATGGCGATGACCTGGACCCAGTCGGCCGGGTCGATCTCGTGGACGTCGATCAGCTTCGGCGTGATCCCGGCGTTGTTGAATGCGATGTCCAGGCCGCCGTAGGTGGTGACTGCGAACTCGACCAGCTGCTGGGTGTCCCCGACGTCGGTCACGTCGGCGGTGAACGGTGTCGCTTGGCCGCCCGCGACGATGATCTCCCGGGCGACACGTTCGGCGGAGTCCGGGTTGCGGTCGGCCACGATGATCTTGGCCCCGTGGCTGGCGAGCCGTTTGGCGCCGGCCTCGCCCAGGCCGGAACCGGCGCCGGTGACGACGCCGACCTTTCCGTTGACAGACATGTGTTCTCCTTCTTTCACTGCTGGTTGGCGGCTGGCCCGCGCCCTCGCGGTCGCGCTCCAAGGCGGACGCGCTCAGCTCTTAGTTGTGGGCGGCGGTGACAGTGAAGACGGAGCCGGTTGGGTCGAGGAAGACCGCGATCGTGGCGGTTCCGATGTCGGTCGGGCCCATGAGTTGCGTCCCGCCCGCCTGGGTGGCAGTGCTCGCGGCAGCGGTGGCATCGGCGACAACGAAGTAGACGTCCCAGTAGACGGGTATCTCTGGGGCCATAGCTGGGGGTCGGGGCAGCAGCCCCGAGATCGACCGGCCATCGAGTTGCCACTCGCGTCGCTGCAGTGGCCCTTCGGGGGCGGTCAAGGTCCAGCCGAACACCGCGCCGTAGAACGCGGCTGACGCCTCGACGTCGTCGGTGATCAGCTCGCCCCAGGCGAAGGTGCCCGGTTCACCCGCCACGCCGGCGCCCGGCAGCGATCGCGCCTGCCACACCGCGAACTGGGCGCCGCTCGGGTCGGCGAAGACTGCCTGTCGACCCCAGGCCGACACGTCGACGGGAGGCAAGACGAGCGTGCCGCCGGCCGCCTGGACTCTGCCTGCTGTCTCATCGGCGTCGCGGACCGAGACGTAGGTGCGCCAGCCCGCGCGGTCCGACTCGCCGGCCCGACCGATACCCGCGACCGGGCGTCCCCGCAGCAATGCGGTGCGACGGTCGTCGCCACCCGGAGGTGGCGTCTCGACCTGCCACCCCAGCAGCTGGCGGTAGAAGTCGGAAGCAACATCCGGCTGCGGTGTGTGCAGAATCGCCCAGCACGGCGTTCCTGGCTCGTAGCTATCGACGTCCATCAGATTCTCTCTTCTCCTAGTGTGTCAGTCACTGACAACTATAACTAAGACTGTCAAGAACTTCATGGCTGTTAGTATCGTCATATGGTGAATACGCCGGCCCGGCGCGGTGGCCTTCGCGAGCTGACTCGCCGTGCGGTGCAGGCCGAGATCGCGAGCACAGCGATGGAGCTGTTCCTCGAGCAGGGTTTCGAGGAGACGACCGTCGATCAGATCGCGGCTGCCGTGGGAATGTCCGGGCGCAGCGTGTTCCGCTACTTCGCCACCAAGGAGGACATGGTCCTCGGCGAGATGCGCGCCATCGGCGACGACCTCGCGGCCGCCCTGCAACGACGCCCGGCGTCCGAGGAACCGTGGGAGGCGCTGCGCCGCGCGCTGGACGAGCCGTTGGCCGCGTTGGACAGTGACGGCGGCAAGGCGCTGGCCCGGGCGACGATGCTTTCCACCACACCGGCCTTGCGAGCGGCCCAGCAACAGAAACACGCCCAGTGGCACGAGCTGCTCATTCCCGTGCTCGCCCCACGGCTCAAGGGCCCGAGCAGCACACGCGAACTGCGCGCACATGCCATCGTGTCCGCTGCGCTGTCCTGTTTGGACGTCGCCGTCGACGAATGGACCAGATCAGGCGGAACCAAACCACTCGACCGTTTGCTGGATAGCGCGATCCAGGCCGTGCGCAGCTGAGCTGGGCGGCGCCTTTTCCCGCCCGGCCAGGACGTCGATGACGTTCTTATGGTTCATCACCGATGTAGACGGTGTGGCCGGCTTCGATGAGGCGGCGGGCCGTTTCGTAGCCGAGGCCCGTGTTGGCCCCGGTGATGAG
>JAVHVD010000392.1:0-10205 GCA_032160745.1 Pseudonocardiales bacterium
CGTACAGCGCCAGGCCCGTCGCCCCCACCCGGTCGGACCACCACTGGAACAGCTCGTCGCTCGGCACGCTCCAGCCGAGGTCGTCGCCGGACGCGGCGATGTAGCCGTCCAGGCTCAGGTTCATGCCGAAGGTCAGTTTCCGCATGGCGTCAGCCTCCCGTGAGTCGGTATTCGGCGTACAGACCAACACGGCGCGGAAAGCGTCGGCGCCGCGGGGCCGTTGGTCCGACGGTGGCGGCGAGGCAGAACAGAGATGGCTTAATCCGAACTCGCGTTCTAATGTGGACCAGTGGGCTTCAACAATCCGGACGTCCCGTGGCGGGAGCTGGAACGCCGCCTGTCCGGACGCCCGCCGACCACCCAGGTGGCCGGCGACGGCGGCGACTCCCCGGCTTGGTCGCGCAAGCGGCTGCCCTATGAAGCGACGCCGATGGCCGAGCGGCCCCGCCCGCAGGTGGCCTACGGCGAGCTGCACGCGCACTCGTCGTTCAGCTTCCTCGACGGGGCATCCGCGCCCGAGGAACTCGCCGAAGAGGCAGTGCTGCTCGGCCTCGAGTCGCTGACGCTCACCGACCACGACGGCGTGTACGGCGTCGTCCGTTTCGCCGAGGCGGCCGAGGCGCATGGATTGGCCACCGGCTTCGGTGCCGAGCTGTCCCTCGACGTCGCGCTGCCGGGCACCGCCGCGGAGCGCTCGATCGCCGCGCGGGTCGGCGTCCCCGATCCACCGGGCACGCACCTGCTCGCCCTGGCTCGGGACCCGGACGGTTACGCGCGACTGTCCCGCGTCATCGGCACCGCCCATCTGCGTGGCGGGGCGAAGGGCCGCCCGGTCTACGACGAGCTCGAACAGCTCGCCGATGCGGCCGACGGTCACTGGCTGGTGCTCACCGGCTGCCGCAAGGGGGCGGTGCGGCGGGCGCTCGACCGGGACGGGATCGACGGGGCCCGGCACGAGCTCGACCGGCTCGTGCACCTCTTCGGGCGCGACAATGTCGTCGTCGAGCTGACCCACGAACTCGACCCGCTCGCCGACGAGCGGTACGAGGTGCTGGCCGAGCTGGCGGCGCAGCTGCGTCTCGATCTCGTGGCCACCACCGCCGCGCACTATCACGGGCCGCCGCGCCGCCCGTTGGCGACCGCGATGGCCGCGGTGCGGGCGCGTAGCAGCCTCGACGAGATCGACGGGTGGCTGCCGGGCTGGGCCGGACAGCACCTACGCAGCGGGGAGGAGATGGCGGCCCGGTTCGCCCGCTGGCCGACCGCGGTCGCCAACTCCGCGCGGCTGGCCAAGGAGATCGCGTTCCCGCTCTCGTTGATCGCTCCCGATCTCCCGCCGTTCCCGTGCCCGGACGGCCAGTCCGAGATGACCTACCTGCGTGAACTCACCTACCGCGGCGCGGCGGAGCGCTTCGCCGGCAAGCCGCACGAGGCCAAGGCGTACGCGATCATCGAGCACGAGCTCGAGATCATCGAGGAGCTGCACTTTCCGGGCTACTTCCTCGTCGTCTGGGAGATCGCGAAGTTCTGCCGGGACAACGGCATCCTCTGCCAGGGGCGCGGCTCGGCGGCGAACTCGGCGGTCTGTTACGCGCTGCGGATCACCGCGATCGACGCCGTCTACTACGACCTGATGTTCGAGCGGTTCCTCGCGCCCGAGCGGGGCGAGCCGCCGGACATCGACATCGACATCGAGTCCGATCGCCGCGAAGAGGTGATCCAGCACGTCTACGAGATGCACGGACGCGAGCACGCCGCGCAGGTCGCGAACGTCATCACCTACCGGCCGAAATCGGCGGTGCGCGATATCGCCAAGGCGCTCGGCTACTCCATCGGCCAGCAGGACGCCTGGAGCAAGGAGATCGAGCAGGGGTATTACTGGAGCGCCGAAGGCGTCGGCAGGGATTTCTCGGACGCCGGCCCCGAACGCGATGAGCGCTCGCGCGAAAACGCAACCAGCTCGAACAGCACCACCAACCCGATGAGCGCTCGCGCGAAGAGCCCGCCGCCGCGCGAGCGAAGCGAGCTTGCGGACGCGACGAAGTCGCGTAGCGGCGCGAGGATCCCGCCGAGCGAAGCGAGCGTGGGGGACGCAGCGTCGTGCCCGGCGGATGTAATGGAGCTCGCGTCCGAACTGCAAAACACCCCGCGGCATCTGGGCATCCATTCCGGCGGCATGGTGATGTGCGACCGTCCGGTGATCGAGGTGTGTCCGGTCGAGTGGGGACGGATGCCCGGGCGCACCGTGCTGCAGTGGGACAAGGACGACTGCGCCGAGATCGGACTGGTGAAGTTCGACCTGCTCGGGCTCGGCATGCTGTCGGCGATCCAGTACTGCTTCGAGTTCATCACCGAGCACCACGGCGTCACCTACGAGCTGGCGACGATCCCGCAAGAGGCGCCGTGCGTGTACGACATGCTCTGCGCGGCCGATTCGATCGGGGTGTTCCAGGTCGAGTCGCGCGCGCAGATGGCCACGCTGCCCCGGCTCAAGCCGCGCAACTTCTACGACCTCGCCTGCGAGGTGGCGCTGATCCGTCCGGGCCCGATCCAGGGCGACTCGGTGCACCCCTTCATCCGGCGCAAGAACGGCGAGGAGCCGATCACCTATCCGCATCCGCGACTCGAGGAGCCGCTGCGACGGACGCTGGGCATCCCGCTGTTCCAGGAGCAGCTGATGCAGATCGCCGTGGCCGTCGCCGACTTCTCGCCGTCCGAGGCCGACCAGCTACGCCGGGCTATGGGCTCGAAGCGCTCGAAGGACCGGATCGACGCCATGCGGATCCGGCTCTTCGACGGGATGGCCGCGAACGGCATCACCGGCCCCGCCGCCGACAGCATCTACGAGAAGATCAAGGCCTTCGCCGCGTTCGGGTTCGCCGAGTCGCACTCGATCAGCTTCGCGCTGCTCGTCTACGCGTCGTCGTGGCTCAAGCGGCACTACCCGGCGGCGTTCTGTACGGCGCTCCTCAACGCGCAGCCGATGGGCTTCTACTCGCCGCAGTCGCTGATCCACGACGCGAAGCGGCACGGCGTCGAGATCCGCAAGCCATCGCTGGCGCACTCGCTCGCGAAGGCCTCGCTCGAACCTGCGAACGGCCCGTCCCACTCTGACATTGCGGGCTCGCAAGCTCCCCCTTGCTCCTGCCTGGACGCGCCGCAGCCGGCCGTCCGGTTGGGGCTGTCGTCGGTGCGCACGATCGGCGACGACCTGGCCGAGGCGATCGTCGCTGCCCGCGAGGCGGACGGGCCGTTCGCGTCGATGGCCGATCTCGCGCGCCGGGTCGGGCTGTCGGCCGATCAGGTCGAGGCGCTGGCGACGTCCGGCGCCTTCGACACGTTCGGCACCGGGCGACGCGACGCGCTGTGGGGTGCGGGCGCGGCGGCTACCGCGCGCCCCGGTCAGCTCGACGTCGTCACCTTCGACGAGACCGCGCCGCCGGAGCTGCCGGCGATGACCGAACCCGAGCAGCTGATCGCCGACATGTGGGCGACGTCGATGACGCCGGACACCTATCCCACCGCGCTGATCCGGCCGCGCCTCGACGCGCTCGGCATCATCACGGCACTTGGGCTTCGCGCGCTGGAGAACCACACGCGGGTCACGGTCGGCGGAGTGGTCACGCACCGGCAGCGGCCGGCGACCGCGCGTGGCGTCACGTTCCTCAACCTCGAGGACGAGACCGGAATGGTGAACATCATCGTCGAGGAGACGGTGTGGCAGCGGCATCGGCGGATCGCCCGCGACTCCGGCGGGCTGCTGATCCGCGGCATGCTCGAGCACACGACCGACGGCGTGATCAACGTCGTCGCCGAGCGCCTCGAGCGCCTGCACCTCGGCCTGCACACGACCTCTCGAGACTTCCGTTGAGCTGGCTCAATCCGCCCAGCTCGAGCGCTCATCGCCCGGTGGTCACCTCGTGAGCGGGTTTCGTTGGAAACTCGCGGACGAAGGGGAGCCGGGGCTCTTCGGGGTGGACGAGCTGCTGGTGCCCGAGATCGGCACGGGCCGGCTGTCCGGTCTCGAGTTCCTGCACGTGACCGCGAGGCGGATCCTCAACCACGTCCCGGGCCCGTCCCGCGCCCCCTCCCCCTGGACCATCAATGTCTATAGAGGATGCAGCCATGGGTGTGGCTACTGCTTCGCCCGGCCGACGCACGAGTACCTCGGGCTGAACATCGGCGAGGACTTCGACCGCAAGATCGTCGTCAAGATCAACGCCGTCGAAAAATTGCGCGCCGAGCTCGCCGATCCACGCTGGCGGGGCGACGCCGTCGCCATGGGAACCAACACCGACCCCTACCAGCGCGCCGAGGCGAAGTACCGGCTGACCCGCGGCGTCCTCGAAGCGCTCACCGAACGAGCGAATCCGTTCTCGATCCTGACCAAATCACCGCTCGTCACCCGCGATCTCGACGTCATCACCGCCGCCGCCGAGCACGCCGAGGTGTCGGTGAACTTCTCGATCGGCACGCTGGACGAGCGGGTGTGGCGCGCGACCGAGCCGGGCTCACCGAACCCGCGGCGGCGCATCGACGCGATGGCCAAGCTGGCCGGCGCCGGCATCAAGACCGGCGCGCTGGTCGCGCCGATCCTGCCCGCGCTCAGCGACAGCGCGGCCCAACTGCGCGAGGTGGTCGGCGCCATCCACGACGCGGGCGGACGGCTGCTCGGCATCGGCCCGCTGCACCTGCGACCCGGCGTGCGCGAGCACTTCCTGACCTGGCTGCACGACGCCGAACCGGACCTGCACGCCGACTACCTGCGCCGCTACGCGACCAGCGACCACGCCCCCGATCGCTACATCGACCAGCTCTACGCCCGGGCCGGCGTACCCCGTCCGTCCCGCACCGCCCGCAAGGACTACCTGAAGGGCGAGGACTGATCAGGCCGGAACGGCGAGGGCGTCGATCACCTGGTCGAGCACGGCGTTCATCTCCGCGCGGGCCTGATCCGGGTCGTCGGCCCGCGCGATGTAGAGCGCCGCCTCGTCGAGCGCTCCGATCAAGATGTGCGCGAGCGGCGCGACCGGCTGCTGCCGCACCCGTCCCGCCTCGATCGCCCAGGCGAGGATGTTCTGGACGAGCCCCATGCCGTGGCGCATGCCGATCTCGCGCCACCGTTCCCAGCCCAGCACGACCGGCGCGTCGATCAGTGCGATCCGATGCACTTCGGGATCGGCGCACGCCGCCAACCACCCGCGCGCGCCGAGCTTCATCAGCGCGACGGGATCGGTCTCCGTTGACCCGTCGACGGCCGCGCCGATCCCCGTGGTGAGGTCCACCTCCACCGCCTCGAAGACGGCCGCGAACAGCTCGGTCTTGTCCGCGAAGTGGTGGTACATGGCTCCGCGGGTGACGCCGGCCGCGCGCACGATCGCCTCGGTGGCCACGCCGGCGAAGCCGTGGGCGGCGAAGAGCGGACGCGCCGCGCGGATGAGTGCGTCCTTCGTCGCCGCCGACCGAGCGGCCTGAGTGCGTGGGTTGTCTTTCATACAGTCAGTACGTATGTTAATTGGAACACGTCCCGAACCTACCGCGAGGAGCCGCACGATGCCGACCGTCGACCTTCCCCAGGGCACCGTCCACTACCGGGTCCACGGCCCCGAGGACAGCGCGACGCCGCCGGTCGTGTTCATCCACGGGCTGCTCGTCAACGGCGAGCTCTGGACCGGCGCCGCCGAGGCGCTCGCCGCCCAGGGCATCCGCTCCTTCGCCCCTGACCTGCCACTCGGCTCGCACCCCATCGCTCTGGACGAAGAGGCGGATCTGAGCCCACGCGGCGTCGCCCGCCTCGTCCTCGACTTCCTCGCCGCGCTCGACCTGGACGACGTGACCCTGGTCGGCAACGACACCGGCGGCGCCCTGTGCCAGTTCCTGATCGACACCGACCACTCGCGCGTCGGCCGGCTCGTGCTCACGAACTGCGACGCCTTCGACAAATTCCCGCCGCCGCCCTTCGGCGCCATCGTTGCGATCGGTCGGCGGGCCTGGCGGCTTCGCGCGTTCCTGCGCAGCGCCAAGCCGAAGTTCGTGCGGCACTCGGTGCTCGGCTACGGCGGCCTCGTCGGGACCCCGCTCGACGCCGAACTCACTGCCCGCTGGGTGCGCCCCGCGGTGGCCGACCGTGGGGTCGCGAAAGACACCGCGCGATTCCTCCGGGCCATCGACAAGCGCGATCTCGCCGATGTGGCGACCCGACTGGGAGACTTCCCCAAGCCCGTCCTGCTGGTCTGGGGCGAAGCGGATCGGTTCTTCAAGATCGAGTTCGCCGAGCGGCTCCGGCAGACATTCACCGACGCCCGGTTGGTCCGTATCGAGGACGGCCGCACCTTCGTGCCGTACGACCATCCGGCCCGCCTGGCCGAGGAGATCGGGGCGTTCGCCCGACAGCCGGCATGACCTAGTTGCTGGCGCGCCCGGCTCAACTGCGGCAGGCTCAGAGGAAAGTCGGCAGTGAGAGGGGTGAGCGCACTGAAGATCTCGGACATCCTGCGTCACAAGAACGCCACCACCCGCGCCGCCGTCGTGACCATCGACCCGGGCGACACGGTCACCGCGCTCGTCGCCGCGCTCGCCGAGCACAACGTCGGTGCGCTGATCGTTGTCGACGGAGACCGGGTCCTCGGCATCGTCTCCGAGCGGGACGTCGTCCGCCGGATCGCCGAGCAGGGCCCGGCTGTGCTGGACGCCCGCGTGGACACGATCATGACCACGTCGGTTGTCAGCTGCTCCAGCGAGGACGCAGTGGACAGCATCGCCGAGACCATGACCCAGCGCCGGATCCGGCACATGCCGGTCATCGACGACGGCGAGCTGGTCGGCGTGATCTCGATCGGCGACGTGGTCTCGAGCCGGATCCGCCAACTCGAGACGGACCGCGGCCAGCTGGAGCACTACATCTCCGGTTGATCGAAGCTGAGTTACGCTCGGCTCGCCCGGATTCCCGACCCGAGAGAGCCGATGTACCAGACGTATGGCCCGGTGCTGGAGGCGTTGCGCGCACGTGGCGTCAGCCCCGCCGTGCTGTCGTCTGCGGTCACGGCCTCCGACGATTCGGGTCGGGCCCTGCGTGACGTACTCGTCACCGAAGGCATCGTCACCGAGGTGGAGTTGGCCGAGGCGCTCGCGCAGGCCTACGGACTGAGCTACGTAGATCTCGACGGATATGCGATCGACGCGGCCGCCACGGCCGCTCTGCCCTTCGCGCTCGCTCGGCGGCACCGCGTGCTGGGTATCGCCGCCGATGACGACGAGATCGTCGTCGCCGTGTCCGATCCGGGCGACGTGCTGGCCCTCGACGACGTGCGCGCGGCCACCGGGCTGGCCGTCCGCCCCGTGGTGGTGGCCCGCGACGAGCTGTTGAAGGCCATCGAGCGGTTCCAGCGCTCGGAGAACGACCTGGACGACATCGCAGCCACGCTGGCCGCTGATTCGTCACCGGCGCTGCTCAATTCACTGGACTCCGTCGGCGACGAGGTACCGATCGTCCGTTACGTGAACGGGCTGATCGAACAGGCGATCGACAACCGGGCGTCCGACCTGCACATCGAACCGACCGAGCACGACCTGCGCATCCGCTTTCGCATCGACGGTGTTCTGCACGAGAAGGACACCGTGCCGCGAGCCGTGCAGTCGGCGCTCCTCAGTCGACTCAAGATCATGTCCGGGGTCGACATCGCCGAGCGACGGGTGCCGCAGAACGGCCGCATCACCGTCGAACTCAACCAACGACAGGTCGACCTCCGCGTGGCGACGTTGCCCACGGTTTGGGGCGAGAAGATCGTGCTGCGCGTCCTCGACACCGGCGGGATCGACCTCGAGCTCAAACGGCTGGGCTTCACGCCGACGAACTACGAACGGTTCTCCAGTTCGTTCAGCAAACCGCACGGCATGCTGCTCGTCACCGGCCCCACCGGCTCGGGCAAGTCGACGACCCTGTACGCCACGCTGAGCGCCATCAGCAACCCCGAGATCAACATCATCACCGTCGAGGATCCGGTCGAGTACCGGCTCGCCGGGGTGAACCAGGTCCAGGTGAACCACAAGGCCGGACTCACCTTCGCCGCCGTCCTGCCGGCCATCCTGCGCTCCGACCCCGACGTCGTGCTGATCGGCGAGATCCGCGATCGCGTGACGGCCCAGCTCGCCGTCGAGGCGTCCCTCACCGGCCACCTGGTGCTCTCGACGCTGCACACGAACGACGCGCCATCGGCGTTGACCCGGCTCGTCGAGATGGGCATCGAGCCGTTCCTGGTCGGCTCATCCTTGGACTGCGTGATGGCCCAACGCCTCGCCCGCCGGCTGTGTCAGTGGTGCAAGGAGCCGTACAGCCCGAGTCGGGCCGAACTCGGCGCGGCCCGTTGGCCGTTCGGCGAGATCGAGGCGCCAATGACATTGTGGCGCGCGGTCGGGTGCCGATCATGCGCCAGCACCGGATACCGCGGACGAATCGCGCTGCACGAAGTCATGCTCGTGAGCGAGGAGATCGAGCGGCTGGCGGTCGAGCGGGCCTCCGCCCACGAGATTCAGCGCGCGGCCGTCGGCGAGGGCATGGAAATGCTGCGCACCGACGGACTGCACAAGGCCGCGGCCGGCGAGACGAGCCTCGCCGAAGTCCTCCGGGTCGCGATCTAGAGCCGGGCTTGCCCGGCTCTAGATCGCAACCCGACCCCGCCTCCCCGCGCTTAACTGCTGTTGGGCGCTGCGCTGCACGCCACTTTCCAGCGTCTTTCCTCGATTCCAGCCTTGGCTTAAGGGGATTTCCTAACACGGATTGTATTTGCCTGTTCTCGTGTGTATGGTCCGTGTGAAGTTACAGCCGATAGTCGCCGGTTGCGGGGCCGCGACGCTCTTGCCGAAGGGCCGGACGTGGACGCTCCCACCGCAGTACTGGACGCACCAGGTGCGCCGGCCAACGGATCTGTCGGGACACCTCGAGCCCTCAACGCCATGCTGGCCGCGCTCATCGAGCACAACGGCTCGGACCTGCACCTGACCGTCGACGCCCCTCCGATGATCCGGGTGCACGGCGACCTGCAGCCTTTGCCCGGTCCCAAGCTGAACGCCCAGGACACCGCCACGCTGATCCGATCGGTTCTTTCCGACGAGCAGTGGCAGCGCTTCGAGCGCGACCTCGAGATCGACCTGGCCTATGACCTCCCCGGCGTCTCCCGCTTCCGGGTCAACTGCTTCCAGCAGCGCAACTCCTACGGCTCGGTCATGCGAGCCATCCCCCACATCATCAAGCCGTTGCACGAACTCGGCCTGCCCGAACAGATCGAGCGCTTCGCCCGGCTGCCCCGCGGACTGGTCCTCGTCACCGGCCCGACCGGCTCGGGCAAGACCACGACGCTGGCCAGCATGCTCGATCTCGCGAACAGCGAGCGGCGCGATCACATCATGACCATCGAGGACCCGATCGAATTCCTGCACCACCACCGCAAGTGCGTGGTCAACCAGCGCGAGGTCGGCGTAGACACCGGCGGCTTCGCCGAGGCCCTCAAGCGGGTGCTTCGCCAGGACCCCGACATCATCCTCGTCGGCGAGCTGCGCGACCTCGAGACCGTCTCGACGGCCCTGACCGCAGCCGAGACCGGTCACCTCGTGCTGGCGACCCTGCACACCCAGTCGGCGGCCCAGACCATCGACCGGGTCATCGACATCTTCCCTTCGCACCAGCAGCAGGAGGTCCGCGCCCAGCTGTCGACGGCGTTGCAGGGAGTGGTCACCCAGGCACTCGTCAAGACGGCGGACGGCGCCGGACGCACCGTCGTCTGCGAGATCATGTTCGCCACCGCCGCGATCCGGAACCTCATTCGCGAGGGCAAGAACCACCAGATCCCGTCGTTCATGCAGTCGTCCGGCGCGGACGGGATGTTGACGTTCGACCACCACCTCGCCCAGCGCGTCAACCAATCGATCATCAGCTACGCGCAAGCCCTCGAGATTTGCCACTCGCCGGAGGAATTCACCCGGCTCGCGGGACGGAAGTGACCCGATGACCTCGACCCTCACTCGCACGTTCGACTACGAAGTTCTCGACGACGGCGGCAAGCGGCGCAAGGGCAAGGTAGACGCGTCGAACGAGGCCTCCGCGGCCGCGACGCTGCGTGCACAGGGCGCCACGCCGCTATCCATCGTCGAGAGCGGCAAGGGCCTGAACAAGGAGATCAACCTCCCCGGGTTCCGCAAGCGCATCACCT
>JAVHVD010000393.1:0-23697 GCA_032160745.1 Pseudonocardiales bacterium
GTGGCCGCGTGGGCCGCGGCCGCGTCGCTCGGTACCGGACTGCTCACTCCGTGGGGTGTGCTCGATCCGGCCGCACCAGGCCCCTACGACCTGCCCGAAGTCGAACCCCACGTCGACGTCGACGACGCTCCTCCGTGTGACCTCATCTCGATGAGTCACCCGCAGATGCTCGACGTGGACTGCGGGACGGGTGCAACGCTGAGCCGGGCCAGCGACGCCGGTCGCCGCTAGGGGGTCGGGTCGTGGGCCTTGATCTCGCGGAAGTGGCGGTAGCTGTAAACGACGAGGCCGAGCGCGATCAGGCCGGACAGGATCAATGACGCGCCAGTGCCCCAGCCGCCCGGCAGCCACCACTTCTCGTCCAGCGGCCACCAACCCGGCACGTCCGGAGCGATACCCCATACGACGCCGATCCCGATCAGGAAGGCGACGCCGAGGCAGGACAGCAAGATGCGCGGCCAGGTCTCCACTCCGTCCGCCGCGGCCTCAAGCGCCCGCTTCTTCACCGGATCGAGCCGGCGGCGCGCCCAGTCGTACTGCTGCGACAGCAGTGCCAACCCGCCGACGATCGCCAGCAGACCGGGGCCGGGCAGCACCAGCGCCGCGATACCGCCGATGACGAGCAACCAGCCCACGGACTCGAGAACGATGCGCTTGACCGCGCGTGACCCCACCACTCTCATGCCGCCATCTTCCCTGACCCGGTGAAGGCACGGTTCGAAACGGATCAGCAGGCCGCGGCGCGGTCGCGCAACAGCTCGCGCTCCTGGTCATTGCCGGTCATCTCCGCCGCCGCCTCGAACTCCGTTCGCGCCTCGTCCAGCCGACCGAGCTTGAACAGCAGATCGCCGCGCACCGCCGGTAGGAGGTGATACGACTTCAGCGCCGGATCCGACCGCAGGTCGTCGACGATTTGCAGCCCGGCCGCCGGCCCCGCAGCCATCGCCACAGCGACCGCCCGGTTGAGCTCCACGATCGGCGACCCGGTCTGCGCCGCCAGCACCTCGTAGACCGACGCGATCCGCGCCCAGTCCGTGTCCTCGGGCGTGCCCGCGCGCGCATGGCACGCGGCGATCGATGCCTGCAGCACATACGTCCCGCTGCCGCCGAGCGTCTCGGCGTGAGCCAGCGCCCGCAGCGCGTGGTTGATCAGGACGCGATCCCAGAGCGTGCGGTCCTGATCCAGCAGGGTGATCGGCGCTCCGGACGGCCTGACTCGGGCTCGGAGTCGGGACGCCTGGATCTCCATCAGCGCGACGAGCCCGAACGCTTCCGCCTCCCCCGGCGCGAGGCCGCAGAGGATCCGGCCCAGCCGCATGGCCTCGGCGCACAACGCCGGCCGCGTCCACGACGAGCCCGACGTCGCGGTGTAGCCCTCGTTGAAGACGAGGTACACGACCTCGAGCACCGCCGAGAGCCGCGCGGTGAGCTCCGGGCCGGAGGGGATCTCGAACGGCACCCCCGCATCAGCGAGCGTCTTCTTGGCCCGGACGATCCGCTGGGCCATCGTCGGCACCGGTACGACGAAGGCCCGGGCGATCTCCTCGGTCGACAGGCCGCCGATCATTTTGAGTGTCAGCGCGACGCGCGCCTCCGGTGACAGCACCGGGTGGCAGGCGGTGAACATCAACCGCAGCACGTCGTCGGACACCTGCGTCTCTACCTCGATCTCGTCCATCGGATTCTCGTATTCAGTGAGGTCGCGACCGATCTCCTCGACCTTGCGCTCGAGGGTCACCCGGCGCCGAATGGTGTCGACGCCCCGGCGCCGGGCAACGGCCATGAGCCACGCGCCCGGGTTGTCCGGCACGCCTGACTCCGGCCATTGCTCGAGCGCAGCGACGAGCGCGTCCTGGGCGAGGTCCTCGGCCAGACCGACATCCCGCACGACCCGCGCGAGACCGCCGATCAGCCGAGCCGCCTCCATCCGCCAGACAGCTTCGATCGTCCGCTCAACCCTCACTGCCGAGCCTCGCTTCGCTCGTTCGGCAGGCGCAGCCCGTTCCCCAAGGTGCGCTCGCGAGCGTCGCTCACTGTTGCCGGGACGCGACCTCGTCGCGCAACTGCTGCTCCCGGGCCTGCATGTCGGGCGTGAATTCCTCGCCGAAGTCCTCGGGCTCGGACACCCGGCGGATCTCGACCTCGCCCTCCTGGAACGGTGCGCGCTTCAGCCACTCGGCCGCCTCCTCCAACGAGGCAACCTCCCAGATCCAGTAACCCGCGATCAGTTCCTTCGTCTCGGTGAACGGACCGTCGATGACGACCGGCTTCTTGTTCTGCTCGAAGCGCACGCGCTTGCCGTCGGTTGAGGAGCTGAGGCCGTCGGCGGCCAGCATGATGCCGGCCTTGACCAGCGTCTCGTTGTACTTGCCCATCTCGGCCAGTTCGTCGTGGTTCGGCATCCGTCCGGCCTCGGAGTCCTCGTTCGCCTTCACCAGCACCATGACTCGCATCGCAACTCTCCTTCGACATCGCCAGCGCCCGGCCATCCTGACCGGTTCAACCCTGGTCCATCAATGCGTCGAGCGGCCAATCCGATATTCGACAGCAGCGAGAAAATATTCTCGAGCAAACCGCGAGGTGGAGGATTCCGGCAGATTGATACGGTGAGTCCCATGCCCGCCCAACAACTGACCAGCAGCTTTCACCGGCTGGTTCTGGGGGTTTGGCAGGCCTATCTGTGGCGGGACGACGACGGCGTCACGCTGATCGACACCGGCGCCGCGGACGCCGGCAGTGATCTTGCCGCCGCTCTGGATCAGGTCGGGCTTGCTCCGACCGACGTCAACCGCGTCGTGCTCACCCATTTCCACGACGATCATTCCGGTGGCGCCGCCGAGGTCAGGGAGTGGGGGGACATCGAGATCATCGCGCACGCGGCCGATGCCCCGATCATCCGCGGCGACGTCGTCGGGCCACTACCCAACTTCACCGACGCCGAACGGGTGCTGCACAACCGGGTCGCCGCAGGCCTGGCCCCTGCGCCACCCGTCGAGGTCGATCGCGAGGTACAGGACGGAGACGTGCTCGACTTCGCCGGCGGCGCGCACGTGCTGGCCGTCCCCGGGCACACCGACGGCAGCATTGCGCTGCACCTGCCGCAACACGGGGTCCTGCTGACCGGCGACGCGGTGGCCGAACACCTCGGCAAGGTCGTCCTCGGCGTCTTCAATCTCGACACCGACCTGGCGGCGACGTCGATGCAGCGGCTGGCTGATCTGGACGTCGAGATCGCCGCCTTCGGTCACGGCGAGCCGGTGCTGCACAACGCGCAGGCCCGACTGCGACACGCGATCGACGTGCTGACCGGCTGAGCGTTCAGGACGCCGTCCGCCGCTCCATGCGCCAGACGATCTTCAGCCCGGACCAGTCGGCGTCGAGTGCGGCGACCTTCACATCGACCAGCCCGAGCGGCAGGACCGCGTCGCGGATCGCGTTCTCGGTGACGTCGCTGACGTGCCCACCGGCGCGGCGCGGCCAGGCGATCCACAGCGCGCCGGCGGGAAAGATCCGCTGCCCCAGCTCTGCCACCTCGGCGAGTTCGGTCGCGGAGCGGACGAAGCGGAGCAGGACGTCGGCCGGGCCGTCGCCCGCGTCGACGATGGGCGGCGGGTCGTCCAGGGACCAATCAGCCGGCATCCGCTCGACGGCGACCCGCATGCCCGGATTGATGCCCAGCTTCCGCACCTGCGAGGTGCCCGAGTAGCCCGACGTCACGGCCTTCTTCCCGGAAGTTGGGCAGACACGCCGAAGCGGTGACGAGTCGATGCACGTCGCTCGGCGACAACCGGATCTCTCGACCGGTCCGTCCCCGAACGCCAGGATCAGCGCACCGTCAGCCACCGCTCCGACGGCCTGCGTCCCGCACGGTAGCAACTTCGGCGAGCAGCGTTCAAGACCCCCAGACCGTTACCGAGCCTTGTCGGAGCGGGTCCGTCCGCAAAGGTCGGTTCATAGGGCGATTGCGTCGATTGCGCGGTATATGCGCTGCTCGCTCACCGGTCGCGCCGTGCCCAGCTGCTGCGCCCAGAGGCTGACCCGGAGCTCCTCGATCAGCCGGCCGATGTCGCGCACGTCGTCAGCTGCGGCGCGAGCGGCGGGCAGCGCGCGCAGGAGTTCGTCGTACGCGGTCTGGACGGCCTGGACGCGCTGCATCCGGCCCCGGTCGGCATCCAGGTCGCGGGACAGCCGCTCGAGCCGGCGGCCGATCGCGGTGACGTAGCGGGCGAGGTCGGCGAGATGATCCGTGCCGGTGACGGTGACGAAACCCGGTGGCAGCAGCCGGCGGAACTGGGCCTTGATATCGCCGATCGAGTCGGCCACCGCCGCTGACGGTGGATCGGGCAGCGCCAGCCGGACGTCGTGCGCTGCGGCCAGGACGCGCTCGACCCGGCCCATCACGTCGATCGTGGTCGGGACGAGATCGGCGGCGACCCGGCCGCGCAGCTCGGCGAACCCCTCGCGCGTCCACACCGGCTCGGGCGCCAGCGCATCGACCGCGGCGTCGGCGCAGTCCTCGAGCAGCGCGGCGAGTGTGCCGTTCGGATTGGCGCCGAGCACGAGGCGCGCGCGGGTGGACAGCGACCGCTCGACCGCCTTCGCCGGGGACGGAATCGACAACCGCAGCAGGCGGCGCTGGCCGCGGCCCATCGCCGCAGCCTGCTCGGTCCGGGTCGGGAACACCCGGACGGCGACGGTGTCCCGCTCGTCGACCAACGACGGGAAGCCGTGCACGACATGATCCCCGCTCGCCCGCTCGACCTCACGGGGCAGCTCGGCTAGGTCGTCGGGCCAGGTCCGCAGGCCGGCGCGCTCCACATCCCCGGCGACGGCGGAGGCGACCGCCGCGCGCACTGGCCCGGCCAGCTGCTCCTGCAGGGCCGGCAGGTCCTTGCCCCGGGCGACCTCGGTTCCGTCCGCGGCCTCGACCGCGAACGTCACCCGCAGGTGGGACGGGAGCTTGTCGAGGTCGAACGCGGTGATCGGCACCAGTACGCCGGTCCGCCGCTGCAGCTCGCGCTGGACGCCGTCCAGCAGCGGCTCCTGCCCCGGCTGCAGCGCGGCCAGGACCGCCCGGGCGGTGTCCGGCACCGGGACGAAGTTGCGCCGCAGGTCCTTCGGCAGCGACCGGATCAGCGCGGTCACGAGCTCCTCGCGCAGCGCCGGCACCTGCCAGCCGAACTCGCCGCCGCCGAGGCGGGCCAGGACGTCGACCGGGACGTGCACCGTGACTCCGTCGTCCTCGGCACCCGGCTCGAAACGGTAACTGACCGGCAGCGCCAGGTCCCCTGCCCGCCACATGTCGGGCTGCTCGACGTCCGCGTCGTCGCGCCGCAACAGGTCGTCGCGCGTCATCGTCAGCAGGTCCGGCGTCTTGTGCCGGGCCTTCTTCCACCACGCGTCGAAATGTTTCGCCGACACCGCAACCGCCGGGACGCGCGTGTCGTAGAAGGCGTAGATCTCGTCGTCGCCGGCGAGCAGATCGCGTCGGCGGGCGCGCTCCTCGATCTCCTCGAGCTCGGCCCGCAGCGCCTGGTTGTCGCGGAAGAAGTGGTGCCGCGTCGCCCAGTCGCCCTCCACGAGCGCATGCCGCAGGAACAGCTCGCGCGCGATCTCCGGGTCGACCGCCGCGTAACCGACCCGGCGGCGCGCGACGAGCGGCAGTCCGTACAGCGTCACCCGTTCGAAGGCCATGGCCGCGCCCCGCTCCGCGTCCCAGTGGGGCTCGCTGTACGTGCGTTGCACGAGGTGGCCGGCGACCCGTTCGACCGACTCCGGCTCGATGCGGGCCGCGATCCGACCGTAGAGCCGACTGGTCTCGACGAGGTCGGCGACAACGATCCAGCGCGGCGGTCGCTTGGTCAGCACCGAGCCGGGGGCGAGAACGAAGCGCGAGTTCCGCGCGCCGAGATAGTCCCGCGAATCGCCTTCGCGGAGGCCGACATGGCTCAGCAGACCGGCGAGCAGCGCGGCGTGGATCCGCTCGGGCGGGGCCGGATCGTCGGACTCCACGATGTCGAGCCCGCGCGCGATGGAACGAAGCTGACCGACGAGGTCCTGCCACTCGCGGACCCGCAGGTAGTGCAGGAACTCCTCGCGGCACATGCGGCGGAACTGGTTGCCCGAGCGCTCGCGCCGCTGCTCGCGCAGGTAGTGCCACAGGTTGAGGTAGGAGACGAAGTCGGAGTGCTCGTCGGCGAAGCGGGCGTGCTTCTGCTTCGCTGCCTCCTCGCGGTCGGCCGGGCGCTCGCGCGGATCGGGTATGGAGAGTGCGGCGGCGAGCACGAGCACTTCCCGTACGCAGTTCTCCTGCTCGGCCTGCAGGATCATCCGGCCGATCCGCGGGTCGACCGGCAGCTGGGCCAGCCGCCGTCCGACGTCGGTGATGGCGCCGTCCGGGTCGAAGGCGCCGAGCTCCTGCAGCAGCGTCACGCCGTCGCGGATGCTGCGCCGGTCGGGCGGATCCAGGAACGGGAACTCGGCCACGTCGCCGAGGCGCAGCGCGGCCATCTGCAGGATCACGGCGGCGAGGTTGGTGCGCAGGATCTCCGGGTCCGTGTAGCGCGGCCGCGATTCGAAGTCTGTCTTGGCGTAAAGCCGGATCGCGACGCCGTCGGCCACCCGGCCGCAGCGACCGGCGCGCTGCGCGGCCGACGCCTGCGAGATCGGCTCGATCGGCAGCCGTTGCACCTTCGTCCGCCGGCTGTACCGCGAGATCCGGGCGGTGCCGGGGTCGACCACGTACCGGATGCCGGGAACGGTCAGGGACGTCTCGGCGACGTTGGTGGCGAGCACGACCCGCCGGCCGGTGTGCGGTTCGAACACCCGTTGCTGCTCGGCCGTCGACAGCCGGGCGTACAGCGGCAGCACCTCGGTGTTGCGCAGCTCCTTCAGCGCCTCGGCGGTGTCGCGGATCTCGCGCTCGCCGGAGAGGAAGACCAGGACGTCCCCGGGCGGTTCGGCCGCGAGCTCCTGGATCGCGTCGACGATGGCCTCCGTCTGGTCACGGGCCTGGACGCGGCGAGTGATGTCGTGATCGGGGTCGTCGGCGTCGTCGCCACTCGTGTCGGGGTCGTCGTCGGGGACGTCCGGTTCGAGCGGGCGATACCGGATCTCGACCGGATACGTGCGCCCGGAGACCTCGACGATCGGCGCGCCGCCGAAATGCTCGGCGAAGCGGGCGGGCTCGATCGTCGCCGATGTGACGATCACCTTCAGGTCCGGGCGGCGGGGCAGCAGGCCGCGAAGGTACCCGAGCAGGAAGTCGATGTTGAGGCTGCGCTCGTGCGCCTCATCGAGGATGAGCGTGTCGTAGCGCAGCAGTCGACGATCCCGCTGGATCTCGGCGAGCAGGATGCCGTCGGTCATCAGCTTGACCAGCGTCCGGTCGCTGGCCTGGTCGGTGAACCGGACGGTGTAGCCGACGGCCTCGCCGAGCGGGGTGTGCAGCTCATCAGCAATGCGCTGGGCGACCGTGCGCGCGGCCAGGCGGCGCGGCTGGGTGTGCCCGATCGTGCCGCGGATGCCGCGACCGAGTTCGAGGCAGATCTTGGGCAGCTGGGTGGTCTTGCCCGAGCCCGTCTCGCCGGCGACCACGACGACCTGGTGATCCTGGATCGCGGCGGCGATGTCTGTGCGGCGGGCGCTGACCGGCAGGTCGGGATACGTGATGACCGGGACGGCGGCAGTGCGGGTGGCTATCAGGTTTTCGGCCCGCGCGAACCGTTCGGCCAGCTGCGCGAGTGCCTTCGGGCTGCTCCCGCGCGCGGCGCCGTCCAGGCGGAGGCGCAGCCGGTCGGCGTCGCGGATCGTCAGCCCATCGAGCCGGGCGCGCAGTTCGGCCGGCGTCGGAGACGGGACAGACACTCAGGCAACGATAGGGCCCGCGTCGATTCACACGCTGCCGGCGCCACTCACCCGTCTGCGTCCCGCTTACTCGGGGCCGATCACAGGCGGGCGGCGATCACATCGAGCCCAGGACCGGCGAGCTTGTCGAGGGTGGCCCTGCGACCGCTCGCCGCCATCATCAGATCCGCGGCCCGGCCGCTGATCTCGGCTCCGCTTCCCCAGCGTCGTGGACTGTCGGTCGGCGCGATCCGGATGTCCTTCAAGCGCCCACGCGGGACGAAGCCGATCGCCAGACCGGTCAGGAAGTCCAAGGCGGTCTCGACCGCGTCCACCGGCGGGTCGAACGGCAGACCGAGCGGAATCCGGACGTCGCCGCCATGGATGAGCAGGTCGGTCAGCGGCGCCCGCGGTCCGCCGACCGGTGGCGTGTACCTGCTCTCGGCGTGCGCGCGCAGGTTGGCCGCGATCCGGGGCACCGGCGTGGTCGCCATCTGCTTGGCCAGCGCGGCGTTCGTACGGTCGAAGCTCCCCCGGTGGCGCAGGGCGGCGCGTGCGAACTTCAGGGTGGGGACGAGCAACGGAACGGTCAGGTGAGCTGCGACCGTGCGCACGTCCCACTCGCCGCACAGGCTCAGCGTTGCGAGCTGGGCGTCGTCGAGGGTCTCGATCAGATCGGCGCAGGCGCGCCGCTGTTCAGCGCAGGCGGCGAAGACTTCCCTCGTATCCATCGGCACAGTATGGGCACGGTGGGTCAGCGGTCACACAGCGGCGTACTCGAGCAGCCGTTGCGCCAGGCCGACCGGATTGCTCAACGCGACCAGGTGCCCACCGTCGATCTCGTCCGCCTCGATGCCGAGCCGTTCCTTCGCGACACGACGCTGGAAGTCAGCCGGGAAGAACCGGTCGTCGCGGCCGACGAGCACCTTGATCGGGATGTCCGGCCAGATCTCGAACTCGCACGGCTGGCCGAACGGGGTGTCGGACGGCGTACGGGGTGGGTGCTCGGACATCCACGCCTTGGTCGCGACGTCGATGTCGTGGACGAAGTGCTGCTCGTAATCGAAATCGGTGCTCCGCCCGGCCGCCGTGTCGGCAGCGTGCCGCGCCTCGACTGCGCCGGTCGCGTCCCACCAGTCCCCCGGCCGCTCGTTCGGCACCGGGATCATCGCGTTCAGCAGAACGATCATGTCCAGCTTCGTGTCCCGCGCGACCATCGGCGCGGTGAATCCGCCGAGCGACTGGGCGACCACGACGACCTCGGATCGCTCGCCGATCGCCGCCGCGACGAGGGCGGCGTACTCGGGCAGCCCCAGTCGTGGATCGTCCTCGGGGATGTCGACCGGGATCGCCCGGTGACCGTGCCGCTCGAGCTCCGGCACGACGCGAGACCAGTACGCCGCGTCACCGCCGGCACCGGGGACGAGACAGAAGGTGGTCATGTCGATCAACTCGCCAGACCGGCGGCGACCAGGGCCCCCGGGTTCCGGGTCTGGAAGTCGAGGGTGCTCACCCAGCTCGGCGCCACGACGATGCGCACCATCGAGACGCCCTGCTCGCGGATCATCGCCAGGACCTGCTCGGCCTGCTCGTCGCCGTAGTACTTGCGCTGCACCTGTTCGTACTCCGGCGCTACGCCCGCAACCGGATCCAGCACCGCCCGACCGCGCACGAGCAGGACGTCCGGCGGCGGCCCGGCGTGGTCGATCGTGATGGCGACGTCAGGGCGCGCACGTAGCGCGGCGAGCTTCGCACTGCGGGCGAACGTGGCCATGACGATCTCGCTGCCGTTCCAGACGAAGCCCATCGGGATGACTCGAGGCGTGCCGTCCTTGCCGAGGTAGGCGAGGCGCGCCAACGCGTCGGAGCCGAGGAGGCGCCGGGCGATCGGATCGCCGATCAACCGGACATCACCCTGTGGCAGCTCGCGGTAGGTTGTGGATTCCATGGTCCTAACGTAGGACCGCTAGTCCTGAAAAGCAATCATTAATCCTGAACTAGGAGTACGGTGGGCATCGTGAAGACCGAGCGAAGGAGTTACGCCGACCCGTGCGGGGTGGCGCGCGCGCTGGACGTCCTCGGCGAGCGGTGGGCGTTGCTCATCGTCCGAGAGTTGTCGCTGGGCCCGCGCCGGTTCGGTCAGCTGCGCGAGGCGTTGCCCGGCGTGAGCCCGAACGTGCTGTCCCAGCGGTTGCGCGAGCTCGACCAGGACGGCGTCGTGCATCGGTACACCCTCGAGCCGCCGGCCAGCGTCGTCGTCTACGAGTTGACCGACCGCGGGCACGCGCTCGGCCCGATCCTGCTCGAGCTGGGCCGGTGGGGCAGCGGCACGCAGCGGACCGAGGGACGCGAGCTCGGCGCGGTCTCGATGATGATTGCGCTGCACTCGATGTTCGACCCGGCGACCGGCGACGAGGTCACCTACGGGCTGCAGCTCGGGGACGACCAGTTCACGGTCGCCATCGCCGATCACGGCATCGACATCTCGCGCGGGCGAGCGGCTACTGCGGATGCCCGGCTCGCCACGGACATCACGACCCTGCGGATGGTCGTTTTTCTCGGCACCGGCATACGCGCCGCCGAGGAGGCCGGTGCCCTCGACATCAGCGGCGATCGGCGCGCGGCGGCGCGCTTCCCGAAGTACTTCCGCAAACCCTCGGCCGGTGACAGTTCCGCTGGCGCCGCGGGCGACCCCTCTTAGAACGCCTCCACGACTTCCTGCACGACGTCGCAGGCCGACTGGGTGCCCGTACCGGGCGCGGACGCCCGCCAGAGCAGGTTCCGCAGCATTTCCTGCTCCCGGTCGTCCAGGCCCCGCAGCGCGTGCTGCTCGGCCACCGACAACCGCTTGCCGTGCCGAGCGAGTACCGACTCGCCGGTCTTGGTGAGCACGATCCGCCGGGCCCGCCGGTCAGCCGGGTCGGGTTGGCGCTGGATCAGCTTCTGCTTCTCCAAGTCGTCGAGCAGGTAGGTCAGCACGCTGCGGTCGATGCCCAACTGGGAAGCGATGGCCCCCTGCGTTGGCAGCGCGTGGTGCGCTGCGCTGGCCAGCACCTGGTACCCGCGGGCACCGCCGGGCAGGTCGTCGAAGACGTCCGCAGCCGCGGCGAGGTAGGACCTCAGCACGACGCTGAGCGCCAGCCCGAGGTCGTCCGTGCCGTCCGCGTTCACATTCTCAGGATATGCGATTCGAGCCGAAAATGTGACAACCAGATCATTGGTTTGACAACTGGTTGGTATTTCCACTTATCTTGAAGACAACACATTCGCCCTCCCGAGGAGCACCCCCATGAAGTTCTTCCGCCTCGACTCGAGTCTCCGCAACGAGGGCTCGGTGAGCCGCCGGTTGGCCGACGCTGTCGAGCAGCAGTGGTTGCAACAGCACCCATCGGCGACCGTGATCCGCCGCGATCTCGGCAACCACCCCCTGCCGCCGCTCTGGCCGGCCGCCGTCGCGGTGATGATGAGCCCGCCTGATCAGCCGCGCACCCCCGACCAGGTCGCGGCAGTCCGACTTGCGACCGAGCTCGCCGACGAACTGCTCGCGGCCGACGCCTACCTCTTCGCAGTGCCGATCTACAACTGGGGCGTGCCGCAGCAGGTGAAGCACTGGATCGACATGGTCATCACTGACCCGCGCGCTGCCAGCACGACCGAACAGTTGCTCGCCGGCCGTCCGGCCGTCCTGGTCGAGGCCCGCGGCGGCGGCTACGCCCCGGGAACCCCGCGCGAGGGTTGGGACCACGTCTCGCCGTACATGTCGCACGTTTTGGGCGACCTCTGGGGCCTGGACGTCGCTGTGGCCCGCGCCGAACTGACCCTCGCCGACATCAACCCGGCGATGGCCCACCTACGGGGCGCCGCCGCGCAGCAGCTCGAAGATGCGCAGGAGAAGGCGTCGGCGCACGGCGCCACGATCGCCCGGCGGCTGCTCGCCAGCGCGTGACACGACGACCCAGCCGAGCCCTCACGTGACCGGGAAGATACGGGCGGACACCAGCCGACCGTTCTCGATCACCAGCTCGCCCATCGTGCCGTGCGGCTGGCGGCGCCGGTCGGTGGGCGAGCCGGGATTGAACGTGCGCTGCCCGGCGTGCGTCTCGTCCCACGGAATGTGCGAGTGACCGAAGACGACGAGCCCGGCGCGGGGAAACATCCGGCGCAGCCGGGCCGGCCGGCCGATCTTGGCGCCGCTGTCGTGGACCATCGCGACGCAGAGCCCGGCCAGCTCCAGCTCGAGCGTCTCGGGCGCGCCCCACGCGGCAACATCGGGGCCGTCGTTGTTCCCGAGTACGGCGTGCACCGGCGCGAAGCCGGACAGCTCCTCGAGCGTTTCGGCCCGGCAGACATCGCCGGCGTGCAGGATGGCGTCCACGCCCGCCAGCGCCTCGGCGACCGGGACCGGGCACCGCTTCCAGTAGCGCGGGGAGTGGGTGTCGGACAGGACGGCGATCCGCATGCCTTCAGTGTGGCCGGTGACGCCGCGCCGTCGCCCGGACGGCGCGACTGCCCAACGAGCCGGGTGCAGCGGTGTTCGCCTCGGTCGACGTTGTCCGGGCCGACCGGCACGATGTCTGAAAGGACCGATCGAGCCGCGGGAGTCGCCAGCATGACCAGCGTTCTGATGTTCCACCACGTCCTGGGCGTCACCGACGGTGTCCGTTGGTTCGCCGATGAGCTGCGGGCGGCGGGGCACGAGGTCACCATCGCTGACCTGTGGGAGGGAGCCACCTTCCCGTCCATCCAGGAAGGCGTCGCGCACGCGCAGGAGGTCGGCTTCGGCAACGTCATCGACCGCGGTGTGCAGATGGCGGCCGATCTACCCGTCGGTGCGGTCGTCATGGGCTTCTCCCTCGGCGCGCTGCCGGCCCAGAAGGTCGCGCAGACACTCCCCGGCGTCCGAGGTGCGGTGCTGCTGTACTCGGCCCTCCCGTCCGCGGAGTTCGGTGGTCCGTGGCCGGCCGACGTGGCGGTTCAGATCCACATCGCCGAGCAGGACGAGAACCTCGAGCCCGGCGAGCTCGACGGCGCGAAGGCGCTGGCCGACGAGGCCGCCGACGGCGTCATCTTCCTGTATCCGGGCACCGCACACCTCATCGCCGAGAAGGGCTTTGCCGACTTCGATCCCGACTCGGCCGCGCTGATCCTCAGCCGCACGAAGGAGTTCCTCGCCCGGGTCGGGTAAGCGGCGACCGTCCCGCCCGGCGCCGGCCCGGTTAGTGGAGTGAGCTGGTCCAGGATGGCTTGACGGTTTCGAACACCTGTTCGAGAATGGACGGATGCTCGACGTAGCGATCCACAGAGCCGACGGCAGCACCGCCGTCGACTGGCAGCACGTCGGGCTGCGCACCGCTCCCCCGCTGCCGGTGGCTCCCGCGCTCGCCGCACTGTTGCCCGGCGGCCTGCGGCGCGGCAGCACGGTCAGCGTCAGCGGATCGATGTCCCTGCTGCTGGCCCTGCTGGGTGCGGCATCGTCCGGCGGAGCCTGGTGCGCGCTGGTCGGCTTCCCGCGCATCAGCGCCGAGGCGGCGCGCGAGTACGGCGTCGACCTGGCCCGGCTCGCGCTGATCCCGGCGCCCGGCGAGGGGTGGACGACGACCGTCGGGGCGCTGCTGGACGCGGTTGACATCGTGGCTGCCCGGCCGCCGCGCGGGCGAAGCCTGGCCCCGGCCGACATCCGGCGGCTCGCGGCCCGGGCCCGGAGCAAGGACGCGGTGCTCGTGCCCTACGTCGCCGAGGCGGCCTGGCCCGGGGCCGATGTCCGGTTGCAGGCGCGCGACGGCGCATGGTCAGGGATCGGTGACGGCACCGGGCGGCTGCGGGCCCGGCAGGTCGAGGTGACGGTGGCCGGCCGTGGCTCGGCGGCCCGGCCGGCGACCACGAGCCTCTGGCTACCGGCCGACGGCGGCGGCGTCACCGAGGCCACTCCCCTGGCCCCCGTAATCGACCTCGCCGGTTAGCGGCATGCGCTCGCGCGAAGAGCCCGCCGCTGGGCTGGAAGGCAACCACCCGGAACGCAACCCCGAACGCGATGAGCGCTCGCGCGAAGAGCCCCGCCGCCGCGCGAGCGAAGCGAGCTTGCGGTGCGGATCGACGATGGACCCGAGCGCAGCGAGCGGTCCGTGAGGAGATCAGCCTCGGCGGATCAAATCAGGCGGATCGCCGTTTGGTGTCCGGACTGGCCGGTCACCACGGCACGGCTCGAGGCGGGATTGGCGATGGACGCGCCGATCGCGGTGGTCACGGCCAACCGGGTGGTCGCGTGTTCGCAGGTGGCCCGCGAGAACGGGGTGCGGCGCGGCCAGCGCCGCCGCGAGGCGCAGGGCCACTGCCCGCAGCTGCTGGTGCTCCCCCGCGACGAGGCGGCCGAGGCCCGCGTCTTCGAACCGGTGGTGGCCGAGCTGGAGGCGATCGCGCCCGGCGTCGAGATCACCCGGCCCGGCCTGGCGGCGATCGACGTCCGCGGCCCCACGCGCTACTTCGGCGGTGAGACCGGCGTGCTGCACGCGCTGTCGCGCGGTGTGGCCGGAATCCCGGCGCTCGGCGGCGCCGACCTGCTGATCGGCATCGCCGACGGCGCGTTCGCTGCTGAGCAGGCCGCCCGCCGCGGGCTGGTCGTCGACCCGGGCGGCTCGCCGGCGTTCCTCGACGCGTTGCCCATCGAGACGCTCGACCCGTCGGGGGCCTCGCCGCTGATCGACCTGCTGCGCCGCCTGGGGATCCGCACGCTCGGCGCGTTCGCCGCGCTGCCGCCACGCGACGTCCTGGCCCGCTTCGGTCCGGACGGTGCCTGGGCGCACCGGCAGTCGGGCGGCCGCGACGAGCGACCGGTGTCCGGCCGACGCCCACCGGTCGAGTTCGCGGTGACCCTCGATCTCGAGCCGCCGGTCGACCGGGTCGACACCGTCGCGTTCTCCGCGCGCGGCATCGCCGAGCAGTTCGTCGCCGACCTCGGCGCGCACGGCCTGGCCTGTACCTGCCTGGAGCTGCAGGCGCTGAGCGAGAACGGCGAGGAGACCGTCCGCCGTTGGCGGCACGCCGGCGTGCTCTCGGCCGTGGACGTCCTCGACCGGGTGCGCTGGCAGCTGGAGGGGTGGTTGTCCGGTGCACCGCGGGGAGCTCGCGACCCGCGCATGTCACCGCGTCCGACGGGTGGGGTGACGCGGGTGCGCCTCGTCCCGGTCGAGGTGGTGCCCACCGGCACGCATCAGCAGGCGCTGTGGGGTGGCTCCGGCGCCGAGGACGAGAAGGCCGCCCGCGCGTTGGCCCGGGTGCAGACCCTGCTCGGGCACGGCTCGGTGCTGACCCCGGTGCTCGACGGCGGGCGCGATCCCGGACAGCGCACCCGCCTGGTGCCGTGGGGCGATGAGCCGACGCCGCTGCGCTCGCCCGAGCAGCCGTGGCCGGGCCAGCTGCCCGCGCCGGCCCCGTCGGTACTGCTCGACCCGCCGCGCCCGGCCCAGCTGCTCGACGCCACGCGGCGCCCGGTGCTGGTCACCGAGCGTGGGGCGATGCCGGCGCCGCCCGCGCTGTTCGGCATGGACGGTGCGGCGGTCACCGCGGTCACGTCGTGGGCCGGCCCGTGGCCGGTGGACGAGCGGTGGTGGAGCCCGGAATCAGCCCGCCGCGTCGTGCGCTGCCAGATCGTGGACGTCCGTGGCCGGGCGTACCTCGTCACCGGCACGATGCCCGTCGATCAACCGCCCCGCTGGCAGGTCGACGCCATCTACGACTGATACCGCCCGACGATCGTCGCGGCCGAAGCGTCCGGCGGTCCGCCGTCGAGCCGGGCGCCAAGCTCGCGCTGGAACTCCTGGAACGCCGGCACCTCGCCGAGCACTCCGTCGCCGCCGACCGCAACGTGCACGAACGTCACTCCGTCGGCCAGCCGGTATGTCGAGTACTGCAACCCCTCGGGCCGGCGCTCGGCCAACTCGGCGTACACCGCCTCGACCAGCCGCTGGTTCTCGTCGGCTGCCTCGGCGGTGGTGCGGTAGCGAACCACGAACGCATCTCTCATCGCATCTCCTCAAATCGCGGTCACCGATACAGACCGGGCGGTCGTCCAAAACTCATCGTCGGTGACCGATGAGTTTGCGGGACCGACCGGGTCAGTACTGCTGACACACCCGACCAGGAGGCATCGTGACCACACCTTCGACGCGGACCCAGCGCTGGGTCCTCGCCCTGACCTCGACCGCGGCGCTGATGGTGGCGCTCGATCAGCTCGTCGTGGCGACCGCACTGAACGCGATCCGCGACGACCTCGGCGCCTCGATCGAGACGCTCGACTGGACCGTCAACTCCTACAGCCTCAGCTTCGCCGTCCTGCTGATCACCGGTGCCGCCCTGGGCGACCGGTACGGCCGGTTGCGCATGTTCGTCGTCGGCCTCGGGCTGTTCTGCCTGGCGTCGGTGGCGTGTGCGCTCGCGCCCAACATCGCCCTGCTGATCACCGCTCGGACCGTCCAGGGCGCCGGCTCCGCGCTGGTGATGCCGCTCGCGGTATCGCTGCTGACCGCCGCGTTCCCGGTGGAGCAGCGCGGACGGGTCGTCGGCATCTTCACCGGCATCGTCGGCCTGGCCGTCGTGGGTGGCCCGGTGGTCGGCGGAGCCGTCACCGACGGCATCGCGTGGCAGTGGATCTTCTGGATCAACGTGCCGATCGGGGCCGTGCTCATCCCGCTGGCGATCAGCCGGATGAAGGAGAGCCGCGGCGCGCGGGTACGCCCGGACCTGCTCGGCCTCGCGCTCGTCTCCACGGCCATATTCGGTGTCGTGTGGGGTCTGGTCCGCGCCGATGCTGCCGGCTGGTCGGGCGCCGAGGTGCTCACGACGCTGATCGGCGGCGTCCTGATCGGGATGGCCTTCGTCCTGTGGGAGCTGCGGGCCCCGGCCCCGATGCTGCCCATGCAGCTGTTCCGCGTCCGGTCCTACTCGGCCGGCAACGCCGCGATGTTCCTGCTCTCGGCGTCGCTGTTCGGCACCGTCTTCCTGCTCGCGCAGTACCTGCAGATCTCCCTGGGCTACAGCCCGCTCGGCGCCGGGCTGCGGTTCATCCCGTGGACGGCTCTGCTGTTCATCATCGCCCCGTTCGCCGGCATTCTCAGCGACCGCGTCGGTGCCCGTCCGCTGATCGTCACCGGGTTGACCCTGCAGGCGGCCGGGTTCGCCTGGCTCGCCTACAACGTCGCGCAGGGCAATCCGTATCCCGACTCCGTCCCCTCGTTGATCGTCGCCGGCATCGGAACATCCATGGCGATGCCGGCAGGGCAGAATTCGGTCATGAACTCCGTCGCGCCGATTCACCTGGGCAAGGCGTCGGGCACGTACAACTCGGTGCGTCAGTTGGGCGGCGTGCTCGGGGTCGCGGTCGCGGCGGCGGTCTTCGCGGCCAACGGGAGCTACGCCAGCCCGCGGGCCTACGCCGACGGCGTCGCCCCCGCCCTCTACGTCGCGGCCGCCCTCGCGCTCGCGGGTGCCGCGATCGGTCTGCTCATCACCAGGCACCGGGTGCCCGCGCCGACCCCCGCCGCGCTGTCCGAGGTCGCGCTCGATGCCACCGTCTGAAGCGGAGTTCGCGGCGCAAACCGATCCGTACCGGCGCGAGCTCCTCGCGCACTGCTACCGGATGCTCGGTTCCTTCCACGACGCCGAGGATGTCGTGCAGGAGACCTACCTGCGTGCGTGGCGCGGCTTCGCTGCGTTCGAACGGCGCTCGTCGGTGCGGACGTGGCTGTACCGGATCGCCACGCGGGCCTGTCTCACCGCGCTGGAGAACAAGGGTCGGCGGGTGCTGCCCTCGGGCATCGGCGGGCCGAGCGACAACCCAGCCGGAAAGCTCGCCGCGCGGCGCGGCGACGTGCCGTGGCTGCAGCCGTTGCCCGACGCTGCGGTCGGCGGCGACGCGGAGGACCCAGCGGTCGTCGCGGCCCGCCGGGAGAGCACCCGGCTCGCCTTCGTCGCCGCCCTGCAGGAGCTGCCCGCGCGTCAGCGGGCCGCGCTCGTGCTGCGCGACGTCCTGGCCTGGCCGGCCAGCGAGGTCGCCGAGCTGCTCGACATGTCAGTGGTCGCCGTGAACAGCGCGCTGCAGCGGGCCCGGACCCAGCTGCAGAAATCGAGCCCGGCGGAGGAACTGGTCACGATGACGTCGGATGTGGACCTCGAGCTGCTGAACCGCTTCGTCACCGCGTTCGAGGCGGCGGACATGCCGGCGCTCTCCGCGCTGTTCCGCGATGACGTGCGCCTCGAGATGCCGCCCATCCCCACCTGGTTCGACGGCCGCGATGCGGTCATCGAATTCTTCGCCAGCCGCGTCCTCGCCGGCGGCCGACGCCGGCTCGTGCCCACGAGCGCGAACGGCTGCCCCGCCGCCGCTACGTATGTGGCAGATGCGGAAGGGCGGCTGCGAGCACACAACATCCAGGTCCTCGACGTGCGCGAGGGCCGTGTCGAGTGCATCTACGCGTTCCTGGACACCGACCTGTTCGCGGCGTTCGGCCTGCCGTTGGAATGGCCGGCTGAGGACTGACGGCCCTCAACCGGCCAGCGTCGCCGCCACGGTCGCGCCGAGGTCCCAGCACGCGTCGACGTCGTCCTTGCCCGGCGCACCGATCACCGTGACCGGCGCGTGCACGCGCTCCCAGCCCATGCCCTTGGTGATCGACTCGGCCGCGCGGACCGCACCCTCGGTGTCGTTGTTGCCGTGGACGTACAGCCCGTACGGCGCGCCGGCCTTCGCACTCAGCGCGGGGTAGTAGACGCCGTCGAAGAAGTGCTTCATCGCGCCGGAGAGGTAGCCGATGTTGGCCGGCGTTCCCAATACGAAACCGTCGGACTCGAGCACGTCGACGGCGGTCGCGGTGAGCGCCGGCCGCACCCTGACGTCCACGCCTTCGATGCCGTCGGCGCGGGTGCCGTCCAGCACGGCGTCGAGCAGGGTTTGGAGGGCAGGCGAGGTCGTGTGGTGGACGACCAGCAATACGGGCACAGCCCAACTTATCGCCGGATGAACCGGAGCCGCATTGCCGGACTTTGGTCCCTATATCCGACCTCCGCCCGATGTTACGTTCTCTGGCATTCGAGGCGTCGGTCGCCGGCACCAGGATGGCCCGCGGCCGCGCATCGAGCTTCAGAAGGCACCGAGCCCCAGCGGTGTACCGAGCCCGGTCGGCCCGTCGAATCCGGTCTTCGCGGTGCACAGGTACGACGAGTTGCACCTCCCGTTCGCCCCGGACCGCACGTCGGTCAACGCGCTGCGATGGGCATAGGCGTACGAGGCCGTGCGGCGGTTGCCGGCCAGTGCGTAGACCGCTGCGACGATGGGCGCCGACAGGCTGGTGCCGCCGATCTTGGCCCAGCCGTTGAGCCCCTTGGCCACCCCGGTGCTGAGGAGCAGACCGCACAGCGCCGGCACGGCGCAGTTGTTGAAGGTGTCGTACACGGCGAGCCCGGTGGCCGGGTCGGCGACCGCGGACACGTCGGCGACGGTGCGCCGGGTGCAGCCGGTGTCGTGTTGCCACGCCGGCTTCGTCTCATACCTCGAGCAGCCGCTGCCCGAGCCGGCCCAGGCGGTCTCTGCCCAGCCGCGCGCGTTGCTCGACGTGACAAGCCGCGTACCACCGACTGCGGTGACGAAGCGGGACGACGCCGGCCACTGCACGCCGTAGCCGTCGTCGCCGGACGCGGCGGTGATCGCGACGCCCGCGTGGTTCAGGTGCTTGTCCAGCGTCAGCAAGGACCGGTCCTCGACGCCGCCGTAACTGTTCGACACCGCGACTGCGCCCAACCGTACGGCGGTGTCCACCGCGGCCATGAGCGCGCTCGGCGACGGCGAGTCGGCCTCGACGAGCAGGATGCGGCAGTCGGGGCAGGTCGCCGACACGGCGTCGAGGTCGAGGCTGATCTCCTGGGCCCACCCGTAGTCCCGGGCCGGCAGCGGACCGGTCGCACCGCGTTGGTTGACCTTGCGGAAGCATCGGTTGGCCGTGGTGCACGGCGCCAGCCCGAAGGTCTTGCGATAGACGGCGAGGTCCGCCTCGGCCTTGGGATCGTCGTAGGCGTCCACGATCGCGACGGTCCGTCCGGACGCGAGCTTGCCGGTCACCTTGTAGGCGGACTGGATCTGCTGCGGGCCGTAGCCCACCGGACCGGACGTCGCGCTCGGCGACAGCGAACCGGCGCCGCGAACGACCTGGCCGAAGCACGTGACGGTGTTGCCTGTCGGATCCTGGGCCGCAGGCAGCAGCGACGACGAACGATGACCAGCCGGGTTGGCGCAGCCGAACGGCAGCAGGCCTCCTAATCGGCTCGAGGCGCCGGCCCCCGGCACGCCGAGGCCGACACAGAGTCCCCCGGTCAGGACGGCGGCGAGCAGCGGAGCGAGCAGGCTGCGGTACCGGCCGAGAACTGGGGGCACATCTGCTTAACCCCACGGCGCGCGTTTCGTTACGTCCCGGCACGAATTCGCTGGGAACCACACGACCGCTGCCGAGGCGGTACGTCTTGTCGAGCAACACCGGCCCGACCTCGTCCTGCTGGACGTCCGGATGCCGGGGATGGACGGCCCGGCCGCTGCCCGTACGATCGCGCAGCGGTGGCCAGAGATCACCATCGTGCTCTGCTCCAGCCACGGTCGCGAGGACGTCCCGGACGATCTCGCGGCGCCGTACGTGGCCAAGGAACTGCTGACTGCCGAGGTGCTGCGCACCGCCGCCCGGAACCGGAATCCCGCCCTCGACACACCCTGGATGGACTCATGACCGAACCGTTGCAACTGGTGGACGAGGACTGGTCCAGCGCGCTGGCGATCGTCGCGCATCCGGACGATCTCGAGTACGGCACGGCCGCCGCGATCGCGCGCTGGACCTCACAGGGCAAGCGGGTGGCCTACTGCCTGGCCACCAGCGGTGAGGCGGGCATCGACGGCATCGAGCCGGAACGGTGCGGCCCGCTGCGCGAGGCCGAGGAGCGGGCGTCGGCCGCGCTGGTCGGCGTGGACACGGTTGAGTTCCTCGGCCATCCGGACGGGATGCTGGAATACGGCCTGCCGCTGCGCCGCGACATCGCCCGGGCGATCCGGCGGCACCGTCCGGAGGTCGTGATCACCACGAACTATCACGACACGTGGGGCCCGGGTACGCGCAACCAGGCCGACCACATCGCCCTCGGCCTGGCCGTGCTGGACGGCGTCCGTGATGCGGGAAACCGCTGGGTGTTCCGTGAACTGCTCGACGACGGGCTCGAGCCGTGCTCGGTGTCGACCGTCCTCGTGAGCGGCGTGCTGGACGGAACACACGGTGTCGACGTGACCGACCACTTCGACACCGGCATCGCGTCCCTGGAGGCGCACGCCGAGTACCTGCGCGGGCTGGGCGAGGGACCGATGTCGGATCCGAGCGAGTTCCTCGAATCGTTCGCCCGGCAGACCGGCAGCCGGCTCGGCGTCCGGTTCGCCGTCGGCTTCGAGGTGCTGAACCTCTGACCTAGGCCGGCCAGATCTTGCGCCGCGCCGGCGCGGCTGACCGGCCCACGTCGTCCGCCGACTCGTCGACGGTGGCGCCTTCAGCGTCGTCGTCGCGCACCAACGTCAACGTCGACTGCTCCGCGTTGCTGGCGGACTCGGAATCACGCGGTTCTGGAGCTGTCATGCCTTGCACGCTAACCCCCGGGTACGACAACGGGCGGCCTGTTCGCGACGGGCGATCAGGGGGAGATTTCGCTAGGCCAGGTACCTCTCCCAGGGGCCGGTGATCGCCAGGGTGATGCCCGGCACCTGGATGTTCACGAACAGGATCCGGCCGTCCTCGGTGAACGTGGGACCGGTGAACTCCGAGTACTCCGGCGCCTCGTCGGTGCCGATGTTGAGCTGGTTGCGGGCGATCGCGTAGGTGGGGCCGCCCGGCGTCGAACTCAGCACGTGCGAGGCGCCGGCGCCGTCCTCGGCGAGCACCAGCGAGCCCCAGGGCGTCACGGTCACGTTGTCGGGGCCGTCGAAGGTGAGGTCGGAGTACCTGGGCGCGGCGCCGCTCTCGGCGCTCGCCTGGTGCGGGAAGTACGTGACCAGCTTGATCGTCTGTGCTTCGTAGTCGTAGTACCAGACCATCCCGTCGTGCTTGACCGCGTCCGCGGGCAGATCGCTGGCGCCGAACGCGTAGCTGTTGACGACGTACACCCCGCGCCCGTCGCTGTAGACACCCTCGAACTTCTTGCCACGGGTGACCTCGCCGGTGGCCGCGAACTGCTTGCGGACCGACGTGGTTGTCGCATCCCGGTCCGGGACGGCCAGCCAGGTGACCTTGAAGGGGCGGCCGAGCTGGGCCGAGGTCAGGTAGGCGACATCCGGCAGGACGCTGCCGTCATCGAGGCGGATCTGCATCGCCTCGAGCCGGCCGTCGGTCGCGCCCAACTGGTTCGCGGCGCCCGGGCCGAGCTCAACACCTCGCGGAGCGGTCCACCGGTAGAACAGACCGTTCGGGGTGCTCGCATCCTCGGAGAGGTACACCCGCCGGCGGCTGGGCTCGACGGCCAGTGCTTCGTGCGCGTACCGGCCGAAGGCCTTGATCGGCTTGGGGAGCGGCGAGTGCGACCGGTCGGCGAACACCTCGAAGACGTAGCCGTGATCACGCTGATAGGTGCCGCTGTGCCCGCGCCCGCTCCAGGCGGTGCCGGCCCGGACCTCGGTCTCCTCGCAGGTCAGCCACGTCCCCCACGGCGTCGGGCCACCTGCGCAGTTCGTGACCGTGCCGGAGATGCCGACCCACTCACCTCGCGGGCGGGCGTCGGAGTCCGTCTCGATCACCGTGCAGCCGCCACCGAACTCGGCGCCGTCGTCGTACACGGTGCCGGGCGCGTGCGGCACGCCGAAGTCGCTGCCCCATGCGCCCAACTCGTGATTCTGGATGAGCTGCAGCCGGTTGCGCCCGGCAGAGAAGACGGCGGTGCCGTCGTGGTTGGAGGGTGTCTTGCCGAGGCCGCCGTCCAGGTCCGTCCGGCCGCTGCAGCTGACGATCCGGTAGGAGAAGCCCTCCGGCAGCGCGAGGATGCCGTTGGGGTCGTCGGTCAGCGGGGGAAAGGGCCGCCCGGCTCGCGGGGTCGGCGTAGGGCGACGACGGTCCGCGGATGGCGTGGCTGCGGCGGCTTCGCCGAGCGTGGGAAGGCTGCCGGCCACGGCCAGGCCGACACCGGTGGCTCCGCCGGCGAGAAGCTGGCGACGGGTGAGTGACATGAACGCTCCTGGATCATTTCGATGGGATGCGGCGCAGTCTTCGATGGGGTGCCGCGCCAGCGTCGCGGCCGACCGTTGCGTCCGAGCGAGCGCAAGGTGTCCGCGAAACGACGAGTCGGTGTCCGGCCCGTCCTGTGCGCGCTCGAAGTCTGCGGTTTGCTTCGTCGCGAGATAGGTCAGCGAGGCAGCGCGGGTGGCGTAGCGGGATCGTCCCAGTGCTTGCCAGGCCGATCCCGTGGCGGAGCTCTATCCGGGCGTCCCGTCGCGCTCGCTTCTTCGAGCGAGTCGCTGGAGTTGCTGTGCGTGCACGGCAGGCACCCAATCCTTGCCGTACGGGGCCGATGGGCCGACCCGCGGGTCGCTGGGAACCTGGGCATCGCGCAAGTTGTGCACGTACGCCCGATCCTGGACGATCCGTGCGTGTGCCTGACCAGCTCCCCCGATGGACCCGTGGCCGGGGACGACGACGTCGACGTCGCCCGCCACGCCCTCGAGCAGCCGCAACGCGGCGAGGTAGTCCTCGATCGGGTCAGCGGTGTCGTTCAGGTCGAGCATTGGAATCAGGACATCAGAAAGCATGTCGCCGGCGACGAGAACCCCGCGTTCCTCGATCAACAGCGCCGCAT
>JAVHVD010000394.1:0-3284 GCA_032160745.1 Pseudonocardiales bacterium
GCCGAGCGACGCCGGGCCGCTTCGTACCGCCACACCGATGACCGATCGCGGTTCGTTCTCGGCCGCACGATGCTCCGGGCGCTGCTCGGCGCGAACCTGCACGTCGCGCCTCAGGCGGTCTCGCTGACCCAGCTCCTGGGCGAGGCTCCGCAGGTGGACGGAGCGGTCGGCGACCTGCGGTGGAGCGTCAGCCACAGTGGATCCGTGGTCCTCGTCGCGATCGCCCGCCGACCGGTCGGCGTGGACGTCGAACGGACCGGGGCCGGGCGGGCGTGGACGGACCAGGAGGCGCTGTTCAAGGCCGGCCGGCCCGACGGCCGACCGTTCGCCTGGCGGATCGCGGCGCTGCCGGTGGGACCCGATCACGTCGGCTCGGTGGCGGCACCGTGGGTGTGGCGGCTGCGCGTCGTCACCGACGGACCCCGGTTACCCTGAGCCGTTCGATCGCTCCCTGCGGCGGAGAGGACCCCGTGGACGAGACCCGCGTGCGCGTCGTCGACGTCTCGAAGCGGTTCGGCACGGTGCAGGCGCTCGATCGGGTCAGCCTCGAGGTCGCCGCCGGCGAGGTCGTGGTCATGATCGGCGTCAACGGCGCGGGCAAGTCGACGCTGCTGCGCGTGCTCGGGACCAGGGTGCTGCCCGACGGCGGCGAGGTGCAGGTCGCCGGTTTCGACGCGCTGCGCGATCCCCGAGAGGTCCGGCGCCGCACCGGCGTGGTGCTCTCCGACGAACGATCCTGGTACTGGCGGCTGTCCGGGCGGCAGAACCTCGAGTTCTTCGGTCGCCTCAGCGAGCTGCCGAGGGCACTGGCGCGGGCGCGCGCGGACGAGTTGCTCGATCTCGTCCAACTCTCCGACGCCGGCGATCGACGATTCGACGGCTACTCGTCCGGGATGCGGTCGCGACTCTCGCTCGCCCGGGCGCTGCTGCTCAATCCGCCGGTGCTGCTGCTGGACGAGCCGTCCCGCGCGCTCGACCCGGCGGTGTCCCGCGAACTGCGCGAGGCGGTCGTCGATCTCGCCAAGCGGTCCGGGTCGGCGGTGCTGTGGGTGACGCACGACCTGCACGAGGCCGCAACCCTGGGCGACCGGGTCGTCGTGCTGGACGCCGGGCGGATCCGCCGCGTGGAGACCCGGCCGGACAGCGCCGAGGCGTTGGAGCAGCTGCTGGACGCCGCGCCGTGAGCGGCCCGGCCGCCCTCGCCTGGGTCTTCATCCGCCGCGACCTCGGCATCGCCCGCTCCTACCGGTTCCCGTTCGCCCTGCAATTGGTGACGAGCGCCGGCATCCTGCTCGTCGTCAACCGGGTCAGCGGCCTCGTCGACACCGGACGCAGCTCCGACGCCGCACTGCGCGCCGGCTACTTCACCTACGTCCTCGTCGGGATGGCGGTGCTGCAGTTCGTCAACGCGGCGCTGATGGCGTTCACCCACAAACTGCGTGAGGAGCAGATCACCGGCACGTTCGAGGCGCTGCTCACGACGCCGGCGTCGCCTGCTGCGCTGGCGTTGTCGATGGCGGCCTACGAGGTGCTGCAGGGCGTGATCGGGTGTTTCGTCCTCCTCGGGCTGGGGCCGGCCTTCGGCGCGAACTACGAGGCGTCGGTCAGCGGGCTGCTGGCGAGCGCCGCCGCGTTGGTCGGGCTCGTCGCGATGGCGGCGGCGGTGGGCATCGCCGTCTCCGCGTTCACCGTGGTGTTCAAGCGGGGCAGCACGGTAGCCGGTCTGGTGAGCGCGGTCGTGGCGCTGGTGGCCGGCGTGTACTTCCCGATCGCCGAGCTGCCGGGCTCGGTGCGGTGGATCGCCGAGGCGATCCCGTTCACGTGGGGGATCTCCGCGCTGCGCTCGGGCTTGCTGCTCGGCGATGTGGACGGGCTACGCATCCTCGGCACCCTCGGCGCGGCGGTCCTCGCCCTGCCGCTGGCGCTGGTCGTCTTCCGGCGGTCGGTCGACCGGGCCCGCCGCCAGGGCACGCTCGGTCAGTATTGAGCGACGACCGGGCCCGGGTAGATTCGGCCTGGTGACGGAACAGCAGCCGGTTCGGTCCACCTTCGCCCGGTGGATGGGATCGATGTGGCTGTACACGATCCTGCGCTTCGGCCTGTTCTTCGCGCTGTGGGGCCTGCTCGTCCTGGTCGGGGTGCACGGCTTCCTGGCGCCGCTGATCGCTCTCGTCCTCTCCGTCCCGCTCTCGTTGGTGCTGCTCGCCCGACCGCGCGCGGCCTTCACCCGGCAGCTGGAGGCCCGGGTCGAGACGCGCCGCGCCCAGCGGCACGAACTCGACTCTCAGCTCGAACCGGGCACAACGGACGACTAGCCGGGCCGGGGTGTAACGAATCCGAACCCTCTGACGGTTCTCCCATAGACATGCCGAAGCCGCCCGTGGCTTCGCGGATGAGTGGCGTTCCGGGCCAGCGTCAGGACTGCCCCCCTTCCGCATACCGGCATCGGCAACGATGCCTGTGGTTCGGACCGCGCTCGCTGCGGAACCGCGGGCGGCCCGGCATGTCGCCTCGTGCGGCGTGCGCTCAGCCGTGCAGCAGAGCCGCGATCTCCTCGACCACCCGGCCCGCACCGGCGACATGCCAGCGATGCCCGTCCACCTCGACGACCTCCGCGGCGCCGCCGGCGCCGCGCACGAGCGCAGCGCCGGGCAGCCAGTCCCACGGCAGCGAGTTCGCCTGCACCGACGCGCCCAGCCGGCCGCCGGCGACGGCAGCCATCTCCACCGACCCGGAGCCGAGCATCCGGACCGTGGCCGCGCCCTGCATGACGCGCAGCAGCGGTTCGCGCAGCCGGTCGTCGGCGAGCGTGGTCGGGTGCAGGTAGGTCGTGAGCGACACCTCGGCCAGGCGACGGTCGCCGATCGGCTCGAGCGGGATGCCGTTGCGGGTCGTCGGATGATCCGGGCCGCCGGCCCACAGCTCGGCCGCGGCCGGCTGATAGACCGCGCCGAGAACCTCGTCCAGCGCCAGCGCCGCGCACCACGTCGGCAGCCCGGACAGGAAGTTGTACGTCCCGTCGACCGGGTCGACGTACCAGGTACGGCCGGCTCCGGCGTCGGCCGTGCCCTCCTCGCCGACGATGCCGTCATCCGGACGCTCGGCCCGCAGCCGGGCGACGACCAGCTCCTCGGCGGCGTGGTCGGCGGCCGACACCACGTCCGAAATGGACGTCTTGTGGTGAACGGTCAGGCCCTCGCGCAGCATTTGCGCGGCAAGGGTGCCGGCGTCGTGCACGAGCGCGGCGGCCAGCTCCAGATCGTCCACGCCTCGACGGTAGCGGG
>JAVHVD010000395.1:0-3695 GCA_032160745.1 Pseudonocardiales bacterium
TACCCGATGCCCGCATCGACTACGGTCGAGGTCTCCCGAGCACAGCAGGAGGTTCCAGCATGGCCGATCCGTCCTTCGACATCGTGAGCAAGATCGACCGCCAGGAGGTCGACAACGCCCTGAACCAAGCGGCGAAGGAGCTCTCCCAGCGCTTCGACTTCCGCGGCGTCAACGCCACCGTCGAGTGGTCGGGCGAGCTGGGGATCACGATCAAGGCCGACACCGAGGAGCGGGCCAAGGCCGCGCTGGACGTGTTCAAGGAGAAGCTGGTCAAGCGCTCCATCTCGATGAAGGCGCTCGACGCCAGCGACCCCAAGGCGTCGGGCAAGATCTACGTCATCAACGGGACGCTGCGCCAGGGCATCGACCGAGACCATGCGCGCGAGATCGTGAAATTGATCAAGGACGAGGGGCCGAAGGGCGTGCAGGCGGCCATCCAGGACGACCAGGTGCGGGTGTCGGGCAAGAAGAAGGACCAGCTGCAGGACGTCATCGCGCTGCTCAAGAAGAGCGATCTCGACGTCCCCCTGCAATTCACCAACTACCGCTGACTCACCGCAGGTAGCGGGGGTCGGACTTCGCCATCTGCTCGAGGCGGGCGATGCGCGACTCCATCGGCGGGTGCGTCGAGAACCAGGTGCGCACGCCGCCGAACGGGTTCGCGATCATCAGTTGACTGGTGGTCGCCAGCCGCGGCGTCTGCATCAGCGGGCGGGCCGCCGTCCCGATCTCGAGCTTCCGCAGGGCGGACGCGAGTGCCAGCGGATCGGCCGACAGCTGGGCACCGGACGCGTCAGCCTGGTACTCGCGGGCCCGGCTGATCGACAGCTGGATCAGGCCGGCGGCCAGCGGACCCAGGAAGATCATCAGCAGCTCGGCGAACGGGTTGCGGTCCCGGTCGCCCCCACCGCCGAAGAACATCGCGAAGTTGGCCAGCATCGTCACGCCAGCGGCGAGGCAGCCCGCCACGGACGAGATCAGGATGTCGCGGTTGTAGACGTGGCTGAGCTCGTGCCCGAGGACGGCCCGCAGCTCGCGCTCGTTCAGCATCTGCAGGATGCCCTCGGTGGCGCACACCGCGGCGTGGTGCGGGTTGCGGCCGGTCGCGAAGGCGTTGGGCGCCGCGGTCGGCGAGATGTACAGCCGGGGCATCGGCTGCCGGGCGCTGGTGGCCAGCTCGCGGACGATCCGGTACATGGCGGGCTGCTCGACCTCGCTGACCGGCCGCGCCTGCATCGCCCGCAGCGCCAGCTTGTCGGAGTTGAAGTAGCTGAACGCATTGATCGCGACGGCGAGCAGCAGCCCGATGATCAGGCCACTGCGCCCCGCGATGAGACCACCGCCGCCGACCAGGAGTGCGCCGAGAGCACCGAACAGGACGGCGGTCTTGAGACCGTTCTGAACGCCATGCATATCAGGGGAACGATCGAACCGGCGTCCGGCGTTCCCGGGCCCATGACGCGGGCCGCACCGGCCGGTCTGATTGACTCTCGACCATGTCGGCCATCGACCATCTGGTGCACGCCAACGAGCGCTACGCCGAGTCGTTCCCCGGTCCCCGACCGCTGCGGCCCAAGCTGCGGTTGACCGTCATCGCCTGTATGGACTCCCGGCTGGACCTCTTCGGGGCGCTGGGTCTGGACATCGGCGACGCGCACCTGATCCGCAATGCCGGCGGGATCCCGACCGACGACGTGCTGCGCTCGCTGGCGCTGAGCCAGCGGTCCCTGGGCACCCGCGAGGTCGTCATCATCCACCACACCGAGTGCGGGATGGACGGCTTCGACGACGCCGCGTTCCGGGCCGAGCTGGAGCAGGAGAGCGGCGAGGCGCCGCCGTGGCGGGTGGAGGGGTTCACCGATCTGTACGAGGACACGAGGCGCTCGGTGGCCACCGTCCGCAACTGCGCGTGGATCCCGCACCGCGACGACGTCCGCGGGTTCGTCTTCGACGTGGCGACGGCGACGATCACCGAGGTGACCTGAGCCGACGGGTCTCGCGATGGGGAGACGGGCGGAAACGGGACGGGTGGAAGCGGGACGCACAGACGGGTCGGGTCAGGCGCCTTGCCAGCGGAACGAGACCATCAGCCGCTCGACCCGGCGGTCGAGCTCGACGTCGCCGCCGACCACGAACTCGGCGAGCAGGGCGAGGCGGTGGTTGCCGGGGGCGGGCATCACGTAGCGGCGGGTGCCGGGCATGGTGTCGTCGTCGAGCAGTTCGTGGGCCGCGGCACCGGGCGCAACGGCGCGGGTGGCGAGGTCGTCGGCGGCGTCGATCATGCCGACGGTGAGGGCGCCGGTGGCCTCGCGGAGGTCCTCTTCGATGACGACCGTGCTGAGGACGGCCAGGACGGGGGCGCCGGCGACGTCCTCGGGGACTCCCGCCTCGGACGGGCTCACGACCATCCAGTCGCGGCAGTCCATCTCGAAGGCCGGCAGGACCAGGTCCGCCATGACTCCCCCTCTTCGTTACGGGTTCTTCTTCACGTCCTACCCGCCGGATCGCCGGTCATCACGTAACCGATGGCCCGAGAGTAGGGCATATCCGACTTGTCGGAACCCCCCCAGGAAGGTACGGCACGCACTGTCTGTCACCTCTTCGAACGTGCGCGCGGGCGCGATAGTGCCCCCAACTGCCGGGAAGTCGGGGGTCGAGTGAGCCAGCCCACCCACAGATCGCGATACATAAACGTAATATGAACGGGTCGCGGCCCGCCGTCTTTGGCACGTGGCGCCGCTGATTCGATGCCGGGAGGCACGCACCCGCATGACCAAGGACGTCCAACAGCTCGATCAGGTCGTGATCCGCATAGCCGGGGACTCCGGCGACGGCATGCAGCTGACAGGCGATCGGTTCACCCAGGAGACCGCGGTCTTCGGCAACGACCTCGCGACCTTCCCGAACTTCCCGGCCGAGATCCGGGCCCCGCAGGGGACGCTGGCCGGCGTGTCGTCGTTCCAGCTGCACTTCGCTGACCACGACATCCTGACCGCCGGCGACCGGCCCGACGTACTCGTGGCGATGAACCCGGCGGCGCTCAAGGCGAACCTCGGCGACGTGCCCAAGGGCGCCACGCTGATCGTCGACACCCACGACTTCACCACCCGGGCGCTGGCCCGCGTCGGCTGGGCCAGCAACCCGCTCGAGGACGGCGCGCTCGAGGGCTACAACGTCCACGCGGTCGACCTCACCCAGCTGACGCTGGATGCGCTCGAGGGCAGCGAGCTCACGCGCAAGGACGCCGGCCGCAGCAAGAACATGTTCGCGCTCGGCCTGCTGTCGTGGATGTACTCCCGTCCGACCGAGGGGACGATCAACTTCGTCCGGTCGAAGTTCGCCAACAAGCCGGACATCGCCGAGGCCAACATCACCGCGTTCAAGGCGGGCTGGAACTTCGGCGAGACCACCGAGGCGTTCGGCGTCTCCTACGAGGTCAATCCGGCGACGGTGCCGGCCGGTACCTACCGCAACATCAGCGGCAACCTGGCGCTGGCCTACGGGCTGATCGCCGCCGGGCAGCGCTCCGGCCTGCCGCTGTTCCTCGGCGCGTACCCGATCACGCCGGCGTCCGACATCCTGCACGAGCTGTCCAAGCACAAGCGGTTCGGCATCCGGACGTTCCAGGCCGAGGACGAGATCGCCGGCATCGGCGCCGCGCTGGGTGCGGCGTTCGGCGGCTCGCTGGCCGTCAC
>JAVHVD010000396.1:0-2627 GCA_032160745.1 Pseudonocardiales bacterium
CGGTCGGGGTCGAACTCGTCGGGCCGGTCGATCGATGCCGGGTCGCGTTGCGCCGCGGCAAGCAGCAGCATGATCGTGTCGCCCTTGACGATGTCGGTATCTCCGATGGTCATGTCGTCCCCCGCGATCCGCCCGACCAGCTGCACCGGCGGGTCGTAGCGCATGGTCTCCTCGATCACCGTCGACACCCGACTCGGGTCGGCGGCCAGCGCGGTCCACTGGGTCGGCTGCCGCAGCATCGCGAGGATCGCGTTGGCGATCAGGTTCACCGTCGTCTCGTGGCCGGCGATGAGCAACAGGTTGCACGTCGCGACGATCTCGTCCTCGGTGAGCTGGTCGCCGTCCTCCTCGGCGGCGATCAGCCCCGAGATCAGGTCGTCGCGGGGTTCGGTGCGGCGCTGCTCGATGAGGCCGTGCACGTAGTCGCGAAGCCAGACGGCCGCCGCCATCCGCTCGTCGAAGCCGTCGGACCGGCTGCCGGTGAACGGGATGAAGGGGTCGAGTCCCTGGGCGAGCAGTGCCGAGGCCCGACTGAACTCGGGTTCGTCCTCGATCGGCACGCCGAGCAGCCAGCAGATCACCGCGACGGGCAGCGGATGGGCCAGGTCGGCGATGACGTCACACGTGCCGCGCTCCTCGATGCGATCGAGCATCTCGTCGACCATCGCGGTGATGTCGGGCTCGAGGGCCTTGACCACCCTCGGTACGAACGCCTTGCTGACCAGCTTGCGCAGCCGGGTGTGGTCGGGCGGATCGAGGAACAGGAACCCCGGCGGTCCGACCGGCCGCTCCTGCTCGCCGTTGGCTATCGCCCGTTGGGTCAGCGTCGACTTCATCCGGTCGCTTGCCGAGGACGGATGCCGCAGCACGTCGTCGCATTCGGTGAACGACGAGAACACGGTCAGGTGCGCCTCGGGGAGCAGCAGCGGCCCGCTGGCGCGGATCTGCTCATACGCCGGATAGGGGTCGGCCCGGTTCGCCGGGTCCAGCAGGCGCACCAGCAGCGCCTGGGTGTCGGCGGTTGTCGTCATCTTCTTATTGTGCACGCGTTGAGTAGTAGCGGCCCAGCACGTGCTCGCGGAGGTCGTCGAACTCGCCTGCGACGATCGATGCCCGGATCTGGTCGACGAGCCGAATCACGAAGCGCTCGTTGTGAATCGTGCACAGCGTCGAGGCCAACATCTCCTTCGACTTGATCAAGTGGTGGATGTAGGCGCGCGTGTAGTGCGCGCAGGTGTAGCAGTCGCATTCGGCGTCGATGGGCGTGAAGTCCCTGCGGTACTTGGCGCCGGTGATGTTGTAACGCCCGTCCGCCGAGTACACCGCGGCGTTGCGGGCCACCCGGGACGGCGAGACGCAGTCGAAGGTGTCCGCACCGGCCGCCACGGCGGCGAACAGATCGTCGGGTTCGCTGATGCCGAGCAGATGGCGTGGCTTGTCGTCGGGCAATTCGTCGGTGACCCAGCCGACGATCGTCGCGAGGTTCTGCTTCTCCAGCGCGCCGCCAATGCCGTAGCCGTCGAAGCCACGGCCCTCGTCGTCCACGATCTCGGTCAGGCCGCGTGCGGCCTGACGGCGCAGGTCCTCGTACTGTGCGCCCTGCACCACGCCGAACAGGGCTTGATGGGGCTTGGCGTGGCGCTCCTCGGTGAGCCGACGGTGTTCGGCAAGGCACCGAACCGCCCAGTCGTGGGTACGCCGAACCGACTGCTCCTGATAGCCACGGGTATTCACCAGCGTGGTCAGCTCATCGAACGCGAAGATGATGTCGGCACCGAGTTGATGCTGGATGCCGATGGAGACCTCCGGAGTGAACCGGTGCGACGAGCCGTCCAGGTGCGACCGGAACGTCACGCCGTCGTCGTCGACGCGGGCGAGGCGCTCCTTTCCCGCGGCGATCACGTCATCGGCCTGCACGCGGTCGACGTCCATCGCCAGCACCTTGCGGAATCCCGCGCCCAGCGACAGCACCTGAAAGCCGCCGCTGTCGGTGTACGTCGGCCCAGACCAGTTCATGAAGGCACCCAACCCGCCTGCCTCATCGACGATGTCGGGTCCGGGCTGCAGATATAGGTGATAGGCGTTGGCCAGAACTGCCTGCGCCCCAACGTCCTTCATGGTTTCGGGCAGCACCGCCTTGACCGTGGCCTTGGTACCGACGGCGATGAAGGCGGGGGTCTGGATGTCGCCGTGTGGCGTGTGGATCACGCCAACCCGTCCGGACCGTCCTGGCAGTTCCGCCTCAACCTCGAAAAACTCCGGGGACGGTGCGTTCACCGCTGTAGATTCTCACACCATGCGCATCCTCTTGACCGTCGCGGCGTTGGCCGCCCTCGGTGTGCTTGCGGGCTGCTCGTCACCGCCGCCCCCCAAGCCGCAGCCGGGCACCCTCGTGGTCGGCACCGCTGCGGTCACCGTCAACGACGTCGACGCCGGCTCCACCGACGCAGTCGCCTGCACCGCCGCGGGGGCATTGACCACGATCACCACCGGCGACGCGCAGTCCGGCGTCACGGCGCTGGTGTCCAACAAGGACGAGCTCACCGCCGAGTCGGTCAGCATCAACAATCTGGGTGGCTTCACCGGAAGTTACAACGCCGGACTCGGCGGCGAGGCCACGGTCACCA
>JAVHVD010000397.1:0-2704 GCA_032160745.1 Pseudonocardiales bacterium
CGCAGACCAAGTCGCTGCTCACCCGCGAGCTCGACATGTCGATCTCGTCGGCGATGGAGCTGGACGCGATGACCCAGGCGCTGTTGATGACGACCAAGGATCACGCCGAGTTCCACGCCGCGTTCAATGACCGCCGTCCACCCGACTGGCAAGGCCGCTGACCTCACCCCGCCTCGCCGAGCCCGGCTGGTAGGGGCTCCTCCAGAACTGTATTACGCGCGTAATACAGGTCCCGGACGACTGCCCTGGGCATTAGCCGCCGCCGCCACGAACGTGTCCCACGAGGTTGCGCACACCCAGTACCCGACCAGGGCCAGGAGATAGCTGGCCGCAGACGTGCGCGTCATGTCCTTCTCCACTGGCAGCCGCGCTACGCCGGCCGCCAGCGGCGGTGGGCGGTGCCGGCCACGCCGCTACGCACCAGTTCCAGCCGCGGCTTCGGCCCCTCCGTCCGTCCGGCCTGCGGCCGCCGCGCCCCCGCCTTCCACGGGTCCGGCCATTGCGCGCCCGGCCCGAGATAGTCCTGCTCGGCAGCCGCGTGCAGCGTCCAGTTCGGGTCGTACAGGTGCGCCCGGCCGAGCAGGCACAGATCGGCCCGTCCGGCCAGCAGGATCGAATTGACGTCGTCGTAGGACGAGATCACCCCGACCGCCATCGTCGCGATGCCCGCCTCGTTGCGGATCCGGTCGGCGAACGGCGTCTGGTACGACCGGCCGAACTGCGGCGCCTCGTCCGGCGTCACCTGCCCGCTCGACACGTCGACGACGTCCGCGCCCGCCGCCGCGAACGCCTTCGCGATGTGGACGGAGTCGGCCGGCGTGATTCCGTCGTCGTGCCAGTCGGTGGCCGAGATCCGGACGCTGATCGGCTTCTCGTCCGGCCACGCCGCGCGGACTGCGCGCAGCACCTGCAGCGGGTAGCGCAACCGGTTCTCCAGGGAGCCGCCATAGGCGTCGGTGCGGCGATTGGTCAGCGGCGAGATGAACGACGACAGCAGGTACCCGTGCGCGCAGTGCAGCTCGAGCAGGTCGAAGCCGGCGGCCTCCGCCCGTCGCGTCGCCGCCACGAACTGCGATTCGATCTCAGCGAGATCGGCCACCGACAGTTCCCGCGGCACCTGGTTGACGCCGTCGCGGTAGGGCAGGGCCGAGGGCGCGACGACGTCCCAGTTGCCGTCGTCGAGCGGTAGGTCGATCCCCTCCCACATGAGCTTCGTCGATCCCTTGCGACCCGAGTGGCCCAGCTGGATCCCGATCTTCGCGGGCGACTCGCGGTGCACGAACTCGGCGATCCGCCGCCACTGCTCGGCCTGCTCGTCGGTGTAGATGCCTGTGCAGCCGGGCGTTATCCGGCCGATGTCGGAGACGCACACCATCTCGGTCATCACCAGCCCGGCGCCGCCGAGTGCCTTGCCGCCCAGGTGCACGAGATGGAAGTCGGTCGGCATGCCGTCACCCGCCGCGCGGTACATGTCCATCGGCGACACGACGACGCGGTTGACGAGCTCGAGACCGCGCAGGCGGAACGGCTGGAACATCGGCGGGCAGACGGCGCCGGCCCCGTTGCCGCGCTGCCCCTCATGCTCGGCGAACCACTCGTCGACGCGGGCCACGAACTCCGGATCGCGCAGCCGCAGGTTGTCGTAGGTGACGCGGCGACTTCGCGTCATGATGTTGAAGGCGAACTGCAGCGGTTCCTGATCGGTGTACTGGCCCAGGTTCTCGAACCACTCGAGGCTGGCCTGCGCCGCCCGCTGGGTCGACAGGACGACGGGGCGCCGTTCGGCTTCGTAGGCCTCGAGCGCGGATTCGACGTCGGGCTGTTCGTGCAGGCAGGCGACGAGCGCGAGTGCGTCCTCCATCGCCAGCTTCGTCCCGGATCCGATCGAGAAGTGCGCGGTGTGCGCGGCGTCGCCCATCAGCACCACGTTGTCGTGCCGCCATCGCTCGTTGCGGACGGTGGCGAAGTTGATCCACTTCGAGTTGTTCGTCATCACCTGGTGGCCGTCGAGGATGTCGGCGAACAACTCGCACACCTGGGCCACTGACTTCTCGTCCGACTCGCCGGGCGCGAACTCGTGGTCGGCGAAGACGTCGAAGCCGGCACGTTCCCACACGCGGTCGTTCATCTCGACGATGAACGTGCTGCCGTTCGCGTCGTACGGGTATCCGTGGATCTGCATCACGCCGTACGGCGTCTCGCGCACGTAGAACTTGAACGCGTCGAACACCTTGTCGGTCCCCAGCCACATGTATTTGCAGCGGCGCAGCTCGAGCGACGGCTGGAACGTCTCGGCGAACCGCGCTCGGACGGTCGAGTTGACGCCGTCGCAGGCGATGACCAGGTCGTGCGTGGCGGCCAGCTCGGCGACCTCCGGCGCCAGGGTGGAGAACCGCAGGTCGACGCCGAGGGCGGCGCAGCGCTCCTGGAGCAACTGCAGCAGCCGCCGGCGGCTCATCGCCGCGAACCCGTGCCCGCCGCTGGTGATCACCTGGTCGCGGTAGTGGACGTCGATGTCGTCCCACCGCGCGAACTCGCGCTCCATCTGCGCGTAGATCGTCTCGTCGGCGTGCTCGATGCCGCCGAGCGTCTCGTCGGAGAAGACGACGCCGAAGCCGAACGTGTCGTCGGCGCGGTTGCGCTCCCACACCGTGATCGAGTGGGACGGGTCGAGCTGCTTGGCCAGGGCGGCGAAGTAGAGCCC
>JAVHVD010000398.1:0-3078 GCA_032160745.1 Pseudonocardiales bacterium
GCGCGGCCTTCGCGACCGTGATCGCCGTGGCCCAGCCGTCGGTGTTCGCCTGGCTGTCGGTCATCTGGCTGTGGCTCACGGTCGTGTTCGCCAACATCGCCGAGGCGGTGGCCGAGGGCCGGGGCAAAGCGCAGGCCGACGCGCTGCGCCGGGCCAAGACCGACACCGTCGCCCGCCGCCTCGTCCACCGTGAGGACTGGACGGGCGCCGAAGAGGCCGTGCCGGGACCGGAGCTGCAGCGCGGCGACCGGGTCGTCTGCGAGGCCGGCGACGTCATCCCGGGCGACGGGGACGTCGTCGACGGCATCGCCAGCGTCGACGAGTCGGCCATCACCGGCGAGAGCGCCCCGGTCATCCGGGAGAGCGGCGGCGACCGCAGTTCGGTCACCGGCGGCACCAAGGTGCTCTCGGACCGGATCGTCGTGGAGATCACGCTGGAACCGGGGCAGAGCTTCATCGACCGGATGATCGCGCTCGTCGAGGGAGCGAGCCGGCAGAAGACGCCGAACGAGATCGCGCTGAATATCCTGCTCGCGTCGCTCACGATCATCTTCCTGCTGGCGACGGTGACCCTGCAGCCGCTCGCGATCTTCGCCAAGGCCAGTCAACCGGGCGTGCCGGACACGTCAGCCCTGGACCAGAACGGCATCACCGGCATCGTCATCGTCTCGCTGCTGGTCTGCCTGATCCCGACCACCATCGGCGCGCTGCTCTCGGCCATCGGCATCGCCGGCATGGACCGGCTGGTGCAGCGCAACGTCCTGGCCATGAGCGGTCGCGCGGTTGAGGCGGCCGGTGACATCAACACCTTGCTGCTCGACAAGACCGGCACGATCACGATCGGCAACCGGCAGGCGAGCGAGTTCACGGCAGTGGGCGACGCCGATGCGGCCGAGCTGGCCGACGCGGCCCAGCTGTCGTCGCTGGCCGACGAGACCCCGGAGGGACGCTCAGTGGTCGTCCTGGCCAAGACCGAGTACGGCCTGCGTGAGCGTGCGGCCGGCGAGCTCACGCACGCCACCTGGGTGCCCTTCACCGCCCAGACGCGGATGAGCGGTGTCGACCTGTCGGCCACCGGCTCGACGTCGGCCCGCGAGATCCGCAAGGGTGCGTCGGCGGCCGTCCTGAACTGGGTGCGCGAGGGCGGCGGCCAGGTGCCGGCTCGGGCCGGCGAGGTGGTGGACGGGATCAGCGCCATCGGCGGCACACCGCTCGTCGTGGCCGAACGCTCGGGTACCTCGGCGCCGCGTGTGCTCGGCGTCATCCACCTCAAGGACATCGTCAAGCAGGGCATGGCCGAGCGCTTCGACGAGCTGCGCCGGATGGGCATCCGCACCGTGATGATCACCGGCGACAACCCGTTGACGGCCAAGGCCATCGCCGACGAGGCGGGCGTCGACGACTTCCTTGCCGAGGCCAAACCCGAGGACAAGATGGCGTTGATCAAGCGCGAGCAGGAGGGCGGCAAGCTCGTCGCGATGACCGGGGACGGCACCAACGACGCGCCGGCGCTCGCCCAGGCCGACGTCGGCGTTGCGATGAATACCGGGACGTCGGCGGCGAAGGAGGCCGGGAACATGGTCGACCTCGACTCCGACCCGACCAAGCTCATCGAGATCGTCGAGATCGGCAAGCAGTTGCTGATCACGCGAGGTGCGCTGACGACGTTCTCGATCGCCAACGACGTCGCGAAGTACTTCGCGATCATCCCGGCGATGTTCGCGGCGGTGTACCCGGGCCTCGACAAGCTCAACATCATGCGGCTGCACTCGCCGCTGTCGGCGATCCTGTCGGCGGTGATCTTCAACGCCGTCGTGATCGTGGCGCTGATTCCGCTCGCGCTGCGCGGCGTGCAGTACAAGCCGTCCAGTGCCAGCGCGATGCTGCGCCGCAACCTGTGGATCTACGGCTTGGGCGGCATCGTCGTGCCGTTCATCGGCATCAAGTTGATCGACCTCATCATCCAGTTCGTTCCCGGGATCCGGTGACCTGACATGTCGTCATTCGTCCAGACCGTCCGGCAGCTGTCCGCCTCACTGCGCATGCTGCTCGCCTTCACCGTCGTCTGCGGTGTCGCGTACCCCCTGCTGATCACGGTGGTGTCGCAGGTGCCGGGACTCAAGAGCCGGGCCGACGGCTCGCTCGTGAAGGCGGGCGGCACGGTGGTGGGTTCGAGCCTGCTCGGCCAGAGCTTCACCGACGCCAAAGGCAACCCACTGCCGCAGTACTTCCAGACCCGGCCGTCGGCCGGCGGGTACGACGCGACGGCCAGCGGGGCGAGCAACCTCGGCCCGGAGTCGATCCGCGACACCTTGCCGAACCCCGCGGTCAAGGGCGACACGGGCACGCAGAGCCTGCTCACCCAGGTGTGCTCGCGCAGCCTGGCGATCGGGCGGCTCGACGGTGTGGACGGGTCGCGCCCGTACTGCACGTCCGGGGGCGTGGGCGCCGCGCTCGCCGTGTTCTCCGCCGGACCGGGCTACCACGGCGCGGTGACCCGCGCGGTGAGCGTCAACCAGGCCTGCCCGGCCACGCCGTTCCTCGCCACGTACCGGGGCGTACCGGTGCAGTGCGCGACCTACGGAGTCGACTACGCGAAGGGCAAGCTCGTCCCGATCCGCGGCGACGCCCCCAGCCAGCCGGCTGTGCCGGCCGACGCGGTGACCGCGTCCGGCTCCGGCCTGGACCCGCAGATCAGTCCCGCCTACGCCGCGCTGCAGGAACGGCTCGTCGCCCGCACCCGCGGGATCTCCGTCGCGCAGGTCGCAGCGCTCGTCGCCCAGAACAGCGACGGCCGCGGCCTCGGCTTCATGGGCGAGGGGCGCGTCAACGTCCTGGAACTGAACCTCGCGCTCGACCGGCATTACCCGTATGCCGGGAGGTGAGTCGGTACCGTCGGGTCCCCCGGCCGACGTCCCGCGGTGGCGTCGGCGGCGCGGCGGTGGACACTGGAGGGTGGAGGAGGCGCGGATGTCACGGGGCACGCTGCGCATCTATCTCGGTGCCGCGCCAGGGGTCGGCAAGACCGTGGCGATGCTGGACGAGGGCCGCCGGCGGCTGGCCCGCGGCACCGACGTC
>JAVHVD010000399.1:0-4713 GCA_032160745.1 Pseudonocardiales bacterium
GGCGGGCGGCGAACGGCGAGGCGACGTAGTTCAGCTCGGTCGCGGCCGCGAGCACCCGGTTGCGGGTGGCCGCGGCGACATCGGGCAGGCCGCGCAGCGCCCGGGAGACCGTCGCGATCGAGACACCCGCCCGGCGGGCGACGTCCTCGATACTGGCGACCATCGCGGCTCCCTGCGTTGAGTTCCGTAAACGCTACCGCCGCCGGTCTTCGGGGGCGATGCGACGCTCGGGCGCGGTGGCAGACTTCATCCCGTGCCGACCCTCTACCGCAACGGACGGGTGTACAGCTCGGCGAGCCGGGACGCGACGGCGTTCGTCGTTGATGCGGGCACCGTGACGTGGATCGGTGACGAGGACGGCGCGGCCCTGCAGGGCGGCGCGGCGGCCGTCGACCTCGCCGGTGCTCTCGTGACACCGGCCTTCGTCGACGCACACGTGCACGCCACGTCGACCGGGCTCGCGCTCACCGGCCTCGACCTGCGCGCGGCCGGGTCGGTCGCCGAGGTACTGGCCGCGGTGGAGAGGGCGTCCCGCGCGGCCCGCGGCCGACCTATCCTCGGCAGCGGCTGGGACGAGACCGAGTGGCCCGAGCGACGCCCACCGACCGCCGCCGAGCTCGACCGGGCGTCCTACGGCGGTGCGGTGTACCTCGCCCGGGTTGATGTGCACTCGGCGGCGGTGTCGTCCTCGCTCATGGCCGCAGTGCCCGGCCTGCGCGGCGTCGCCGGATTCTCGCCCGACGGCTGGCAACGGGGCGCGGCGCACGACCCGGTCCGGGTCGCCGCGTTCGCCGCGTTGACCAATGGGCAGCGCCGCGACGCCCAGCGTGCCGCGCTCCGCCGCGCCGCGGAACTCGGCATCGCCTGCGTCCACGAGATGGCCGGTCCGGTGATCTCCAGTGCGGACGATCTGGCCGCGCTGATGGCCCTGGCCACGGACGAGCCGCTGCCCGAGGTGATCGGTTACTGGGCCGAGCTGTTCGGCATCGACACTGCACGGGACCTGGGCGCCGTCGGCGCGGCGGGGGACCTGTTCTGCGACGGCTCGCTCGGGTCGCACACCGCCGCCCTGCACGAGCCGTACGCCGACCGGCCCGACACCTCGGGCCTGCTCCGCTTCGAGACCGGCGACGTCGCCGAGCACATCGCCCGGTGTACCCAGGCCGGTCTGCAGGCCGGTTTCCACGCGATCGGGGACGCGGCCGTCGATCAGGTGCTCGACGCCGTGGACCTCGTCACCGAGCGGCTCGGCCGGCCGGGCGGCGCCGGGCACCGCATCGAGCACGCCGAGTACGTTCGCGATCCGGCGCGGCTGGCCGCCTCGGGGCTGCTCGCCTCCGTCCAGCCGTGCTTCGACGCGCTCTGGGGCGGGGTGGACCGGATGTATGCGCAGCGGCTCGGGGTGGATCGGTCCCTGGCGCTCAACCGCTTCGCCGAGCTGGCCGCGGCCGGCGTTCCACTGGCCTTCGGCTCGGACGCGCCGGTGACCGAGCTGGGTCCCTGGGCCGCCGTCCGGGCCGCCGCCTATCCCTCCGACCCCGGTGCGGCGATCAGCCCACGCTCGGCCTTCGCCGCTCACACTCGGGCCGGCTGGCGGGCCGCCGGCCGTGACGGCGAGGGCCTGCTGGCCCCCGGTTCCCCGGCAACCTTCGCGGTCTGGCAGGCGGGCGAACTCGCTGTTGACGCCCCGGACGAACGGGTGTCGCGCTGGAGCACGGATCCGCGGGCCGCGGTGCCGGGGCTGCCTGAGATCGGCCCGGGGACCGATCTGCCGAGCTGCCTGGCCACCGTCCTGCGCGGGGAGCCGATCCACGACGCCGGCCTGCTCAGCTGAGAACTTGAGCTTCCTCCGGGATCGCTCGGCGATACTGGTCCGATGCGCCCGCGCCGCGTCCCCGCGTTCCCCACCCGGTGGGCCGCGCTGGTCGCTGCCGGCGGCGGGTTCGCCGGGGTGCTGGCGTTCCCGCGGTTCGGCATCTGGCCGGCTGCGTTCGTCAGCGTGGCGATGCTCTCGGTCGCCGTGGCCGGCCGGCGGTCACGCACCGGCGCCTGGTTGGGCTATCTGTACGGCGCGGGGTTCCTGCTCCCCCTGCTGCAGTGGACGGGCATCTACGTCGGGCCGGTGCCGTGGCTGATCCTGGCACTGGCCTTCGCGGGCTTCTTCGCCCTGCTCGGCGCCGTACTGCCGGTCCTGGACCGGCTCCCCGCCGGCCCCGTCTGGGTCGGCGCCGCCTGGGTGCTGCAAGAGGCGCTGCGCGACCGGCTGCCCTTCGGCGGCTTCCCCTGGGGGCGGCTCGCGTTCAGTCAGGCCGCGTCGCCGTTGCGCTGGTTCGCCGCATTGGGCGGGGCGCCACTCGTCACGTTCGTGGTGGCGGTGGCCGGCGGCGGGTTGGCCGGCGCCGTCCTGGCGCTCTGGCCGCTTCGGCTCCGCCCCGCGCTTACCGGCTTGGCGGTTCTCGCGCTGGTGCCGCTGCTCGGCCTGTTCCTCGCCTGGCCGCTCGATCCGGCGCCGGACCGGGACGGCCGGACCGAAACCATCGCGGTGATCCAGGGCGGCCTACCCGACCGGGGGCTGGAGTTCGAGAGCCGAGCAGAGGAAGTGCTCGACAACCACATCAAGCAGACGCTGAAGCTGGCCGCCGAGGTCCGGGCCGGGGAGGTCGCCCGGCCCGACTTGGTGCTGTGGCCGGAGAACGCGTCGGATGTGGACCCGTTCGCCAACCCGGCCGCCTACAAGAAGATCGACGACGCCGTGAAGGCGGTCGGCGCCCCGGTGCTGGTCGGGGCGATCCTGCAAGGCCCCGGACCGGACCACCGCCGCAACGTCGGCATCCTCTGGTCGCCGACCTCCGGCCCCGGTGCGCGCTACACCAAACGGCACCCGGTGCCCTTCGCCGAGTACATCCCGCTGCGCGGTATCGCGGAGTGGGTCAGTTCGGACGCCAAGACCGTCACCCAGGACATGGTGGCCGGTCACGGGGACGGACTGTTGCGCGGCGGGCCGGTCCCGATCGGCGACGTCATCTGTTTCGAGGTCGCCTACGACGGTTTGGTCCGATCCTCGGTCGCCGCCGGGGCGCAGCTGCTGGTCGTGCAGACGAACAACGCCACCTTCGGCCACACCGCCGAGACCTACCAGCAGCTGGCGATGAGTCAGCTGCGGGCGGTCGAGACCGGCCGGACGGTCGTGCAGGCGGCGACGACGGGCAAGTCGGCGGTGATCGGTCCGGACGGCGTCGTGCGGGCGGAGTCCGGCCCGCTGTTCGCGGCCGACATCCTGGTGCAGACCGTGCCCGTCCGCACCGCCACTACGCTGGCCACTCGGCTGGGCGCGCTGCCCGAGTACCTGCTCACCGCGCTGGCCGTAGTGGGTGTGGCTGGTGTCGTCGTGTCCGACCGCCGCCGTCGCCGCCCGGCCGCCGAGCGGGACGAGCCCGTCCCCGACACTCAGGAGGAGATGGTGGAGGCATGACCACGTCCGCGCGCGTGCTGGTGATCATCCCGACCTACCAGGAGCGCGAGAACATCGAGTCCATCGTCGAGCGGGTGCTCACCTCAGTACCCGCTGCCGACGTCCTCGTCGTGGACGACGGCAGCCCGGACGGCACCGGCAAGGTGGCCGACGCGATGGCCGATGAGGACCCACGCGTGCACGTGCTGCATCGCACCCAGAAGGCCGGGCTCGGGGCGGCCTACATCGCCGGGTTCGATTGGGCATTGGCCGCGGGCTACGGAGTGCTCGTGGAGATGGACGCGGACGGGTCGCATGCCCCCGAACAGTTGCCCCGGTTGCTGGCGGCGCTGGATCGGGCGGACCTGGTGCTGGGGTCGCGCTGGGTACCCGGCGGCGCTGCCGTCAACTGGCCCCGGCGCCGCGAGCTGCTCTCGCGCGGCGGCAGCCTGTACTCGCGGATGGCGCTCGGTATCCCGCTGCGGGACGCGACCGGCGGATACCGGGCGTTCCGCCGCGAGGTCTTGGAGGGCATCGACTACGCCGCGGTGGCGTCGGAGGGGTACTGCTTCCAGGTCGATTTGGCCCGCCGGGCGATCGACGGCGGCTACCGCGTGGTCGAGGTGCCGATCACCTTCGTGGAGCGGGTGCGCGGCGAATCCAAGATGAGCGGCGCCATCGTGCGAGAAGCGCTCGTGAAGGTCACCCAGTGGGGAGTGACGTACCGGACCGAACAGCTGCGTTCGGTACTGCGCCGCGGCCGCGCCGGCTGACCCGGTCGCCGGTCTCCGTCCGTCGGCTTAAACAGCAACGCCGCCCGGAGTTCGGGCGGCGTCGATGCAACTGGCTGGATCAGGCTGACTTGGTCCCGCGACGGGCACGCAACACGTCGAGCCGCTCGGCCAGGACCTCTTCGAGGTCGGCGATCGTGCGGCGCTCCATGAGCATGTCCCAGTGGGTACGCGGAGCCTTGACCTTCTTGGCCTCGGGCTCCGGACCGTCAATGAGCTGCGCCGCCGTTCCGTCGAGCCGGCACTCCCACGTCGTGGGGAGCTCCGCCTCCTCGGAGAACGGGACACTGAACTCGTGTCCGCGCGCACAGCGATACGCGGCCACGTTGCGCGGCGCCGGTTCTGCGCCGTACTCGGTCTCGTAACTGATCGCGCCCAGCCGACTGCCCCGCAGTGTTCGATCTGCCATAGTGGGCACCTCCCGGACGTCTCGATGTAAATAAGGTGTTACGACTCTCAACGAGTCGCACC
>JAVHVD010000400.1:0-3703 GCA_032160745.1 Pseudonocardiales bacterium
TGTCGCCGACGATCGTCCTCAACAACGGCCGCTTCGACTTCGCGGTCGGCTCGCCGGGCGGGGCGACGATCATCACGACGGTCCTGCAGATCCTGATCAACCACATCGACTTCGGGATGTCGCTGCCCGACGCGATCGCGGCGCCGCGAGCCTCGCAGCGCAACGCGGCGCTGACCGAGGCCGAGTCGGCGTTCACGTCGAGCCCGCTCGCGAGCATGCTGACGTCCCAGTACGGCGAGCAGTTCAAGACGGTCACCGGTCCGGTGCTGCCACTGAACTCGTGGATCGGCAACGCGACCGGCATCCAGTCGCTCGGCCAAGGGCGTTATCAGGCCGCGGCCGAGCCAGTGCGCAGTCGCGGCGGCAGCGCGTTGGTGGTCGTCCCCGACCGCTAGCGGGTGGCCACCCAGTCCTCGATCACCCGGTCGAGGACTGGCATCGGCAGGTTCCCCGAGTCCAGCAGCGCGCCGTTGAACGCCGGCAGGTCGAACCGGTCGCCGAGCGCCGCTCGCGAGCGATCGCGCAGCCGCAGGATCTCCCGCTGGCCGACGAGGTAGGCGAGAGCCTGGCCCGGCCACACGATGTACCGGTCGATCTCGTCGGTGAGGAACCCCTCTGACAGCGCGACGTGCTCGAGCAGATAGCTGCGCGCCTGCTGCCGGCTCCAGCCGAACGCGTGCAGCCCGGTGTCCACGACCAACCGGGCGGCCCGGTGCATCTCGACGTAGACGGCGCCGATCTCGGCCTCGACCCCGCTGTACAGCCCGAACTCACCGGCCAGCCGTTCCGCGTACAGTCCCCACCCCTCGGCGTGCACGGTGATCGAGAGCTGCTGCAGCAGCGGCAGGTCGGTGAGGCGTTGCAACCGCGCGAGCTGCGAGTGGTGGCCGGGCACCGTCTCGTGGAACGCCACGGCCTCGAGATCCCATCCGGTCCCGGCGGTCGGTCGCAGCGTGTTGAACCAGTACGTGCCCGGGCGGCTGCCGTCCTGCCGTGGACGGGTGTAGTGCGGCGCCATGCCCGCTTCGGCGACCGTCTGCGGCATCGGCGAGACCGCGCACGGCTCGGGCAGGGGCAACGGCATGATCTCCGCCGCGCGCGCCTCGGCGCGGACCACGGCCGCCTGCGCATCGGCCAGCGCGATCTCCGGATCCAGGGCCGACGTCGAGGCCCGGACCGCGGCCCGGACGGCGTCGAGGTCGGCCAGCCCGATCCGCGCGCCGAGCTCGCGGGCCCGGTCCTCGAGCCGCGCGACCTCGTCGAGGCCGATGCGGTGCAGCTCGTCGGCGGTGAGCGGCAGCGTGGTGTGCACGGCGATGGCGTTCTCGTACGCCTGCGGTCCGTCGGGCAGCGCCCCGACGCCGGCCGCCTCGTCGGCGCGGGCCTGCGGTCGCAGCTCGGTCAGCACCTCGCGCCACCGCGCGACCGCGGGGACGACGCCGTCGCGGGCCACCTGCTCGATTTGCGTGCGCCAGTCGGCGGCACCGTCCCAGCCCTCGGGCGGCGTCGGCGCAGTGATCGCCAAGGGCACCGGCATTGCCAGCGTCCGGTCCGTCCAGCCCAGTGCCTCGTCGACCAGTGAGCCGACGGCATACCGGCCACGATCTGCGCCCTCGCGGAGGCGTTGGGTGGTCGCGTCCAGCCAGCCGACGGATGCCCTGACCCGCTCGAGGTAGTCGGCCGCCGCCTCGGGATCGGGCAGGACTGTGCGCGCGAGCACCGCGAACAGGGCCGGAGGGCCGGCTATCGGCATCGCGGTGACGGTGAACTCCTCCATCCGGGCGTCGATGGACCGGCGCCGGCGTTCGCAGGTGGCGGTGACGACATCGAGGGTCACGGCATCGGCTTCGTCCTCGGCAGTGACGCTGCGCGCCTGAGTCGCGATCGTGCCCAGATCGGCCGCGAGCCGATCCTCGGCGGCGGCGGACGGGTCGGGCACGAGGGCGTCGTATTCGCGCAGCCCGAGCCCGGTGCCGGCGAACGGGTCGGCGGCCAACAACCGGTCGACGAGGGTCTGAGCGAGCTGGCGTGCGGCAGTATCGGTGGTCATGCTCCTCATCCTGCTCGTCGGCATTCCGCGCCGACGATCACCCCACGTCGTAGTGGTAGACGTCGGCTGGCTCCATTGCCGAGCTGCCGTAGGGTCCCGCCGCGATCACGTCGACGGCACCGAAGGCGTGGGCCGGCGCAGTCACCGTGAGCGAGGTCGGCGAGACAATCTCCACGTTCGACGCGATGACGTCACCGAAGCGCACCGATGTCACCGAGGACAGGTCGCTGCCGGTGATCGTCACCGTCGTCCCACCGCTCGACGGTCCGGTGTCCGGCGCCACACCGGTGACCGTCGGCGGCGCAACGTAGGTGAACTGATCGCCGGTCACGATGCGTGAGGTGCCGTAGGAGGTGACGACGCGGACGTCGACCACCCCCGCGGCGTGCGGCGGCGCGGCGACCCGCAGCGCGGTCGAGGTCGAACCGGTCAGCACCTTTCCCGCGGTCGTGCCGAACAGCACCTTCGTGGTGTAGGTCAGGTTGGTGCCGCGGACCACGACCACCGTGCCGCCGGCAACCGGCCCGGTCGGTCGTGCTCGATGCGGCCGGCCGGGTGCAATGGGCGACCAGCAGCGTCACTGGTGGCGGCGGTGTACCTGCTGGCCGCGCTGGCGGTCATCAGCGGCTCACCGGCGTCGGCCTGCGTGGCCTGCGTGTTCTTCGGGGTCGTGCGCGGCCTGGCCATCACGGTCGCCGGTACCGCTCGATCGGCCGAGGGGCTGCGCGCCCTCGTGGCCCGCATCGATTCCTGGGCGAGGCCGTCGTTGCTGCTCGCCGGCGCGATCGAGATCTCGGTCGCGGCGGTAGCGGCCTGGATGCTCGCCGGTCCTGCCCCGGCGGCGGTCGTTACCGCTGCGTTGGCCGCCGTCGTGGCGGCCGGCACCCGCCGTTTGAGCCTCGCAACCTGACCGACCGCGACCGCGGGGCGGGCCCGATGTCGGCCCGCCAATGTCACTGGGCATCGTTCGGGCACCACGGCCGACGGTACGCACCGCGATCTGAGTGTCGACGGACATGACGGGCTACGGCGTGGCCGAGACCGTGGTGATGTTGGCCTGGGTGCCGACAACGGACTCCGTTGGGATGAAGTAGTCAGGCGACGGCTTCTGCTTGTCGACCAGCGCGTTGTACAGCCACACGATGGTGTCGAAGGACTGGCCGTACGGTTCTTGGCCGATGGCGGCGTACATGTTGCCGGCCTTGATCTGGGCCACGTTTTCCGCGGTGAAGTCGAAGCCGATCACCTTGACTGTCGATGTCTTGCCCGCCGACGCCACGGTCTGGGCCGTGACCTGCGGGTTGCCGCCGGTCACGTAGATCCCGACGAGGTTCTTCGTAGAGGTCATGTAGTCACGTGTCGCTGACGCCACCCGGTCGGTCGACTGGTGGTATTCGACCGCACCGCCGGCCTGGGTCACCCACGGGCAGTTTTGCTTGAGTCCGTCAAGGAACCCGAGCCGGCGTTCTTCGAGCGCCTGGAACGTTAACGACTCGGTCTCGACGCCGACGACACCGGGTTTGCTTGCGCTGGCCAGGTCCTTCGTGGCAGTGCACATCAGCCTCCCCGCCTGCACGCCGGCGGCGCGGAGATCCTGGCCGTGGAAGAAGACAGCGCCTGAGCTCTGGGCGCAGGACGCATTGCCGTTGTAGG
>JAVHVD010000401.1:0-2760 GCA_032160745.1 Pseudonocardiales bacterium
CCTCACGCAACGCCCGCCCCAACGACCGCGCACAGTCCTGGGTCAACGTCACCACCACCGCGCCGTCCGGCAGATCCCGCTCGGCCGCCAGCGCCACCCCCTGCGCGATCGCCGTCAACGTCCGGAAATACGGACGGCCGCTCCAATCGACGGCCAGGGCCACCGGCCCCGCGATGCCCTGCCGGTCGGCCTGGGTCAGTCCGCTCCGCACCGCCCGCAGCACCTCGTCCGACGAGACGTCGTCACCGACGGCGCTGAGGTCGACCGGCACGACAGACAGGTTGCGCTGTGGGGTTGCCGTCTCGGACGAGACGAAGACGGTGTCCCCCGACAATTGCGTCGTGAACTGGGACAGCCCGGTGACGGTTGCCCGGATGCGCTCCGGTGCCGGACGCACGGGAAACCCGGCCGCGGCCAGGCGCGTCACGAGCTCGGCCGCGAGGGCCGGACCGAGATCGGTGGTCGGGAGTTCCGGATGCGCGGTCACGCCGACGTACTCGGCGACGCCGCCGGACAGCAGCACGGCGGCGTCGACGGCGGACGCGAGTTCGGGCGGGTCGGTCAGTAGCAGCTCGCGGGTCAACGGGGCGTACTCCGCCGGCGCTCGGGTGACAACCTCGACAACCGCGTCGGCGAGCGCGGCGGCGAGTCGTCGGCGGTCGGCGTCGTGCAGCGCCCGACCCCGCACGACTTCGATCCCGGCGGCCCGAGCGGCCGACCGTGCCGGGCTGCTTACCGCGGTGACGATGTCACCGTCGAAGCCCACCAGCCGACCCCCGACGTTGAGCGCCGCCGTCGCGGTGATCCGCCCCTCGGTCACCAACGCCAGGTTCGTCGTCTCGCCTCCGACGTCGAGGTTGAGCACCGAGGATCCCTGGTCACCGGACAGTGCCGTCGCTCCGGAGCCGGTTGCGGCCACGCGGGCCTCGAGGTGCGGACCGGCCACGGCGAAAACGAACGCGCTCATCCGGCGGCCGACCAGCTCGCCGATGGCATCGGCATTCACGCGGTGCGCGGGCGTACCGCTCGCGACGACGATGCCGGTGTCGAGGTCTTGCGCGCCGAGGCCCGACTCGGCGAACCCGGTCGCAAGGAGCCTCTCCAGTTCTGCGACGTCGATCACGCCGTCGGCGGTGTAGGGGGTGAACCAGACCGGTGATCGGTAGACGTCCTGCTTCGCCACGACCTCGTAGCGCGACATGAGCGCTACACCCAGTCGGCGGAGGGTGAGCCGGGTCAGGAGGAAGTGCACCGTTGCCGACCCGACATGGACGGCGGCCGTCGAAAGCTGGACCTGGTCGGGCACCTGGTCCGGCGCAACCTCCGGCGCGTCGTCCTCGGTCAGCAGCACGTCGTTGTCGTCGTCCACGTCATCGTGATCATGAACGTGGAAGTAGTGCCGCGTCCCCGCCTGCCCGTGCGTCACCAGCGAGCCCGACGTGGCGGCGCCGGCCGCGCCGACGGTCCTGCTGGTGACATGCGGCGTCCGTTCCCATCTCTCCAAAACGTATACGGTATCCAGTATTATCGGGGTTGACCCGCTCGCCGCGCAATGCCTGAGCTGCCTGCGATCCCGCTGAAACCAGGGGCGCCGCCGACGCTCGGCGTGACTTGAATCCGAAATGCAATATGGGTAGGTTGCTGCCATGCCCGCTGATTCGGACGTGGATGCCGCCGTTGCCGAGCTGGTCGCCGAACTCGATCGCGAGAGATCCTTGACGCGTCGCCGGATGTATGAGGTGTCGTTGACCCACCTCGGCGAGGACGAGTGCAGCGACCTCGAAGGCAAGTGGGCGATCCCCCTACCGGTGCTCGCTCGCTTTCGCGAGCGGCGCCCGGCCGGGGCGAAATGGAACGTCGACGACGAGACGTGGGTGCTGCAGTAACCGAGGTCCTCCACCAACCGGGCCGCCGCCATGAGCGAGCGCCGGTGATCGGTTGTTGCGTGCTCAGTTGTTGCGGCCCGGCAACGGAACGACGCGGGCCGCAACGCAGAGCTCGATGATCGCCGCTCGCCGCTGGACGGCGTCCGGCGTGGCCGCCGTCGAACCGGTAGCCGGCGAACCGGGGTTGGCCGACGCCGGCGAGGCGAGCAGGTAGGCCGCGCGACCGTCCATCGTGGTGCCGACGTGGTGGCGTTCGCCGTCCTCGGTCTGCACCAGCTCCCACCCCGCGGCGCGCAGCCGGTTCAGGACCGTGCGCCATTCCTCGGCGTGCAGGCTGGTCTGCGCCGGATACGCGCGGTCCCGGGCCGGATCGGGGCAGATGATCAGCCCGACGCCGTGGTCGGCGAACGTGAGAACCTGGTGCCCACCTGCAAAAGTGATCACGCCACTACCCCGTTCCGGCGTCCGGCATCACGCACTCGGCCGAACGACTTCCTTCATCTTGACCTCGACGCCGCTCTTGCGGCACTCCTCGACGTACATCTCGCGCAGGGCGGCGTCCTCGTACTCGAAGGGCAGCTGCTCGACGTTCTTCTCCGAGCCGCTGCCGAGAGCGACCGACGCGTGGAGCGCGACGAACTTGGCGGGCCGGTGGCCGGTGTTGTAGTGCTGGTGCCAGTAGCCGGCGGACGGGGAGATGACGCTGCCCTCGGACCAGTCGTATCGTTGCGGCTCCTCGCCGTCCTTCCACATGAGGGTGTAGCCGGTGGAGTCCAGGGTGTAGATGTGCGCGCCCGGACCGTGCCGGTGGGCCTTCTTGTACGTCCCGACCGGGAACTCCGAGATGTGGGCGAACATCGTCGACCCGGCCAGA
>JAVHVD010000402.1:0-22609 GCA_032160745.1 Pseudonocardiales bacterium
TCGGGGATGACGCCGACCTTCATCAGTCCGGCGAACACCTTGCAGCCGATGCAGTAGCCGGCGATGGATTCCAGGCCGGCCGCGACGATCATCAGGCCGAGCAGGAGCTGCGCGCCGAGCGGGTGCCCGGTCGCGAGGAGGATGACTGCGCCGGTCGTGACGGCGGCGCCGACCGCCTGGGCGAAGCGTTTGGGTGGCCCGGCGACCAGTTTCGCTTCGCCGAGGCGGGGGGCGACGACGCGGGTGGCGAGCCGCCCGAGCGGGCTGAGCTTCGGACCCGTCAGCACCCGCAGGTAGAAGCCGACGGCGATCGGCACGATCACCCACAGCCACGCGTGTCCGGCGGTCAGGCTGAGGAGGAGCGTCAGCACGCTCAGGATGAGGACACCGGCGGCCACCGAGCGGGCCGCCTTCTCGTTCACTGGGTTCGGAAATCCGATGATGCCGGCCATTTCTCCCTGCCTGTTGTGTTTGTCCGCAGGCGTAACGCCGAAACGTGCCCTGAAGATGCCAATAGCCGGAGAATCCGTTGAACGGGCCGCCCTGGATCTGGCTGGCCCAGATCAGCACGAACGCGTGCGTCTTCTCGTCGTAGAGGCCGCTCCGCACTCATTTAGGAGGCGTCGATCAGGCGCAGGCTGTCGCGCAGCGCGCGGTCGCGTGGTGAATCCCGGCGGGCCAGTCGCTCGTCGAGAATCCGGCGGGCCAGTTGCGAGTTGCCGGCGGTGATCGCGGAGTGGACGAGCGTGTCCTGCACGACCTCGCGCTGCGCGGCGCTGCCGCCGAGCGTCTCGACGCCGGTCAGGACGAGCAGCCCGTCGGTCGCCCGTTCCGGGTCGCCGTGCACGAGGTCGCACAGGCTGTCGGCCAGCGGGACGATTGTCCGGGTGAATGCGTCCGAGTGTTGGGAGCGGGCCCAGCGGCGCAGCTGAACCAACCGGCCGCAGTCGCTCGCCGCCGCCAGCGCGAGCGCCGCGTGCAGCGCGACGAACGGCGTCGGCGGCGCCACGAGCAGCGACTCCGGCACCGTCGCCACTACGGCCGCTGCGTCACCGACCGAGCCGGCGCCGGATACCCGCGCCCGCCACAGCAGCGCGGCCGAGTCGACCAGGGCCCGGACGCCGGCCACGCCGGGCGGAGCAAGTTGGGCCGCGTACCGGCCGGCCACGGCCGCGTCGTCGCCGAGCGCCAGCTCGTGCAGTGCCGCGTGCCATGAGAAGTGGGCCCGGTGCGACGCCCGTGCCCCGCAGGTCGCGATCCACCCGTCGAGCCAGGCCAGCCCGGCGCGGTGGTCACCCGTCTCGTAATGCACGTGCGCCTTCGCGTGCACCGCGTGCCCAGCGGCGGGCTCGATCATCAGCGCCCGGGCCGCGAGCTCACCCGCCTCGTCGAACTGGTCCTGCTCCTGCCGCATGAACGCAAGCAGCCCGAGGTACCACCAGTGGTCCCCGTACGCGGGCGCGAGGCCGTCGACCAGCGCCCAGGCCTCGGCCGGGATCTCCGTCGCTCCGCCGAACGCGATCGTCGGCACCGCGAGCGAGACAGCCAGCGCGTCTTCGGGATAGGCCTGGATGTAGGCCAGCAGGGCGGCCGCCGATCCGGCGCCCGGCTCGCGCACCCGCGCGGTGGCCACCTCGACGAAGCGCCGCTCCCGCTCGTCGGCCGCGGCGGTGTTCGCGTGCGCCGCCGCCAGCGATGCGTCCACATCGACGTCCACGCCCCACTCGACGCCAAGAACGGCGAGGACGGCGTGACCCAGGGCGAACGTCGGGTCGGCCCGGACGGCCTCGGCCAGCAGCTCGTCGGCGCCTGACTGCACACGCAGGATGCGGTGCAGCGCATCGACGTAGCGGCTGGCGGCCGCACCGTTCGCGCTCAGCGCCAGTCCGAACGGATCGCGCGGACGGCGCTGCACCGGCCGGCGCGGCAGGGTGGCGATGACCGCGGCGGCCGCCTCGGCCGCCTGCACCCGGATCTCCGGCACCGCGGTGCTCTCCCAGAGCTCACCGCGGCGCAGCGGGCCGACCGTCCACACAGACGGACGCGCGCCCGAGGCCGACACCAGCCGGCCATCCTCATCGGTGGCGAAGCCGAGGTCGAGCGGACCGGGCTGCGCGAAGCCCTGGGTCAGCAGGTTGAGCACGAGCGGGTCGTCGCTCGTTCGGACGTCGGTACAGGTGCCGGTGCAGTTGAGCACAGCTTCGGCCGGCACCGATGTGCCGTCGGAGAGCGACACGTGCAATCGCCCGGCGACCCGCTCGACGCCGACGACGCACCCGGCATGTGTGACGAGCGAGCCCTCGGCCCGGCGCTGCTCGACCCAGGCGTGCACGGCCGGGTCGACACGGTGACGGACGCGGTCCCAGCGACGCACCGCGCTGCGCAGGAAGGCGCGCCGGGCCTCCGGGTGGAGGCCGCGCCAGAGTCGACCGGTGGCCGGGCGCAGGCCGTCGATCGCCACCCGCCAGTCACCGTCGGCGGCCCGGATCGCGTCGAAGACCAGGTGCCGCAACTCGGCCAGCGTGGTCGGGGCGGAGGCGTTCGACAACGGCGCCGGCGGCCGCGGCACGCTCGCATGGGGGAGGGGCAGCATGCCGTGCCGGGACACGACGTGCACGCGGACGCCCTCACGTCCCCACTGCTGGGCCATGTCGACGGCGGTGAGTCCGGCACCGACGAGCACGACTTCGTCGCCCGGCCGGACCGTGGGTGGGCCGGCGCGCCACGGGTCGGCGACGAACTCGGGCGCGCGGACGAGCTCCGGTGGCGCCCACTTCGTGGACGGTCCGTCGTGGCCCACCGCGAGGACCACCGCGTCGGCCGGGCGACTGGTGCCGTCGTCGAGGGAGACGCGCAGGCGGCGACCGATCGAGCGGAGGTCGGTGGCGCGGGCGCGGATGTGGTCGATCCGCACATGCGGGCTCTCGACGGACGCCTGGTCGAGCACGCCGGCCAGGTACTGCGCGTAGTGCACCCGCGGGGCGAAACCGCCCTCGGGGAAGTCGACGGCGACGTGCCGGCGCAGCCAGCGCAGGAAGTGACCGGGGTCGTCGGGCCAGGCGCTCATCGCCTTGGCCGGCACGTTGAGGCGGTGCCGAGGATCGGTGGTCGAGTAGGCGAGTCCCTGTCCGGCCGGAGAGGGGTCAATCAGAATGATCTCGACCGCGGCGTCGGCTCGGGCGGCCGATCGCGCCAGCTGGGCAGCGGTCAGCGTGCCACTGGCGCCCGCGCCGATGACGGCGACCGCGGTCGGGGTGCTCATGAGAAGGCCGGACAACAGGTCACAGCGCACCGCTCTCTCTTTTGTCTATCGAGATAGTCGGCATAGTACGGGACGATTTTCAGCTTGTCCGGCCGACCACTCGCGCCTGCCGCCCGGGTCATACACGTTGCGACGTATCGCCGCGGGCCGGCGGCTAGCTCTTGCGCTTCCGGGAGGGCGTGCGCGAGGCCACGGTCTGGACCACGGCCTCCAGATGCCGCTCCATCGCATCCGCGGCCTCGCTGCCCCGCCGCCCCTCGATGGCCTCCAGGATGGCCAGGTGCTCGGCCGTCGCTTGCGCAGCCCGACCCGGGTACACGGCCACGGCCATCGCCTGGTCCTGCAGGACCGACCGCAGCTCGGCGACGAGGCGAGGGAACAGCGGGTTGCCGGTAGCGCTGGCGATTGCGACGTGGAAGTCGGCGTCGATACCCACGCGCTCCTGCGGATCGTCGGCGGCGCGCAACCTGTCCATGATCTGGCGCAGCGTCTTGACGTCGGCGGTGGATCGCCGCTCCGCGGCCAAGCGGGCCGCCGGCACCTCGAGCGTCCGCCGCACCTCGTTCAGGTCCCGCGGCAGGTAACGTCCGGTCAGCAGTTGCGACGGCACGTGCTGGGCGTCGACGTAGGTGCCCTTCCCGGCGTACGAGCGGGTCAGGCCCAGCGCATTCAGACTGTGCAGGGCCTCGCGGATCACCGACCGGCTCACCTCGAACGAGCGTGAGAGGTCGGCCTCGGACGGCAGGCGGTCGCCGACGGCGAAGTCGCCGGACTCGATCAGCTCGATCAGCTGCGATCGCACCTGCTCGGCGGCCGAGCGCTGCGGCACGGGGACGAGCTTCATGCTTAGGAAGCTATCAGGCTGTCTGGCAGCTTCGAGGCGTCCATCGCTCAGCTTGTCACTTCGTGGCGGGCCCACGGGGCCTCGCACGGACTACCGGCGCTGTAGGCCATGCTGCGCGCCTCGACGTCGATGATCACCCCGGCCACGGTGCACGTCCGCTCCGGAGCCGGCACGTCCGGATTCGGGTGCTGGCACACGCTGTTCGGTGCGTCTCGGTGGTCGGCGAGGAGCCGACGGAGGTCGGCCTCGTGGTGCCGGCGAGTGGCCCGCACGCTCGCCGAGACGTTGCGCAGCCGGTCGGTCGTGTGCCGCTTGCGCTGCAGGTAACGATCTTCGCCGGTGAGCCCTGGAGAGACGAAGTGGTTGGCGTGGGTGATCGCGCCATCCTGCGGCAGCAACTCGTTGGAGCCCTCGCCGGTCGACGTCTCGAGATCCACGCAGAAGCCACCGTCGTCGGTGACCAGGTAGTTGGCGGAGTTCGCGCGTGGCGTCGACCGAATCCGGTCGACCGCCTCCCGTCCCCGTTCGCTGTCCAGCACCGACCGCAGCAGGACGTGGTACGGAACGGCGAGCTGCCCCTCGGCGCCGTCGGAGATCAGGGTGTTGGTGCACAGCCCGACGCCACTGGAGTTGACGCCGACCTTGGCGAGCATCCCGGCTTCGACCACGCTCACGAAGTTCGGCCCGTCGTCGCGGCGTACCTCGAGCACGAGTGCGGTCGCGCGGGCACCTTCGATCCAGTCCCAGTTCTGTCCGGCGAGCAGCCGGTCGCCCGCGGTCCGCTCGGGGAGCAGCGCGAAGGACGTGCACTCCGTGGCCAGCACCTCTCGGCTGCGCGGCGACGCCGCGAACATGATCTCGCTGCGCGTGTTCAGGGCGAGGATGTCGGCGACCTCGACGTTCGCCCCCTCTGCGATCGCGGCGATCTCGCGGAACGAGGCGGGTGAGAACTCGGCGATCGGCGCGGCGAACCGCGACGCCCGCTGCCGGACGGTGGCCCAATCCCAGCCGGCGTAGTGCCGGAAGACGTCCTCGTAGCCGGAGATCGACTGATGGATGAGGGCTCTCGCCTGTTGGCCGTAAGCCCGACCTCGCTGGTCCGGATCTCCGCTCGCCCGGACGATCGGGAAGGATCTGCGATCGGTCGTTGTCATCCGGCGAACACTCCTGATCCTTGCGGCCAGCCGTGCCGCTACTGGTCAGGTTATCAGGTTGTCTGGCAGGTGCTAGGTTCTCGGCGGAGGACAGGAGGCGCACGCATGCAGGTCGATCTACCCCTCGATCAGCTGCAGACCTACGAATACCCGGCCCCCGAGCCGGACGACTTCGACGCCTTCTGGGCCACCACCCTGGGCGAGCATGCTGACGTCGCCCTCGAACCGCGGTTCGAACCGGTGGACGCCGCGCTGCGAACGATCGAGACGATCGACGTCACCTTCCGCGGCTACGGCGGCACCGAGGTGAAGGCGTGGCTGCTCCTGCCCGCGCACCGGGACGGGCCGTTGCCGGTCATCGTCGAGTACCTCGGCTACGGCAGCGGCCGGGGACTGCCCGTGGAGTCGCTCGGCTACAGCAGCGCCGGCTTCGCGCACGCCATTCTCGACACTCGCGGGCAAGGCAGCACGTCGCGCACCGGGGATACGTCCGACCCGTTCGGCTCGGCGCCCTCCGTCCCCGGCTTCCTCACCCGCGGCATCCTCAACCGTGATGACTACTACTACCGGCGCCTCTACACCGACGCCTATCGATTCGTGGACGTGATCCGGTCGCACGACGCCGTGGACGCATCGCGAATCACGGTGACCGGCCGAAGTCAGGGCGGCGCGCTGTCACTCGTCGCCGCCGCGCTGCGGGATGACATTGCCCTCGCCGTTCCGCACGTCGCGTTCCTCTGCGCGTTTCAGCGCGCCGTGCAGATGACCGACCAGAATCCCTACGGCGAGCTGGTGCGCTGGATGGCGACGCACCGGACCGAGGTCGACCAGGCCTTCGCGACGTTGGCCTACTTCGACGGAGTCTCCTTCGCCCGCCGGGCCGGCTGCCCGGCCAAGTTCAGCGTCGCGCTGCGCGATCTCGTCAGCCCACCCTCGACCGTGTACGCCGCCTACAACGCGTACGGCGGCCCGAAGGACATGACGATCTGGCGCTTCAACGGCCACGAGGCCGGCGGCCCCGAAGACACCCTCCGCACCATCCGCGCGATCCGAGAACTGGCCTGAGGTGCCCATGCCGACCGTCGACCTTCACCACCATGCCCCGCTCGCCTCGTACGTCGAGCGGCTCACCGCGATCGGCCAGCAGGCGCAACCCGGCGCCGACTTCCCGTCCTGGCAGCCGGCGGACTCGCTCGACCTGATGGACGACCTGGGCATCGACATCGCCGTGCTGTCCATCGGCTCGCCCGGCTTCTACTTCGGCGACCAGCAGTTCACAACCGACCTGTGTCGAGATTCCAACGACGAGCTGATCGAGGTCGTCCGCGCCGACGCGTCCCGATTCGCGGCGCTGATCTGCGTACCGCTGCCGTCGGTCGACGCGGCACTCACCGAGCTCGACCGCGTCTGGGGTCGCCCCGAGTTCGTCGGCGTCACGCTGCTGAGCAACTACGGCGGGCAGTACGTGGGCAATCCGATCTTCGACCCGCTCCTCGCCGAACTGGATACCCGGCAGGCCGTGGTCCACGTTCATCCGCGGTTGCCGGCCGTGTGGCCCGAGGGCGAGATACCACTGCGCCCGTCGGTGCTCGAGTACCTCTTCGACACGACGCGGATGATCACCAACCTGATGCTGGCCGGCGTACCGGACCGCTTCCCGGGCATCCGCTGGGTGTTCTCGCACTGCGGTGGCGCCCTGCCGGTGGTCGCGCCGCGCATGGTGCTCGCCGAATCGATGCCGGAGATGTCCGGCGTGCCGGCACCAGGGGTCCTCGGCACCCTGAATCGCTTCTACTACGACACTGCGCTGTCGAACACGGCCGCAGACCTGGGCGCGCTGCTGTCGTTCGTCGACGGCACCCAGGTGGTGTTGGGCAGCGACTTCCCGTTCTCCGACGCCACGTCGGTGGGCGAACGCCTGCAGAGGTTGGGCGACGTCGTCGACGCCGACCTGCTGGCGCGGATCCGATCGGACAACGCGATAGCCCTGCTGCCGACGCTCGGCACGCCGGGGGACACCCGGCAGGTCTTGCGCGGCGCGGAGTAAGGGTGCACCCTGTCAGCAACCTGTAAGGCTGCCAGACAGCCTGGCAGGTGTCGCCCGATGGTGGACCGGTGCGAACCGCGCATCCGCCCCCGAACCGGAGGAGAAGACAATGCGGCGAAATGGCCGGCGCACACGAGCTGCCATGGTGACCGGCCTAATGGCCGCCCTCGTTGTCTCGGGCTGCAGCAGCTCGGGCGGTTCGGGTGACAAGGGCAAGTCCGACGCGGTGAAGGGCTCGATCGACTTCTGGATGGGCGACCCGATCGGTGATGCCCAGCAGCCGATCATGCAGAAGCTGGCCACGAGCTACGAGTCGTCACATCCCGGGACCAAGGTGAACCTGCGCTTCCTCGGCCAGGACGCCCATCAGACGTACTTGACCTCGATCGCCGGCGGCAGCGTCCCGTGCGTGGCCCTCATCGGCAACACCTGGACGCCGGAGTTCGCCGCGCTCGGCGCCCTGGACCCGTACGCCGACGACCCCAAGACGCTCGACGGAACCTACGTGCCGGGCATGGTCGAGTCCACGGTGTACAACGGCAAGTCGTACGCCGTCCCCTTCGACACCGGCGTGCGCGCCCTCATCTACCGCAAGGACCTCCTCCAGGGCATCGGCAAGACCGCAGCTCCTGCGACGTGGGACGAGCTGCGGACCGACGCGCTCGCGATCCAGCAGAAGAACAAGGGCGTCAACGGATTCGGGATCATCGGCGGCGCGCACTGGTACTTCCTGCCGATGATCTGGAACTGGGGCGGCGACATCGCGGTCCAGCAAGGCGGCAAGTGGACGTCGGAGGCCGATTCGCAGAAGGCGACCGCGGCCTTCCAGTTCTACTCGGATCTGTTGACCAAGGATCACCTCTCACCGTCCGGTGCGTCGGCCTGGAGCGGAGCTGACGTGGACAAGTCGATCGCGCTGGGTCAGACCGCGATGATGGTCGGCGGCAGCTGGGATCTCAAGACGATCCTGACGCAGGTCCCGGCAATGAAGGACAAGCTCGCCACGGCCGTGCTGCCGAGCGGGCCGGGTGGCAACAACGACACGTTCGCCGGCGGCAGTAATCTCGCCACGTTCCACGACTGTGGCAACAAGACCGTGGCGAAGGACTTCATCAAGTTCATGCTGGACAAGGCCAACCTCGTTCAGGTCACCTCGAACCTCGGCCTGCTGCCGGCCACCAACGACGCCTTGGCCCAGGAGAAGGCGACCGGCTCGTTCTCGACGCCGCTGCTGAAGGCGTTCGCCGAGCAGGCCGATCACACCCGGTCCATCCCCCCGGTGGCCACCTGGGGCAAGGTCGAGGGCACCAACGCCATCGTCAACGCCATGCAGTCGATCATGAGCGGCAAGAAGTCGGCGGCCGAGGCGATGAAGGGACTCGCGAGCGAGATCAACGGGGCAATCGGTTGACGATGTGACGATCTCGGTTGCGCGGCGCCGCGGGAAGGCTCCGGCTCCCCCTCCGGAGCCTTCTCGTGTGCGGCGGCGCCGCATGAGCGCTCGGATGGTGTTCGAGCGGCGACTGCTGCCGTGGGCGTTCCTGCTCCCGCTCATCGTCGTCATGGCGGGCGTCGTCGGGTATCCCGTCGTCCGTACGATCTGGTTGTCACTGCATGAGGGTCAGTTCCTGCGGACCGGTCCGTTCGTCGGTCTGAAGAACTACCGCAACATCTTCGACGACCCGCACTACACCGCGGCCCTCGTGCGAACGACGGTCTTCGCGGTGGTGGTCGTGTCGGCGACGATGCTGATGAGTCTCGCCATCGCACTGGTGCTCGACGCGGCGCCGCGCGCGGCGAAGGTGCTGGCGGTCGTCGTCCTGTTGCCGTGGGCGATGCCCCGCGTGGCCTCGGGCATCATCTGGAAGTGGATGTTCAACGACCAGTACGGCGTCGTGAACTGGGTGCTGGTCAAGCTGGGGTTCTCGTCGTTCCGCGGCTACTCGTGGTTCAGCGACGGGACGCCGGCGATGGTCGCGATCACCATCGCGGTGGTGTGGCATTCGGTGCCGTTCGTCGCCGTCTCGCTGCTCGCCGGACTGCGGGCCACGCATGGTGAGGTGGTCGAGGCGGCCCGGGTCGACGGCGCCAACGCCTGGCAGGTGCTCATCCACATCCGCCTGCCGCTCATCCGTCCACTCGTCGTCGTCATGACGATCATCTCGACGATCTGGGCGTATCAGTCGTTCGATCACTTCCTCGTCATGACCACGCCGCCGGGCGGCCCCGACCACTCGACCGAGGTGCTGTCGTTGCTGACCTGGCTCAAGGCCTTCGCCGAACTGGATCAGGGTTCGGCCACCGCCATGGCCGTGGTGCTCTTCCTGCTGCTCTCGGCCGTGACAGTCATCTACGTCCGGCTCAACCGGGAGGACGCGCGATGATCGCCGCGATCCGCCGGGTGCTGATTGCCGTGTCCATCGGCGTGATCGTCGTGGCCAGCCTGTTCCCGTTCTTCTGGATGCTGCTCACCTCGATCAAGCCGGACAACGAGCTGTTCACGAAGACGCCGAGGTTCTGGATCTCGCACCCGACGTTCTCGCGCTACACGCATCTGTTCGACGGCAACATCCCGACGCAGTTCCGCAACTCGCTGATCGTCGCCGTCGGCACCACCGTGCTCACCGGAATCATCGCGCTGCTCGCCGGCTACGCGCTCGCCCGCTACCGGCTTCGGATGCGGCACGTGCTGATGGTGGTGATCCTGGCCTCCCAGTTGCTGCCGCAGACGATCCTCGTCGTCCCGCTGTTCAAGGTGTACAAGAACGCCGACCTGCTGAACACCTACCAGGGACTGATCCTCAGCCACCTGGCCCTCACGGTCGGGCTGTGTACCTACATGCTGCGGACGTTCCTGGCCGACATCCCGGTGGAGCTGGAGGAGGCCGCCCTGGTGGACGGCGCCACGCGGGTGCGGGCGGTGCGGTCGATCGTCCTGCCGCTCGCCTGGCCCGGACTCGCCGCCAGCTCGGTGTATGCGTTCATCACGTCGTGGAACGAGCTCATGTTCTCGGCGACGTACATGCAGCGACCCGCGAAGGAGACCCTGCCGGTCGCGCTGCAGCAGTTCTTCTCCAGCTACTACACCGACTGGGGCGGGGTGATGGCGGCGAGTGTCATGTTCACCGTCCCGGTCGTGGCGTTCTTCCTGATCGTGCAGAAGCGCCTGATGCAGGGGATGGTCGCCGGCGCGGTGAAGGGGTGACTAGAACCGCAAGAGCGAGGCCTTGAACCGGTAGGCGTCGCCGCGGTAGACCTGCTTGCCGGTATCGAAGCATCGCTCGTGCTGGTCGTACGTGCGCTGGTAACCGACCAGCACGGGCGAGCCGACGGCGATGCCGAGCAGCTTGCCGTCGCGTGCCTTGGCTGCCTCGGCCTGCAGCTCGTAGTCGCAGCGGGTCGCGACGATGTCGTAGCGCTCGCGCAGGATCTCGTACAGCGACTGGTCGGTCAGATCGTCGATCTCCAGTCCGGGCACGCGGGCGGCCGACACGCAGGCGTACTCGACGCTGATGGGGGAGCCGTTCAGCGCGCGCACGCGTCGCAGGTCGATGACCTCCTGAGTGGTGTCGATTTCCAACGACTCGGCCTCCGCCAATGTCGGGGAGCGGAGCCGGAGCCCGACGATGCGGGAGTTGGCCACGAGCCCGCTCTCGCGAGCGACCTCGGTGAATCCGCGCAGCCGGTTGGGCTCGTGGACCAGCTTGCGCTCGGCGACGAACCAGCCCCGTTGCGGAGACGGCTCGATACGTCCGGCGTCGGCCAGCGCGTTCAACACCTGCCGCAGCGTCGCCCGGCTCACCCCGAGCTGCGCGGCCAACGTGCGTTCGCCCGGCAGGCGGGTGCCCGCTGCGAACTGCCCCACGGTGAGGGCATCTTGCAGGATGCGATACGCCTCGACGGCATGGTTGCGACCCTGCACCCGCGCAACGGGAACCTGAAGATCCAACGCCTTCACCACTGGTGGCCCACCCTCCGCACGGCAGGAGGGTACCGCGCGGTTCGGCGCGCCGTCAGCCTTGACATGCTCACCTCCCTGCCTCCAAACTGGTCCAACATATAGACCAGTTGACAATCGAGCGGCCGATGGCCAGCGCCGGTTCGCGGGCCGTATCCCGCACCCGAAGGAGCACTCATGCAGAACCGCCGCACCCGCGTACGTGCGTTTCTCGGTCTCGCTGCTGCCGCCGGTCTGGTGCTGACCGGCTGCTCCTCGGGCAGCTCCGGGAAGTCAGGGTCGATGACCCTGGTCGTGCAGAACGGCGCAGGTGGCGCGACGGGGCTGCTCGCTGCCTACGCGAAGCTGAACAAGGAGTTCGAGGCCGCTCACGCCGGCGTCAAGATCAAGTTCGTGACGAAGAGTTTCGACGAGGTGGTCTCGACGGCGAAGCTGCAGCTCTCCGGCGCGAACCCGCCGGATGTCACCCAGACCAACCAGGGCTACCAGGCGATGGGGACGTTCGTGAAGGCCGGGCTGCTCACCAATCTGGACAGCTACGCCACGAAGTACGACTGGGTCAGCCGGCAGTCGTCGAAGCTGCTCGAGCTCAACGGCCACTTCAGCAAGGACGGCGTGAAGATGGGCGAGGGGCCGCTGTGGGGCATCTCGGTGACCAACGCCTGGATCGGCCTGCTGATGAACATGGACATCGCGTCCCAACTCGGCATCAGCGGACCGCCCGCGACCTTCGCCGATCTCGAAAAGGACCTCGAGGCCGCGAAGCAGAAGGGTCTCGTCCCCTTCCAGTTCGGGTCGTCCAACGGCGAGATGCCGGCCTGGCTGCTCAGTGAGCTGATCCTGGCCAAGGGCGGCCCTGCGGCGGTCAACGACATCGTGTTCCACCGCAACGACCCCACGTTCAAGTCGCCGACGGCTGTCTGGGCGGCCCAGACCTTGAAGTCGTGGGCGAGCAAGGGTTACTTCACCCCCGACTACACCGCCTACAAGACCGACGAGGCGTACTCGAAGTTCGCGAGCGGCAAGGGCCTGTTCGACCTCGCCGGCTCCTGGTTGATGCCGATCCCGGGCACGCCGGAGCAGACGAAGAAGTTCAAGATGGTCGTCTTCCCGTCAATCTCCGGGGACGGGCCCAATGCCGTCGCCGCCGGTGACATGCCGTGGACGATCCCCGCGCACTCGAAGCACCACGACATGGCCGCCGAGTACATCAACTTCATCTCGAGCGAGAAGTCGGCCGACGCGCTGCTCGCGAGCGGAAACATGCCCTCCTTCGCACCGGGTGATCTGAACGCCGCGCTGAACAACGCGAAGCTGCCCAGCCCTTCGCAGGACGCCATCAAGAACGGCCTGTCGGTCATCAAGTCGGGCTCTCCGGTGCCGTTCATCGACTGGGGCGCTCCTGACCTGTACGACGCCATCAAGAGCAGCTTCGAGTCACTGGCCTCCGGATCGATGTCGGTCGACAGCTTCCTGTCCAAGCTGCAGGACGCTTACGGCCCGTACGTCAAGTCGCTGAAGTAGGCGCGGTCAGCAACGTGCCCTCTCGCAAAGAGACGACGGCGGTGCTGGCGGTTCCCCCGGTCCGGTCTCAGGCCCTCCCTCGCGAGGGTCTGAGACGAGGACGCCGCCGGCCGCGGACGGTGCCGCGATTCATTGGCTACGCGTACCTGCTGCCGGCGCTGGTGGTCTACGCACTGTTCCTGTTCGCCCCGTTCCTGCACAGCGTGTACATCTCGTTCTTCTCGTGGGACGGCATCACGGCGAAGAAGTACGTCGGGCTGGCGAACTACAAGGAAGCGCTCAAGAGCGCAGAGATCCGCGGCGCCTTCACCCACGCCTTCGTCCTGATCGGGTTCTACGCCTTGCTGACGACCGCGGTCGCCCTCGTGCTGGTCGGCTTCATGGGCAGCATGCGGGTTCGCGGGCTGTTCGTGTTGCGCACGATCCTGTTCCTGCCCTACGTCATCGCTCCGGTGGTCACCGGCGTCGCCTGGCGCTGGTTGCTGTCGCCCGACGGTCCGGTCAACGACATCTTCCGGGCGGTGGGTCTGGGCAGCTGGGCGCGGCCGTGGCTCGGCGACTTCAACTGGGCGCTGCCGTCCGTGGGCCTCATCGGCACGTGGATGCTCTACGGGCTGGTCATGATGCTGCTGCTGGCGGCCGTCCAACGGATCCCGATCGATCTGTACGAGGCGGCCCGGCTGGACGGGGCCGGGCCGGTCCGCGAGTTCTTCGCCGTGACGCTGCCCGGTGTGCGCAACGAAGTGGTGGTCGTGCTCGTCCTCTCGGTCACGGCCGCACTGCGGAACTTCGACCTCATCTATGTCACGACCCAGGGCGGCCCGGGAACGTCCACTGAGGTCCCGTCGTGGATGGTCTACCGGCAGGCGTTCTTCGTCGGCGATCTCGGCAAGGCTTCGGCGCTCGGCGTCCTGCTCACCGCGCTGATCCTGGTCCTGAGCCTGCTGATCCTGCGTCCCTGGAAGCGCTCATGAGAACGTCGCGAACGCAGTCGTCCATCGGCCACGTCGTCCTCGTGATCGCCGGTCTGGTCGCCCTGGCACCGCTCGTGGGCGTGCTGCTGATGTCCGTCGGCTCGCCACAGGACGTCGGCGGGTCGGTGACCCTCGGCTCGCCGCACTTCTCGAACTTCCAGGTCGTGTGGGACCAGGCCGACATCCCCAAGGCGTTGGGAACCAGCCTGCTGATCAGCTCGGTGGCCACGCTGCTCGCCGTCGTCCTGTCGATCCCGGCCGGCTATGCGTTCGCGAGCTTCCGCTTCCCGCTGCGCGGCCTGCTGTTCGTCATCGTCCTGGCCGGACTGATGCTGCCGAACGAGTCGCTGATCATCCCGCTGTTCTACGACTTCCGGAGCTTCGGCCTGGAGGACAGCCTGTCGGGCGTCATCCTGGTCGAGACCGCGCTCACCCTGGCCTTCGGCTCGTTCTGGATGCGGTCGTTCTTCCTGACCGCGCCCAAGGGGATCGTCGACGCGGCGCGGATGGACGGCGCCAACACGTTCGTGATCCTGGTGCGGGTCCTCATGCCCATGGCGGTGCCGCAGGTGCTCGCGCTGGCCGTCCTCACATTCGTCTGGACCTGGAACGACCTGCTCGTTCCGCTGGTGCTGCTGTCCGGCGGGCAGCACATCACCGCGCCGATGACCCTGGCGGTGTTCCAAGGTCAACACGCCACCAACTACGCGTACCTCTCGGCCGCGGCGCTGATGACGGCGTTGCCGGTGATCCTCGTCTACGCGGTCCTGCAGCGGTCGTTCGTCCGCGGCGTCATGGCAGGTGCCATCAGGGAGTAGCCGACGCGACGTGCCTCGAGGCACTCAGATGATTCCGGATGCGGACAACCAGAAGGGCAAGAATGATCATGGAGAACGCCGAGCCCGTCGTTCTGCGGTACCGAGACCTCGAGCGCCGTACGTGGGGAGACGAGACGACCGGGCGGCTGGCGGACTGGTTCTACGCCGACGATGCGGCGATGAACCTCAACATCGTAGGGATGCCGCCGAACGGTTCGGCGGTGTCCTCGCCGGCCAACCCGACCATCTTCGGCGCCGACGAGCTGTTCTACGTTCTCGAGGGGACGATGGTCCAGTCGAACCCGGTGACCGGCGAGGTCTTCGTCGTGAAGCCCGGGGAGGCCATCTTCTTCCGCAAGGACACGTGGCACTACCAGTGGAACCACAGCAACTCGCAGCTGCGCATGCTGGAGTTCTTCCAGCCGGCGCCGAAGGCCGGTACGGGCGGCGCGTATGCGCGGGCGCAACCGCCGCTGGCGGGACCGCCGAAGCAGGGCCAGGACGAGCTGCTCGGGAACTGGCCGATGGCCCGCGATCTCCCGCGGGAGAAGACGACGTGGATGATCCACGAGCACGACATCCTGTGGCGGATGGAGGGCACGGTCCGCGGTCGCGAGATCCTCGTCGGCATTTTGGCGAGTACCGAACACCTGACCGCCGGCAAGATGTCGTTCCTGGGCGGTCAGCGCAGCTGCGACTACGTCCACAACGGCGACAAGGTGATCTTCGTCGAATCGGGGAACCTGCACGTGGAATTCCCCGGCACCAAGAAGTGGGTCGAGCTTGATCCGTGGGACGGCCTGCGGATCCCCTCGGGCGTCAAGCACTCGTTCTACAACATGAGTGCCGATCCGGCGTCGTGCGTGTTCAGCGTCGTCACCGACTATCTGCCCGGCTGCGTCGGCTGATGGCCCGGTGACCGTGGGGTCGGCCGAGCGGGTGATCGGTGCCGTCGACTGGGGCGGCACCTGGATCCGGGTCGCCCTGGTGGCGAACGGTCGCATCGTCCACCGGGAACGGATCCGTCGGCCGGACTCGCTGCCCGACCAGTACGCGGCCGTCGCGACGCTCGTGCAGCGCGGCGCCGCAGCGGTCGGGCAGCCACCGGCCGCCGTTGGTGTGGGCGTCGCCGGAGTCGTGCAGCACGGGCAGGTGATGACCGCGATCAACCTCGGCATCACGACGGCGACCGACGTCGTCGGCGCGCTGCAGGGTGAGCTGGCCTGCCCGGTGTTCCTGGTCAACGACGTGCAGGCCGCGGCGTCGAGTCTCGCGATTCGCTGGCCCGACGACCTGACGGCCGTGATCACCATGGGCACCGGCATCGGTGGCGCGGTCATCGAGCACGGGCGGCTGTTGACGGGCAACGGCGCGGCCGGCGACTTCGGGCACACCGTCGTCCAGGTCGACGGGCCGCGATGTCCCTGCGGCGGTGCGGGCTGCCTCGAGGCGCTGGTGTCCGGGAGGGTGCTCGCCGGCGCCGCGGACGACCTGGTGGCGTGGGGCCGAAGCGAGTTCCTGGCGAACGTCCGGCTGAGTGGACGGGCGCTGCACGCCGGTGACCTGCAGGACGCCGCCCAGGCCGGCGACGCCCAGGCGAGGGAGGTGCTCGAACGGGGGGCGGCGGCGTTCGCCGCCGGCCTGCGGACCATCGTCGCCGCGCTCGACCCCGCTCGCATCGTGGTGGCCGGCTCCCTGCTCGCCGAGGACGCAGCCTTCGGCGGCCTGGTCCGTCAGCGGTGGGACGACATCCGGCCGGCGTGGTGCACGACCCCCCTCGTCCACGTGGCCGACGACGAGGATGCAGCGCTGCTGGGGGCGGCGAACTTCGCGGCCGGCGAGCTCGAAACCGACCTTCAGTAGTTGTCGCCGCCGGCGGGGACGCGGGCCGGTTGCCGGTCGAGCAGCACGACGAGTGCCGCGGTGACGACGGCCGTCAGCGCGAGCGCCGGGGGAACCGCGTGGACACCGCTGTGGTGCACCCACACACCGATGCCGCCGGCGACGAGGGCCGCTCCGACGCTCGCGGCGGCCAACTGCCACCCGATCACCTGCGCCGCGGCTTCCTGGCCCACCCGATGTGGCGTCAACACGGTGAGCAGCGGCAGCATCGGGCCGACGCCGGCACCGAGCAGTGCGAATCCCGCGATGGCGACCGGCACCGCCGACGATGACCACAGCGCCAACCCGCCGACCACCGAGGCGAGGGATCCGCCGATCATCCACGTCGGAGCCCGGCGGATGCCACCGCCGCCGGCCACGATGCGGGCGAGGCACAGCGCCGCCCAGAACGCGACCGCGGCCAGGCTGGCCGTGCCTGCTCCCTGGTGCAGCCCGTCCGAGACGTAGACGGCCGCCCACGCGCCTGCGGCGATCTCCAGGCCACTCACCGCGATGAACGTGGCCAGCGCGAGGGCGACGCTGCCGAACGGCAACCGCGCGCGGCGGGTACGGGCCGGCCGCTGCCGTCCGGTCAACGGTTCGTCGGCCGCGATCCGGAACCAGACGACCAGGAGCAGCCCGTACGTTGCGGCAATGCCGAGGTAGACCCCGCGCCAGGACGACGACGACACCCAGGCGGCGATCACCAGCGGCGCGCCCGCGGCCCCGACGGCGTAGATGCTGTGCAGGATGCCGATCAGCCGGGCCGCGCCAGCGAGCGAGACGAGGCTGCTCACGGTCGCGTCGACGAGCCCGGAGCCGCCGCTGAGCATACCCACCCCGACAGCGGCGACGAGGAAGTTCGGGCTCGCAGCGACGGCAACGGCGCCGAGCCCCGCGCAGACCGATCCGCCGATGAGCAAGCGACGGCTGCCGAAGCGGCGGGCCGCCGGCGCGCTCAGCGACGCGGAGGCGAAGAACGCGGCCGTGCCGCACACCAACAGCACCGACAGTGCGCTCGCGGGTTGGTGATGGGCCCGGCGCATCTCGGGCCAGGCGGCCCCGAGCAGCCCGTCGGGCATGCCGAGCGCGAAGAAGGTGAGCATCCCGGCGGCCTGGAACGCGCGCCGCAGCGGTCGCGTGGCCTGATCAGGCGGAAAGGAGGCCACCGTCGACCACGATGGACTGCCCCGTGACATACGCGGCGTCCGCGCTGAGTAGGTAGCCGATCAGCTTGGCGACGTCGGTCGGTTGGCCCTGCCGCCCGGCCGGGATGCGCGACACCAGGTCGGCCAGCGCGGCGTCCGGATCGGGCTGCTGTGACCAGTAGGGGTCGTTGAAGGGGGTGTCGATCCAGCCCGGGCAGACGCAGTTCACCCGAATGTTGCGCGGCGCCAGCTCCACGGCCAACGAGCGGGTGAGACTGATCAGCGCGCCTTTGGATGCGGCGTAGGCGAACGTGCCGCGGCTTCCGCGGAACGCCGCGGTCGAGCCGGTCAGCACGACGCTGCCGCCGGTGTCGGCGAGCGCCGGCGCAGCTGCCTGGATCAACAGGAACGGCGCGCGCACGTTGATCGCCATCGTCTGATCCCACGCCTCGAGCGGGTACTCCTCGACCGGGGCGACGACGTGCAGGCCGGCGGTGACGACGATCCCGTCCAGCCGGCCGAACGCGTCGAGCGCCGCGGCGACCGCCTGGTGCGGAGCGTCGGCGTCGGCCAGGTCGTGCCGGCCGGCGACCAGCCGACCCGCCAGCGGTTCGGCGGCCGCGGCTGCCGTCTCGTCGGAGTTGATGTCGGCGACGTACACGTCGACGCCGTCGGTCCGCAGCGCTCGGACACAGGCTCGCCCGATGCCGGTTGCCCCACCGGCGACCAGGACGCTGGTCACGCGCCGGGCAGTACCGCGTAGGCGCGGTAGTTCGCCGACGCCGGCCCGGCGGCGCGGTTCTTCAGCAGGGCAGCTTCCGCATAGACGGCCGAGCTCGTGGGATGGCTGCGCGCCGGCTTGTCGCGCTCCGGCAGCTGCGCGAGCGACTTGAGAATCTGCTCGAGGAACTGCGGCAGGTCGTTGGGCAGCTGCGACGTGATCAGGTTGCCGTCGACCACCACCGGCTCGTTCTTCCAGTCGCCACCGGCGTGGATGACGTCGTCCTTGATGACTGCAACGGAGGTGACGGACCGTCCTCTTACGATGTCGGCGGTCGCCAACAGCCATCCGGCGTGGCAGATCGCAGCGACTGTGCCGCCACGCTCGTTGAGCTTGCGGACCAGGTCGACGAAGGCCGGATTGCGACGGAGGTATTCGGGCGAGAACCCACCCGGGACGATCACCGCGTCGAAGTCGTCGGCGTCTATCTCTTCGATACCGGCCTCGGCCACCGCCGGGTAGCCGAGCTTGCTGGCGTACACCTCGCCGGCCGTGGCGCCGACGATCGTCAGTGGGACGCCGGCCTCCCGCAGCCGGAGCACCGGGTACCAGAGTTCGAGTTCCTGATAGAGGTTCTCGACGAGGATTGCGACTCGCGCGTTCTCAAGTTTCATGGCGTGGCTTCTCCGTCAGGCGGGGATGGACAGGATTCGGCGCGGGTTGTGGATCATGATCTGGTCGAGCTGCTCGTCGGTGACGCCCTTGCTCTTCAACCGGGGGACCCAGCTGGTGAACATGTAGTTCAGATCGACCTTCTCGTTCTCCAACTGCGGGTCGTCATCGGTGACGGCAGCCCGGGGATTGAAGAACCAGCGGTCGAAGGAGAGGACGATGCGGTCCAGGAAGCCGTCCTCGATCAGCTCGATCAGCGCATTCGCCATCGCCTCGTCGAGTTCCTCGGCGCTGCCGACCCGCCAGGGGATGCCGATGTGATCGAGCTGGACGTTGGCCCCCATTCGCAGGATCTCGCGCATCATCTCGACCTGCGGGGGGACGAACGCGTGACCGATGATCACCCGCGAGAGGTCCATGCCCTCTTCGTCGAGGATCTCCAGCTGCTCACGGCCGGGGTTGGTCACCTCGAAGTCCATCGGGTCGATGTGCGTGTTGATGCCGCAGCCGACCTCCGTGGCGGCCCGGGCCGCGGCGCGGATGACGCGGTCCTCGACCTCGTGCACGTGCCGCCCGTTGGCGCCGATCGGGCTCGGCTTCGGCGTCACGCTCTCCTGCCCGGTCGCGATCTTGATGGCCCCGGCGCGGTACGGCGTCTGCTGCCAGGCGAAAACCATGCCTTCCGTCAGGTCGCGGACGAAGAACTCGGCGAGCTCGTCCACCGTCTGACGTCGCCAGTAGTAGGGGACACCCATCCGCTCCGGGAAGAAACCGGTGATCGCGACGACGTTGATGCCCGTCTGCTTCGCCACGTCGGCCATGAACTGCGGATGCCGCCCGACCTCCGGCGGCGTCATGTCGATCAGCGTTCGGTAGTCGTTCGGGACCATTCCCCGGGTGATCTGGTCGGCCACGCGGTGAACCGCGGCATCGTGGTCGAAGACGGTGCGGTGGTCGAGCTCGGCGCCCGGGTACCCGTAGAGCAGGTGCTCGTGGGTGAGGATCCGGCCGGAGGATTCCGCGGGCACATCCCCGAGAACGGTGCGGAACATCCGCATGACTGAGCTCCCTTACTTGGTGCTTGGCCTAATCAGTTCGTCAGTTCGTCAGTTCGGCGCGCAGTCGGCGGACGAGCTCGGGCAGGCCGTCGGCGTCGGCTGCATGGCGGCCCTCGTCGTCGCCCCCCAGCTCCCGTACGAGCTCGGCGCCGTTGCCGACGGTGTAGATGGGCCGGCCTGCGGTGTGGGCGGCCTTGATCAGCTGAAGCTGCTCGTCGCTCGCTGCCGGCTGTCCCTTGACCGTCCCGGGGACGACCAGGGCGGCAAGGCGCTCGACGTCGACCGCCGAGGCTTCGGCGTCGCCGAGCACGGGGTAGCCGAGATAGCTCTCGCATCCTCCGGGCGAGGAGGCCACGACCGTGACGGTCGCCCCCTCTTCCCGTGCTCGCAGGACCGGATACCAGAACTCCAGCTCCTGGTATCCGGGATATGCGAGCACCGCGATCGATCGATCGGCCAACGTCATTGCCGGTCCACCACGCCTTCCCGAGAACTTTGTACGCGAACAGTCGTCCGCGTAACTGGTCTAATAACCGGACCAGTTTGAGATTACCCGGTGATCAGCGGGTTGGATAGGGGCACCCTTCCGGCTGGCGCCCGTCCACCCCTATACGGCAACGAGCCCGAAGTAGGCCATGCCCAGGACGCCTCGGTATCCACCGAAGTAGCCGGCTCGCTGACGCGCGGCCCTCGTACGGACCTCGTCCGCCTCGGGATGATCGGGATCGTGTTCCGCGAGCCATGAGGCGTAGCGCGCGCTGTAACCGGACTCGAACTCGTCCCACTCGTCGATGCTCGCTTCGTGCACCGCGACAGGCATGAAGCCGTGCGCGACGGTGAGCTGGATCAACTCGGCCAGCGGCACCAGCTCGTCAAGGCGGCCGCTCAACGGCGCCACCGCCGCCGGGATCGGCGGGCGGGACCAGACGCCCTCCCCGTACACCACTCGGGCGCCCCGCGAGACTTTGGCTCGGATTGCCGCCAACGCGCTCGCGTAGTCAATCGGCTGGTTGGCCTCGACGGGTGGCCCCCATACCTGGCTGGCACCGATGCAGATCACCGCATCAGCGCGGCCGGGCGCCCGATCCTTCGCGTCCCCGACGGTCAGCGTGACGCGATCACCCAAACCTCGCTGCTCAGCGAGCGTCCGGCCGTGCTCGATACAAGCCTCGTCGGCGTCGACCCCCACTCCGCGGGCGGCAGGGGCGGCCGCGACCACACGGAGCAGCAGCTCCGCCCACCCGCAACCGATGTCGAGCACCGTTCCGTCCAAGCCTTCGGCGAGGAATCGGACGAGCTTGCTCGCGCGCTCGTCCGACAGCGGGGTCATGAACGTCAGATCGTCGTACGGCGGGCTCAGGATGACTGTCACGCGCCCAACGTCGTCGACCACGCCATCGGACTCAACCGAATTCGATCAGGACGGTATAGCCGTCGTGGTCGGACAGGCCGACGGCCTCGAACCGATCAGCGGTCCTGACGGTGGTGGTTCGGTCGAGGGCGATGTGATCGATCGACAGCAACCCGTCGATGCGGTGCGGGAGCAGGGCGGTCGGTACCTGCAGCTCGCGGCGCTCGAGCAGGCCGGTCAGCGCCGCCCGACCACCGGCACTGCCGGCCCATTCCCTGCCGGACAACGCGTGGTTCCAGTCACCGCCCCACACGAGCCGCCCGGCGGGGAGAGCGGCGTCGATGTCGTTGACCGCCGCCGTCGTCTTGTCCACATGGCGCGCGCCGACCCACGGCGGATTGCTGCCGCAACCGCGCCATGGAAGGACCGACGCGCAGTAGGTCGTCTCGCCGATCGCGACGGCGGCACTGGCCGGGTGCGGATCGGCCAGAGCGACGAAGCCGTCGCGGCTGAGCACCGCGGCCCACCGACGTTTCGACGCCATGATCGCGGCCGTCGTGTGCTGTAGGTAGCCGGGCAGCACGGCGCGCTCGTTGACCTCCGTCAGCAGCCAGACGTCGCAGTCCTGCCCGATCATGCGATCGGCATGCGCGCTGGTCCACCGACCGGCGAGGTTCCAGGTCCCGATGCGCACGGCGCACTCTCGCACAGTGCAAGATCAGCCGCCGTCAGATTCGCTCAGGTAGTGGTGATCAGGCCGCCGTCGATGACGAAGTCTGCGCCGGTGACGTTGCCGGCGCGATCGCTGGCTAGCAGCAGCACGAGGTCGGCTATCTCGTGCGGCTGGGTGAACCGCCCGGTCACCGACTGGGCGGCCACCGCGCCGGCCACCGCCTGCGCGTCATCGCCGGTCGCCGCCGCGACCGTCGCGGCCACACCTTCGGCGCCGAGCCACAGATCTGTCGCCACTGGACCCGGGCTGACGGTGTTCACCCGAATCCCCTTCGGACCGACCTCCTTCGACAGCGCTTTCGAAAAGCTGGCCAGCGCGGCCTTCGCCGCGCTGTACTCCATGACCGTCGGGTCGGGCAGCACGGCGTTGACCGAACTCGTCGTCACGATGTTGCCGTGGCCGGCCGCGAGCATGGGCGGCAGCGCGGCGCGGGTCGTCCGCACGGCCGCCATCAGGTTGAGCGT
>JAVHVD010000403.1:0-9852 GCA_032160745.1 Pseudonocardiales bacterium
GCTGGAGCGGACCCGACGACGCGACGGTCGCCCGCTTCGGCGTCGCCCTGAGCGGTATCGCGGTCCGTGATGCGGTGTGGATGGCCGTCGACGACGGCCGCCTGGACGGGCGACCGCTGTGGCGCGACCTCGCCCGCCGGTTGCCCGCACCCTACGACGCGGCGCCGCTGTTTCTCTTCGGCTGGGCGGCGTGGCGGGCCGGGGACGGGACGCTCGCCGGAATCGCGGCCGAGCGGGCCGTGGCCAGCGATCCGGACTACAGCGCGGCCGACCTGCTGCTGGCTGCTCTGTCCCGCGGGGTCGATCCCCGTCGGCTGCCCAAGCTGCGGCTGCCTCGCTCCGCGTGAGCTGCCGCGCTCCGCGTGAGCTACAGGGCGACGGCGTGCGGCCGGACCGGCTGGGGAAGCTCGGACAGTCCGGTGAGTGCGTCATCGACGGCGGCGGCACACGCCCGACCCTCGGCGATGGCCCACACGACCAGGGACGCGCCTCGGCTGGCATCTCCGCACGCGTACACGCCGTCCGCCGACGTCTTCCACCGGTCGTCGATGCCAACGGTGCCGCGGCCGGGCGCCTCGTCCACACCCAGGGCGGCGAGCAGCTCCGGCACATCAGTCCCGACGAAGCCGGCAGCCAGCAGGACGAGGTCCGCGGGGAGCTCGGTCTGCGAGTCGAACACCGGCCGGAACTCGCGCCGCCCCTCCACCCGGACGATCTCCACCTCGTCGACGGCCACCGCACGCACCGCGCCGGCATCGTCGCCCAGGAAGGCGACGACCTCCCGCGACCACGCCTCGTGAACGCCCTCGTCGTGCGCCGGCGACACGCCCCGACTGCTGGGAGCCGAGGGCCAGACCGGGTTCACCAGGCCGTCGCGCGGCACGGGACGGGGGTTGTGGTCGAGCACGGTCACCGACAGCGCGCCCTGCCGGTTCGCGGTGCCGAGGCAGTCGGCCGCGGTGTCCCCGCCGCCGACGATGATCACGTGCTTGCCCTCGGCGTCGATGGTCGGCGTCGCGATGTCGCCCGCCTGCACCCGATTGCCCTGGGGCAGGTACTCCATCGCCTGGTGCACGCCGGCCAGCTCCCGGCCCGGGGTCGTCAGCTCGCGCGGCGCGAGCGCACCGACCGCGAGAACGACCGCGTCGAAGTTCTGGCGCAGGTCGGCGACGTTGTCCGGCCCGATCTCGGTGTTGACCTGGAACCGGGTGCCCTCGGCAACCATCTGCTCGACCCGGCGGTCGATGATGCCCTTGGGCATCTTGAAGTCGGGAATCCCGTAGCGCAGCAACCCGCCGACGCGGTCGTCGCGCTCGAAGACGGTGACGTCGTGGCCGGCGCGGGTGAGCTGCTGGGCCGCGGCCAGACCAGCCGGCCCCGACCCGACGACCGCGACCTTGGTGCCGGTGCGCTCGGCCGGCGGCTGCGGGTCGACCATCCCGTCGTCGAAGGCCCGCTCGACGATCGAGATCTCCACCTGCTTGATCGTCACCGGGTCGGTGTTCAGGGCGAGCACGCACGCGGCCTCACACGGGGCCGGGCAGATCCAGCCGGTGAACTCGGGGAAGTTGTTGGTGGCGTGCAGCCGCTCGCTCGCGGTAGCCCAATCGTCCCGGGCGACGAACTCGTTCCACTCGGGGATGAGGTTGCCCAGCGGGCAGCCGCTGTGGCAGAACGCCACGCCGCAGTCCATGCAACGGGCGGCCTGTTCGCTGACCGCCTCGCTCTTGGGGCGCAGGTAGATCGGCTGCCAGTCGCGGACGCGTTCGGCCGCGGGGCGCTTGGGCGTGTCCACGCGCGGATGCTTGAGGAAACCCTGGGGGTCGTAGGCCACTGTTCCGCCGCTCCGCCCTGACCTGCTGTGGTCGCGTTCCAGCCCGGGCTGGGGTGCTGTTGTTGCCTCCGCGTTCCAGCCGTGCGTGGCTGGCCGATATGGGCGAAGGCGTGGTCAGCGAGGCGGCGATGGCTCGCGAGTCGCCACTCTACCGGGGCAGAGCGGGCGAGTTCCCCTCAGGACGCGCTGGCGGCCAGCGCCGCGCGGACGAACACGTGATCGGCCACGACCTTGTCGAACGCGGTCCGCTCACCGCCGTCGACCCACACCTCGACCCCGTGCTGGCCACCGGCCAGGCAGACCCGGTGCCCGGGTCGCATCCCGGCCAGGTCCAGCCGGTGCATGAGGACGGAATCGGGTTGCAGCTGCTCACTGATCCGGCTGATCTCGACTTCGCCCTGGGCACCGAGAGCCGCCTCGGTGAGGCTGATCAGCGTGCCGGTTTGGTCGGTGGCGAACGGCAGGCCGAGCTGGTCGAGGCCGGGGATCGGGTTGCCGTGCGGGCAGACGAGCGGCTTGTCGAGCAGCGCAAGAATCCGGCGCTCGACCTTCTCGCTCATGACGTGCTCCCAGCGGCAGGCCTCGATGTGCAGGTCCTCCCAATCGAGCCCGATCACGTCCGCGAGCAGCCGCTCGGCCAGCCGATGCTTGCGCATGACCCCCACCGCCTCGTGACGTCCCTCGTCAGTCAGCTCGAGGTGCCGATCATCAGCCACGTTGAGCAGTCCGTCGCGCTCCATCCGGGCGACGGTCTGGCTCACGGTGGGCCCGCTCTGCCCGAGGCGTTCGGCGATCCGCGCGCGCAGCGGAACGACGCCCTCTTCCTCGAGTTCGTAGACCGTACGCAGGTACATCTCTGTCGTATCGATCAGTTCGCTGTGATGACTCATCCGCCTCCCCGGCCTCTCTGCTGTTGATGCCTTCCAGCAGATGCGGGGCGTGCCGCTGCTCTTCCAGGCTTCCAGCCTCAGCCTACCGGCCTAGTCGAGATAGTCGCGGAGGACTTGCGAGCGGGACGGGTGGCGCAGCTTGGCCATCGTCTCGCGCTCGATCTGCCGGATCCGCTCGCGGGACAGCTTGAACGCCCGACCGATCTCGTCCAGGGTCTTGGGCTGCCCGCCGTCGAGGCCATAGCGCATGCGCACCACGGCGGCCTCGCGCGCGTCCAGCGTGTCCAGGACGTTCTGCAGGTGCGCCCGCATCAGGCCGCCCTCGACCACCGTCTCGGCGGCCGCCGTGGCCCGCTCGTCGGCGATGAAGTCGCCCAGCGACGCGTCGTCGTCGGCGCCGACGGTCTGGTCCAGGCTGACCAGGTCGCGCGAGAGGTCGATCAGCTCGCGGACCCGCTCCTCGGTGATGTCCAGCTCGTGCGCCAGCTCGGCGTGGTTCGCCTCGCGGCCCAGCTCCTGGTTCATCTCCCGGCGGATGCGCTGCAGCTTGTTGACCTGCTCGACGAGGTGGACGGGAAGCCGAATCGTCCGGGACTGGTCGGCCATCGCCCGGCTGATCGCCTGGCGGATCCACCAGGTGGCGTAGGTCGAGAACTTGAAGCCCTTGGTGTAGTCGAACTTCTCGACGGCCCGGATCAGGCCGAGGTTGCCCTCCTGGATGAGGTCCAGGAACGGCATGCCGTGGCCGGTGTACCGCTTGGCCAGCGAGACCACCAGGCGCAGGTTCGCCCGCAGGAGGTGGTCCTTGGCCCGCTCGCCGTCGATGACCAGTGCACGCATGTCCCGCTTACGGGCGGGTGTGAAGTCGTTACGGGAGGTGAGCAGGTGGGTGGCGTACAGGCCGGCCTCGATGCGCTTGGCGAGTTCCACCTCGTCGAGGGCGGTCAGCAGCGCGACCTTGCCGATCTCGTTGAGATAGACGCGGACCAGGTCGGCCGAGGTGGCCGCTTCGTCGAGGTCGGGAGCGGTGAAGGCGGACGGCGCCTCGCCGGCGTCAACGGCGGGGGTCGGCAGGGCGGGGGCGGAGTCAGTGCTGCGGGCCGCCGAGCGCCGCGCCGTGCGGGTGCGGGTCGGGGGAGCAGGGTGCTCGATATCGGCCGACTCGACGGTCTCGACCGGAGCCGGCTTGGTCGCGGTTCGGGCGCTGCGGTGACCACGGGCGGTGACCCGCGACTCGCCCGAAGACGTGCGCGACGCAGTCCCGGCAGCACGGCGTGCGGCGGGACGGGGAGTTGCGTTGCGGGACGTTGTCACGATTTACCAGACCACCTTGAGTGCGTTTGCTTGCGAGCGATTCGATTGCGCTCACTGGTTTGTTCGTTGCCGGGCGCTTTCGGGTTCACTATCCGAACGCACCACCCCCCGTCCGGTGTTCCCCGGCCACGGCTGTGCGGGGGTAACGCTCAGAAACGCCTCAGGCTTCGACGACCAGCGTGACGGGCCCGTCGTTCACGAGTTCCACCCGCATGTCGGCGCCGAAGACGCCGGTCTGAACGGCCGCGCCGAGGTCGCGCAATGCTGCCACGAACGCGTCCACAAGGGGCTCCGCCACGTGCCCTGGAGCTGCGGCGACCCAGGTCGGCCGCCGGCCCTTTCGCGCGTCGCCGTACAGGGTGAACTGGCTTACCGCCAAAATTTGCGCCCCGGGCACATCGGCGACGCTCTGCTCATTGCGCAGAATGCGCAGTCCATACACTTTGCGGGCCAATGCCACTGATTGTGCCGTGCCATCGCTGTGTGTGACGCCGACCAGCACGAGCAGGCCGTGGCCAATGGCGCCGACGGTCGCGCCGTCCACCTCCACGGCGGCTCGAGTGACCCGCTGGACGACCGCTCTCATCCGGCGTCCTCGGGCAGGAGGAAACCACGCCCGATGAGGTCGCGGACGACGGGCAGGAGCGCTTCGGCGATGGCTCTCACCGGCTCCTCCAGGGCCGCGGACAGGACGCTCAGCGGCCGGTGCAGGGGTGTCCGGCCGTCGCAGCCGGCGACGACCGCGGCGACTGCGTCATCGGTCTCGACCTCCCACCGCATCCCGTACGACTGCCGCAGACGGGCCGCGGCAGGCTCCCAGCCGTTCGGGCCGAGGAGGTCGCTGCGGTCCAGGACCAGGCCGGGTGCCGGCCGCAAGGCGGCGTCCAAGAGCGACGCGTCGGTCGTGTCGGCCAGCCAGCGCTGCCGGGCGATCCACGCGGGCAGGTGGGCGCCGGCGGGCTGCTCGACCGCCTGCGGCACGTCCTCGAGGACCAGCACGGGGTCGGTCGCGTCGGTGCGCCAGAGCGTGATCAGTCCCATCCCGACAGCCGGGATCTCCGCTTCGGCGAACCAATCCAGCCAGGCGGCGTACTTGTGCGTCCAGCCCGGCGTTCCGGGGCGCTCGCCGGCGTCCCGCAGCCACAGTGCGACGTACTCCGCCGGCTCGGCGATCTCCCGCTGCCACACCCAGGCGTCGCAGCCGCTCCCGGCCAGCCACTCAGCGAGCCGGTCCGGCCACGGTCGGTCGGCCGGGATGATCCAGTTGGCCAGCAGCTGGGCGGTGCCGTGCTCGGATAGCACCGCAGGGAGCCCGCGGACCAACTGCTCGCAGACCGAGTCGCCGCTCAGCCCGCTGTCGCGGTAGTCGTACCCGCCGGTGCCTGGGGAGACCACGAACGGCGGGTTGGCGACGACCAGGTCGAACTGCTCGCCCGCCACCGGGTCGAGCAAGGAGCCCGGCCGTAGATCCCAGGTCTGGCCGGAGAGCGCCGCCGTCGTGGCGGCCAGGCGTAGCGCCCGTTCGCTGATGTCCGTGGCGAGCACGCTGCCGGCATGGGCACCCAGATGCAGGGCCTGGACGCCGCAGCCGGTGCCGATGTCCAGGGCCCGCTCGACCGGCGCCCTGGGGGTCGCCTGGGCCAGGGTCAACGAGGCAGCGCCGATCCCCAACACGTGATCAGCCGGCAGCGGGCCGCCGCGCACGTCGGACCCGAAGTCCGACACCACCCACCAGTCCGCATCCGCACGCCCGCCCGCACCCCGCTGGGCGTAGGGGCGGATCTCCAGCACGGCCCGCACGGATCCGCCCGCGCTCTCCAACAGCCCGGCGGCGTACGCCTTGTCGAGCGGCAGCGGCTGGAACGCGGCGAGCGCGTCGGCCGCGGGCACCGCCGCGCCGAGGAGGAACAGCCGGCCGAGCGTTTCGAGCGGGCTGTCGCCGGTCAGCCGACGCGCCAGACCGGCAAGATCACCCCGATCAAGGGCGGCCTGCCCGGCCAGCCCGATCAGGTCGTGCACCGCGCCGACGGTGTAACCAGCCAGCGCCTGGCGCAGCAGGGCGACGCCGCGGTCGTCGAGGAGCCCGGCGCGCATCCGCCCATCGTGGCGTATCGCCTCGGATTGATCGTGGCAGGACGCGCAATTCGGCCGCCGCGGGTGACACGATAGGTCCATGCGCCGCAGCCACACCGATCAGCCGGTGCTCATCACCACGGCGGCGGAGAGCAGCCAGCGTGAGTACGACCAACGCCGCAAGAAGTACGCAGTGATGATGGGACTGCGCGCCCTCTGTGTGATCGCCGCGGCGACCACGTACCGGGTGTCCCTGTGGCTGGCCTTGACGTTCATCGTCGCCGGCATGGTGCTGCCGTGGTGCGCGGTGATCATCGCCAATGACGGGCCGGCCAAGAAGAAGCGCGAGCGAGTGACCTACCGCGGCGATCTGCGCACCGAGCGTGCGCTACCGCCGGGTGAGGACAGCGGCACCGTCGACGGCTGAGCCGGGCGGGCCGCCGACTGCCGTCGGTGAGGCACAATCGGTGAGTGGCTGACACCCAGGTTCTCGAGTCGCCGAGCACATCGGACACCGACACCGGTCCGGAGGTGTTCCACTACGTCCGGAAGAACAAGATCGCCGAGAGCGCCGTCATGGGGACGTTCGTCGAAGCGCTGTGTGGCGAGGTCTTCCCCGTCACGAAGACACCCAAGCCCGGCTCCCCGGTCTGCCCGGCGTGCAAGGAGATCTACGAGAGCTTGCGCGAGTGAGTCGGCCGTAGCGGCTTGCTCTTGGGCGGCTTGTCCTCCGTCCCGTTGACCTCCGGCGTCCTTCCCTCCGGCGTCCTTCCCTCCGGCGTCCGTCCCTCCGCCGTCGTTCCCTCGGGGGCATCGCTCTGGAACATCTGCCAGGACCGCGGGTCCAGCACCCGAGGCGGCCGCAGCTTGGCCGGCTTACGATCCTCGATAGCAGCATTGAACTCGGCGCCGAGCAGCACACCGAGCGCGAGGACGAAGAAGAACAGCAGCGCGGCGATCGGCGCCGCAAGCTTCGCGTACGCGTGGTTCTGGTCGAGGATGAAGCTGATATAGGCCCGCAGGCCGGCCGACCCGGCGAGGAAGACGAGCAAGGCGAGGATGGCACCCGGCACCCCCCGGTGCCACGGCAGCCGCCGGGGCGGGGCCAGCTTGTAGAACGTCGTCAGCCCGAAGAGCAGCAGCACCACGAGGGTGGGGTAGTAACCGGCCTCGACCAGCCTGCTGACGGTTGGCTGCACGCTGTTCGGGAAGCTTCGGCGCAGCAGGTCCGGCCCGAGTACGAGCATCGGAAGCAGGATCACGCCGAGTACCACGGTGCCGAGGAACAGCCACAGCGCGAGCAGTCGGCTGCGCACCGGCCCACGGAGGTCCCGCATGTCGTAGGCGATGGTGATCGTGTTCACGAACGTGGCGGTGGCCGACGAGCCGGCCCACAGCGCGAGCAGGAAACCGATGCTGATGATGTCGGCCCGGCCGCCGTGCAGCACCTCGTGCAGCGTGGGCGTGATCACCTGGGTGACGACCTCATCGGTGAACGCGCGGCTCAGGGTCGTCTCGATCTGCTTCTCGATCCGATCCACCGTTCCCGGGCCGAACCAGCGGGAGACGTAGCCCAGGGTCGCGAGCAGGGCCAGGAACAGCGACGGCAAACTCAGCAGCTGCCAGAAGGCCACCTCCGCGGACAGCCCGAGGACGCGGTCGTGCCACGCCTTGACCACGGCCCGCTTCAACAGCGTGGGCAGCAGTCGCGTGGCGTGCAACACGCCTCGGACCGGGTTCACGACTTAACAGTGTCGTCCATCCGGTCCTGGGCGAGCACACGCCGCGCTCAACGGGTCTTGCGGACTGCAGAAGACGGCGTGCCGGTCGAGGCGTCCAGATGATCGCGACTAGGTTGGATGCCGATGCCCTGTGGCCACGGCCCCGGGGCATCGGTCGCGTCGGCGAGCGGACGGAAGGTGTTCATAAGTGGCGGCACCACGGGAGCAACTGGGCCCGACCCTGCCACGCCTGCGCGCCTGGCAACGTGCTGCGCTGGAGCGGTACCGCAGCGAGCCGCGCCGGCGGGATTTCCTCGTTACGGCGACCCCCGGCTCCGGCAAGACGACCTTCGCGCTGGCGCTCGCACGCGGGCTGCTGGACGAGCGGGCGATCGATCGGGTCATCGTCGTCTGCCCCACCGATCACCTGCGCACGCAGTGGGCCGATGCCGCTGACGCCCTCGGCGTTCCGCTCGATGCGGCGCTGAGCAATGCCGTCGGACCGGTGCGCCCGGACCTGCGCGGCTACGTCACCACGTACGCCCAGGTCGCGGCAAAACCGGCGCTGCACGCCGCGCGTACGAGCGCCAAGCGGTCGCTGGTCGTTCTCGACGAAGTGCACCACGCAGGTGACGGGCTGTCCTGGGGCGACGCGGTAGCGACCGCGTTCGAGCTCGCCGGGCGTCGGCTCTGCCTCACCGGCACGCCGTTTCGCACCCGTCCCGACGAGCGGATCCCGTTCGTGCGTTATGCCGATGACGTCGACGGCGGCTGGCGCAGCGAGGCCGACTTCACCTACGGCTACCGCGACGCCCTGCGCGACGGCGTGGTCCGCCCGGTCGTCTTCGCCGCCTATACGGGGACCTCGCGCTGGCGCAACAGCGCCGGCGAGGTGATCGCGGCGTCGCTGTCGGAGACGAGCACCAGGCGTACCGAGGCGACGGCGTGGCGCACCGCGCTGAATCCCAAGGGCAAGTGGGTCCCGCACGTCATCGCCGCGATGGACGAGCGGATCACGCACCTGCGGCAGTCCGGCATGCCGGACGCCGCCGGGCTCGTGCTGGCCAGCGACCAGGACGACGCGCGGGCCTACGCCGACATCGTCGAGCAGGTCACCGGCGAGGCGCCGGTCGTCATCCTGTCCGACGACCCGAAGGCCAGCGACAAGATCACCGCCTTCACCCACGGGACGCAGCGCATGGCGGTGTGCGTCCGCATGGTGTCTGAGGGCGTGGACGTTCCGCGCGCCGCCTGCCTGGCGTGGATGACGTCCTACCGGACGCCGTTGTTCTTCGCCCAAGGTGTCGGGCGCGTCGTCCGCGCCCGGTCGAGGAGCGAGTCGGCCACCGTCTTTCTGCCCGCGGTTCGGCCGCTGCTCGCCCTGGCCGCGGAGCTCGAGGACGAGCGCAACCACGTCATCCCGCCGCCGTCCGTCCAGTCCGACGACCTCCTCGACGTCGAACGGGTAGAGGCCGAGCCAGGTGCTGCCGAGACCTACGAGGTCATCGACGCCGACGCCTCGTTCGCGCACCTGCTGCACGGAGGCCGCGCCGTCGTCGCGGCACCGATGACCGAGGAGGATGAGGATTTCCTGGGACTGCCGGGGATCCTGTCGCCGGAGCAGACGGCCGCGCTGCTGGCGCGGCGCGACTCAGCCGCCCGCCGCCGCGCCAGTGGGACGGACGCCACACCTCCGTCCGCGGAGGCCGCGGCCTGGCGAGCCGGAGCGGACCTGCGCCGCGAGGTGAACCGGCTGGTCGGCCTCCTCGCCGCCCGGACGGGCACCCCCCACGGGCAGATCCATGCGCAGCTGCGCCGCGCGGTACCCGGCCCGGCCTCGGCCGCCGCGGGCGTCGAGGTCCTGGAGGGGCGTCGCGATCACCTGATGGAGCTACTCGGTGGGTAGCGCCACGTAGGGTGGAAGGAGTCACCACACCGGTACTGGGAATCAAAGAAGGGGTACCAGTCGTTGGTAACTGTGTAACGCAGTCGGTCGGAACCCTCGGTCGAAGCCGGTCTC
>JAVHVD010000404.1:0-7570 GCA_032160745.1 Pseudonocardiales bacterium
GGGTGTCCATCCGATGTCCTTCCGTCGCGGTGGCCGGAGCGCTTGACGTCGATTGCGTCGCTCGCCCGTCCGCCTCCTGCGAGGTACCCACGAACGACAGTAGTGAACAACGCTCGCCACTGCCGCCGAGAAGCGTGCGCAACACGGCGAGGGACAGAACGGTGCCGGGTAGCGTCGCGACGACCGAACCGCCCATCCGCGAGGAGGCTCTGTGGCCCAGAACCAAGCACCCGCACCCACGATCGCCGAGCTGGAAGATCAAGAGCAGCGGCTGCAGTTCACCCGCTTCGACAACCACGATGCGTGGGTGCTCGGCAGCAGGCTTGTCGAACTCGCGATGACGCGCGAGTCGGCGGTGACCATCGACATCCGTCGCCACGGCCACCAGCTGTTCCACGCGGCGCTGCCGGGCACAACGCCGGAAAACGACTCGTGGATCGAGCGCAAGATCCGAGTGGTCGACCGCTTCGCCGCGTCCTCGCTGCTGGTCCGCCTACGGCTGGCCGAGTCCGAGCGGACGCTCGACGAGGACCTTGGGGTCGACCCGGCGCTTTACGCGGCGCACGGCGGCTGCTTCCCGTTGCGCATCCGCGACGTCGGCGTGGTCGGCACCGTTACCGTGTCGGGTCTACCGCAGGTGCAGGATCACGCGCTGGTCGTCGAGGCGATCGAGAGCGTCCTGCGAGCCGGCCCCATCGGTCAGGACTGACCATGACGACTGCTCGGATCGATCCGCCGAGAGCTGGCCTCGCGCCCCTGGCGCCTGTGCACCGGGTCAGGCATCTCGGCGCTCGAGGAAGTACGTGGCAGCCAACAGCAGCACCACCGTCCAGACACAAAAGACGCCGAAACCCTGCCAGGGCGACAAGAGGTCGTCCTGCCCTTGATGTGCTTGCGCGATCAGATGACCGGCCTCGGAGGGCAGGTATGCGTGAACGTGCTCGCCGAGGCTGCCCGGTAGCAGCTGGGCCAACGGTGACAGGACGAGCACGAAGCCGATGACGCCGGTGATGCCAGCACCGGTGTGGCGCACGAGTGCTCCGATTGCCAGGGCGAACAGACCGAGCACGGCAAGATAGAGCCCGGCGCCGATGACGGCCCGTAGCACGCCCGCGTCGCCGAGGCTGACCGACGCCTTGTCGCGCAGTAACGCAGCGCCGATGAAGAAGGACGGGAAGGCGACCAGCAGGCCGACGACGAACACGAGCGCGGCGAACACGGCGCACTTGGCGGCGAGCATCGGCACTCGTTTGGGAACGGCCAGCAGGCTGGCCTTGATCATGCCGGTGGAGTACTCACCCGCGATGACCAGCACACCGAGCACACAGATCGTCAGTTGGGCGAACTGGAAGCCCGCGGCGAGGATGAAGCCGACCGGATCGGTGGTGATCGACAGCCGGTCGGATTCGCTGGTGTCGCTCCACTGCGCCACGGTCAACCCGACGATCAACGTTGTGAAACCGAAGGTCAGGAGGAGCAACAACCCGAGCGACCAGGTCGTCGAGCGCACAGAACGGATCTTCGTCCACTCCGATTGGAGCAGGTGGCTGAAATCGACGGTGGCGTGTCGGTGTGGAGTCGGTTCGGCGTAGGGCACGGTCACGGTGGCGCTCATCGTGCCGCCCCCTCGTGCACGCGCTCCGCGTCAATGCTGTGCACGGGGCCGTGATGGCCGTATTCCAGGCTCGCCCGGGTGAGTTCCATGAAGGCTTGTTCGAGCGAGGCGCGTTGCGGAGTCAGTTCATGCAGCACGAGGCGGTGCTGATAGGCCAGCTCGCCGATACGCGACGCTTCAAGCTGGGTAACTCTCAGCGCCCCCTCCTCGGCCGGAGTGACGATTCCGCCCTCTCTGCCCACAGCGTCGGTCAGGGCCGGCGCGTTAGGGCAGCGGACGAGCACCGACTTCTCGGAGCTGCGTTCGATGAACTCCTTGGTGGTGCAGTCGGCGATCAGCTTGCCGCGGCCGATCACGATCAGGTGCTCGGCGGTAACCGCCATCTCGTTCATCAGATGGCTAGAGACGAACACGGTGCGGCCCTCGGCCGCGAGCTGCTTCATCAGGTTGCGGATCCACAGCACGCCCTCCGGATCCAGCCCGTTGACCGGCTCATCCAGCACCAGTACTTCGGGGTCGCCGAGCATCGCGGCCGCGATCCCGAGCCGTTGGCCCATGCCCAGCGAGAAGCCGCCCGCTCGCTTGCGAGCCACCGAATGCAGCCCGACAAGGTCGATCACCTCATCGACGCGTCGCCGCGGCAGGTTCTGGCTCTGCGCCAGCACGAGCAGGTGGTTGTACGCGGTGCGGCCAGTGTGCACGGCCCGCGCCTCGAGCAGGGCGCCGACCTTACGCAGCGGCTGAGCCAGCTGCCGATAGGGCTTGCCGAACACGACCGAACTGCCGAAATTCGGCCGGTCCAGCCCGAGGATCAGCCGCATGGTCGTTGACTTCCCAGATCCGTTCGGTCCGAGGAAGCCGGTCACTTGCCCAGGTTCGACAACGAACGACAAGTGGTCCACCGCGACCTTGTCGCCGTAATGCTTCGTGAGTTCTCGAACCTCAATCATGCGATCCACCTTCTTCCACGTCGCTTTTGCTTGCGACCTCGCCCACCGGTGGTCGCCAACCAACGCCATGGGCATCACGCCGTCCGGCGGCCCGTCGAGGAGGCACCCCGGCGAACCGTCGCCAGGATCAGTGACGTTGCGGTGGCGTACATGGATGTGCCTTTCACCGCCCCGGCAGGCGGTGCGCTGGTGCCGCTCGGCCGCTGATTGCTCAACGGCACGCTCGTGCCCGGAACCGTCAAACGCGGCTCACGCCAGAATGGTGACCGAGTCACGCAAAGCGATTGCCGGCCCCTCCATGAGAGACCCGGCCACCGCGCCACCCCAAGGGTCTAAAGTCCCGCCACGAGCAGTCGTTCGGGCATCGCGGCGATCGCCCAACACCAACCCAACCGGCGATCTTCGCCAGGGCGGGCAGGGAGATATCGGACCGGTCGATCGCTGAGCCGGTCCGTCACGCCCTGTGCGAGGCAGCCCGTAACGTGTCCGCGAACTCGGCGCCATGCGGTGGCAAGCAAGCCCAACCCGCCGAGTCGGCGGTTAGCGGTAGAAGCGGAAGATGGGCGTGGCGATGCAGACCGGCTTGTCTCCGCCGTCGCGTTCGATGACGACGTCGATCGTGATCTGGACGCCGCCCGCGACGGGCTTGATGTCAGTGAGGGTGGCGATGGCACGCACCTTCGAGCCCACGGGCACCGGCGCCGGGAACCGCACCTTCTCCAGACCGTAGTTGACCTTCGTGCCGACCTGGCGTACGTCGAGGATCTCGGTCCACAACGGGATGAGCAGCGACAGCGTGAGATATCCGTGCCCGATGGTGCCGCCGAACGGACCGCTCTTCGCGCGCTCCGGATCGGTGTGGATCCACTGATGATCATCGGTCGCGTCGGCGAACGTGTCGACGCGGGCCTGGTCGATCTCGACCCATGAGCTTGTGCCGAGTACCTGGCCGAGCAACGGTGTCAGGTCCTCGATCGTGTCAACGGTTGTGCTCAAGGTGCATCTCCTCAGTGACGTAGGTACGCAGCTCCTGCTTGCGGACCTTGCCGGTGGCGTTACGCGGTAGCGCGTCGACGAAGCGGATCCGCTTCGGGATCTTGAAGGTGGCCAGGTGCGTGGCGAGCGCAGCGCGAAGGGAGGCCTCGGTCCGCGCCGTCTCGCTGATGACGAAGGCCAGCCCGACCTCGCCCCATCGGTCATCCGGTATGCCGACTACTGCGGAGTCGACGATTCCTGGTAGGGCGTTGATGGCGGCCTCGACCTCGGCGGGGTAGATGTTCTCGCCGCCGGAGATGATCATGTCCTTGATCCGGTCGACGACGTAGGCCCAGCCGTCCTCGGCGACCCGTAGCACGTCACCTGAGCGGAACCACCCGTCAGTGTCGAACGCGTCGGACGGGAGGTTCCAGTAGCCGCGGAAGACGTTGAGGCCGCACACGAGCAGCTCACCTGATCCGTCGGCGTCCGGTTGGGCCGGGACGGGGCGGACCGTGATGTCGGTGAAGAACTGAGGCACGCCTACCGAGACGGGTCGCTGCATCGCCCCGTCCGGGGTCGCGAGAAAGACGCCCGGGGACGCCTCGGTCATGCCGTAGCCCTGCAGGATCTGCACGCCCCGGCTCTGCCAGGCGACGGCCACGCGCTCGGCGACCATCGATCCGCCGTAGATCGCGAATCGCAGCGAGCTCAGGTCGGTGTTCGCGAACGTGGGGTGGTCACAGAGCATCTGCAGCATGGTGGGCACGGCGGAGAATGATGTGACGCCCAACCTGGCGATAGCCGATAGCACGCCGCCGGCGTCGAACTTCGGGACCACGACGACGGTGCCGCCCTTGAACAAGGTGGGCAGGCTGACCTGTCCCAGCCCGGTCGCGTGGAACAGCGGGCACATGCACAGCGTCGTGTCGGTGGAGAGCACGTCCACGTGGGCGAGCTGGTTCATCGTGTTGAACGTCAGGTTGGCGTGCGTGAGCACGGCGCCCTTGGGGCGTCCGGTGGTGCCGCTCGTGTAAAGGATGACGGCATCGTCGGTGAGCGCTACGTCCGAGCGAACGTCCGGCAGCAGCGCGCCGCCCTCGACGAGCTCGGCGAGACTTCCCGGCCCCGAGCAGGTGATGATCGTCCGCACGCCGTGTCGTCGCGGATCGACCGCCGCGATCAGGTCCGCGTGCTCTGGTCCGCAGAACAGCACGCGCGGCTCGGCGTCGTCGAGCAGGTACGCGACCTCGGGCGCGCTCAGCCGGTTGTTCAGCGGCACGAAGATCGCGCCGAGCCGGCCGGCGGCAAAGAACACCTCGAACGTCGCGATGTCGTTGAGGCCCAGATACGCGATCCGATCGCCGTGCCGCACGCCGAGGTCGGCGAGGGCGCGCGCCAGGTGCTCGACGCGCTCGCTGAGCTGGGTGTAGCTGAGCTCACGGCCGTCCTGGCGCAACGCGATCGTGCCGCCCCTGATCCGGGCGCGACGCGAGGGCCAGCTGCCGAGTCCGTAGTCAGCCATGGCGTCAACCGTCGGCAGCCAAGCCGAGGACCCGCGCGGCGTTGTCCTTCAGGATCAGCGGACGAACCTCTGGCTTGATCTCGAGCGCCGCGAAATCCGCGAGCCAGCGGTCGGGGGTGATGACCGGGAAGTCCGAACCGAAGAGCACCTTGCGCTTGAGCGGCCCGTTGGCCGCGCGGACGAGCTGTGGCGGGAAGTACTTCGGCGACCAGCCGGACAGGTCGATGAACACGTTGGCCTTGTGCGTGGCGATCGAGATCGCGGCATCCTGCCATGGGACGGACGGATGGGCGAGCACGATCGTCAGCGTCGGGTGATCGGCCGCGACATCGTCGATCAGCATCGGGTCGGAGTAGCGCAGCTTGATCCCGCGCCCGCCGGGCAGGCCGGCGCCGATGCCGGTCTGCCCGGAGTGGAAGACGATCGGCAGCCCGAATTCGTCGGCCGCTGCGTAGAGCGGGTTGTACGCCGGGTCGTTGGGCGCGAAGTCCTGCAGGGACGGGTGCAGCTTGAGGCCGCGCGCGCCGGCTGCGGCGAGGTCGCGCAGCCGGCTGACGGCGGACGCGCCGTCGTGCGGATCCACGGACGCGAAAGGGATGAGCACATCGTCGTGCGCGGCCGCGTCGGACACGATCTGCTCGCTGGAGACGGCCGGATGCCCGGTGGCGGTGTGCGCGTCGACGGTGAACACGACTGCGGCCAGCCGGCGGTCGCGGTAGTAGTCGGCGATCTCGGGGAGGTTCGGCGTGCGGTTGTCGCCCGCTTTGAAGTACTTTGCCGACGCGTCCATGAGTTCGGCGTCGAGGGAGAGGTGCCCGTGGCTGTCGGACTCGACGTGGACGTGCGTGTCGATCGCCTCGACCGATGCCGGATCGATGGCCATCAGTACGGATCCGGGAAGGTCTGGCCGACGCTCTGGAGGTGGTCCGCGAGCTCCTTGGGCCAGACGTCCGCGATCGCGGGCGCGTCCCACCCGCCGTCGGCGAAGACCACCGCGACCTCGGTCGGATGTGACCAGAGCGCGAGCCGGTCGCCACCGAGGCCGACAACCTGACCGGTCACCTCCGCGGCGTCGGCGGATGCGAGGAAGACGACCAGCCCAGCGACGTCCTCGGGCGGGCCGAAGCTGAGCTCGCGCCGCGCGTACGCCGGTAGCGGTTCGCCGGCCTGCAGGGTGTCGACGTAGGGCTTGAGGAACGGCGCGGTCTCGGTCATGCCGGTCGCCGCGACGGGGACGACCGCGTTGACGGTGATCTGCGCGCGGGCCAGTTCGAGCGCCCAGGTGCGCACCATGCCGACGATCCCGGCCTTCGCGGCGGCGTAGTTGGCCTGGCCGAAGTTGCCGACCTGTCCGGTGGGCGAGCCGACGCAGATGATCCGTCCGCCTTCGCCCTGCTCGCGCATCCGGACGGCTGCCGCGCGGACGCAGGTGAACGTGCCACGCAGATGGACATCGATGACGGCGTCGAAGTCCTCGTCGGTCATCTTCCAGAGCACGGTGTCACGCAGGATGCCTGCGTTGGTGACGAGGATGTCCAGGCGTCCGTACTCCGCGACGGCGCGGTCGACGAGTGCCTCGGCGACCGCGGCGGATCCGACGGCACCGGCCTGGGCGACCGCACGGCCACCCCGCCGGGTGATGAGATCGACGGCAGTGTCCGCGACGTCGGCGTCCACGTCGTTGACGATGACCGCGGCACCGGCGGCGGCCAGCGCCTCGGCGTAGGCGAGACCGAGTCCGCGGCCACCGCCCGTCACGATCGCAACCTTGCCTTCGAGCGTCGTCATGAGTTCCTCCTAGGCCAGTGATTCGGCGGTCACGAGCGTCTCGGTCGAGCGTCCGCCCAGGGCGAACAGGGCGAGCGCGGCGGCGAGCAGGGCGGCCACACCGCAGATCATGTAGCCGAGGGAGTAGGCGTTGTCGAGTGCCTGGAACGCGACGTGCTTGAGTGGGTTGAACGGGATCTTCTGGCCGGTGGGCAGCGTGACCGCGTCGGGGACGGCGTTGGCGCCGAGCGGCCCGGAGTTCACCGCTCCGATCGCTTCCTCGACCGATGCCCGCTTGTCGGGTGGGGCGCCCGCGGCCGAACCGTTGAACGTCGCCAGCGCGTGCTGCAACGCGGCGCTGCTGCTGATCTTGGCCTGGATCTCGTTGGCGGCGCGGCTGAGGGCGATCGCCCCGATGACGGCCGGGCCGAGGGTGAACCCGAAGTCGCGAAGCAGGCTCGTCGATCCGCTCGCCATTCCGGCGAGGTTGTTGGGAACGGTGTTGACGGCGACGGCGGTGACGGCCGAGACCGCGAAACCGAACCCGACGCCGATCAGGGCGAGCGGCACGACGACGGCGCCGAGCGAGGTGGTCGTGGCCGAGATCGTCGACATCCACAGATCGCCGACGCCGATCAGAGCGGCGCCCACGCCGAGCGTCCACTTCGGGTTGTACCGCTCGAGCAGGTGCGAGGTCAGTGGCAGCAGGAGAAGGCAGACGCCATTGAGCAGGACGAA
>JAVHVD010000405.1:0-2673 GCA_032160745.1 Pseudonocardiales bacterium
ACATGATCGCCCAGTACACGCAGGCGGCTCTGGTGTCGGAGCTCAAACGGCTCGCCGTGCCGGCCAGCGTCGACTCGATCCCGTCCAGCGCGATGCAGGAGGACCACGTCTCGATGGGCTGGTCGGCTGCGCGCAAGCTGCGCCGCAGCGTCGACGCGCTCACCCGAGTCCTGGCCATCGAGCTGCTCACCGCCGCGCGGGCTCTCGACCTGCGCGCACCGCTCCAGCCGGGACCGGCTACCGGCGCGGTGGTCGCTGCGCTGCGTGAGCACGTGGACGGGCCGGGGACCGACCGGTTCCTCGCACCCGAGATCGAGGCCGCCGTGGAGTTCGTCCGCTCGGGAACCGCCGTCCGGGCCGCCGACTCCGCCCTGCCCAGTCCGCTCGCTTAGCTCCGCAGCAGCGCGTCGACCGCCGGCAGCAGCTCCCGATCGATCGGCAGCCATTTCAGCCCGGCCAACTCGCCGCCGCCAATCCACCGCAGCTCGTCGTGGTCGGCGCCGGCCGTGGGTTCGCCGGCGACCAGCGTCGCGGCGTAGAGGACCAGATCGATTCGCCCGTCGGACGCGGCCGCGACCCGCTCGCCGACCGTAATCCGTGCGCCGAGTTCCTCGCCGCACTCGCGAACCAGCGCGGCGGTCTCGGACTCATTGGCCTCCACCTTGCCGCCGGGGAACTCCCAGCCACCGACGAGCTCGACCGGCCGGGATCGCCGAGCGGCCAGCACCCGCCCGTTCCGGACGAGGGCCGCCGCCACGACAGGAACGCGATGCTGCTCGGTCACGAACCGATGATGGCCCCAGTACCCCGGCTCGGCAGGTGATCCGCCGAGCCCGCGAAGGTCGCGTCGTAGCCGTTGGCCGCCGCGATCCGGGCGATCTGGTTCACCGTGGCGTCGCAGGACGCGACGCCATTGCTGTCGGTGACCGCCGTGCACAGTGGCGCGGCCTGCGGGTGTCGCGTGCTGAAGTTGATCAGCTGCCCGGCGAGCGGTGCGCCGCCTGACGTCAGCCTCGCCCGCATCTCACCGATGCGCAGATGCAGTACGAGGCCGTACTGATCCAGCTGCGCCTGCGTGAGGATCACCGGGTCGGCATCGACCGCGGTGTCGGCCCGCTGGACGACCTGGGTCACCACGGTGGAGGTGCTCGACCCGTGGGTGCTGCTGCCGTTGTAGATCGCGTGGATCGGGTGCGAGCCGCCGCCCAGACCGGACACCTGCACCGATGCCTGCGAGTGCCCCTGCACCTGGCTGAGCGCCGCGCTGCCCAGCACGGTGGAGCCCTCCAGGAAGGTCACAGACCCCGTCGGGCTGCCTTCGGGCGCCGTGACGACGGAGGTCAGCGTCACCACACCGCCGAAGACCGACGGGTTGGGCGCGGTCGTCAACCCGGTCGTGGTCGGGACGAGCCCCACGACCTGGCTCAGCGACGCGCTCTGGCCGGTGAAGTTGTAGTTGCCGAGGTACTCCGCGTGGATCGCATGACCGCCGGTGCCCAGATCCGACGCGGTGAATGTCGCCGTGGCCACGCCGGCGTCGCTGCCCGGCACCAGGCTGACGGCCCCCAGCAGCTCGACGCCGTCGTAGAGGTCGACGACGCCGGTCGGACGGCCCGTGGCCGGCGCGAGCGCCGTCACGGTCGCGGTGAACGTAACGGTGTCACCGAAGTGCGAAGGGTTGGGCGTGGAGCCGAGGTCCATCGTCGTCGCCCCGGGCGTGACGTTCAGGCCGGTGCCCTGGTCGAGCCCCGCTGCGCTGCCCACGAAGTTCGCGTCGCCGCTGTAGGCGGCCCGGATGTCGTAGTTGCCCGGTGACAGGGAGGAGAACGCCGCGCTCGTGGCCGTCCCGCCGATCACGGTGACCGGCGAGCCGATCGGCGCGCCGTTCACGGTGAAGACCACCGTGCCCGTCGGGTTGCCGGCCCCTGGCGCTACGGGGCTGATCGCTGCGAAGAACCGGATCGCCTGACCCGACTTCGCCGGATTCACCGAGGACGTGACCACGGTGGACGTCTGTGCGCGGTGCACGGTCTGGGTGAGGACGTCGCCGCTGCCCTGGAAGTTGTCGTCGCCGTCGAAGGCGACGCTGATCGCGTGCGACCCGACGGACAGCGCGTCGGTCGTGATGCTGCCCTGCTCGCTGGTGCCCGGACCGACCTCGACCACGCCGAGGATGGTCGTGCCGTCGGTGAACGTGAGATGACCGGTCGGATTGCCGGCACCGGGCGCCACGACGCCGACCGTCGCGGTCAGCTGCACCGGCTGCCCCCACACCGACGGGTTGGCTGAGGACGTCAGGGTCGTGGTCGTCCGGGCGCGGTTCACCGTCTGGGTGACGGGCCCCGACTCGCTACCGGCAAAGTTGGGATCACCGAGATAGACGGCGGTGACCAGGTGTCCACCGGTGGCGAGTTCCGTCACCGCAACACCGGTCGCAGCGCCATCCTGCAGCGCCACAGGCACGCCCGAGGCGACACCTTCGACGTAGAACTGCACGAGGCCGGTCGGCGTTCCCGCCCCGGGAGCGAGAACCGCAACCGACGCGTCGAAGGTCACCGGCTGTCCGAACACCGACGGGTTCGGCGTCGAGTCCACAGTGGTGCGCGTCGCCGCTGCCTGCACGTGCTGGTTGAACGCGCCGAGCGCGCCGGAGAAGTTGGCGCTGCCGTGATA
>JAVHVD010000406.1:0-3370 GCA_032160745.1 Pseudonocardiales bacterium
GCATCGTGGTACCGGCGGGTTCTGCTCAAGCTGTCCGGCGAGGTCTTCGGCGGCGGCAAGATCGGCGTGGACCCCGACGTGGCCCACTCGCTCGCCGAGCAGATCGCCGAGGTCGTCGCCGGCGGCACCCAGGTGGCGATCGTTGTCGGCGGCGGCAACTTCTTCCGCGGCGCCGAACTCAGCCAACGGGGCATGGACCGCGACCGGGCCGACTACATGGGCATGCTCGGCACCGTCATGAACTGCCTGGCGCTGCAGGACTTCCTCGAGAAGGCCGGCGTCCCCACCCGGGTCCAGACCGCCATCACGATGGGGCAGGTCGCCGAGCCGTACATCCCGCGTCGCGCCGAACGGCACCTCGAGAAGGGCCGGGTCGTCATCTTCGGTGCCGGCGCCGGCCTGCCGTACTTCTCCACCGACACCGTGGCGGCGCAGCGCGCGCTCGAGATCGGTTGCGAGGTCCTGTTGTTGGGCAAGAACGGCGTGGACGGCGTCTACAGCGCCGATCCCCGGATCGACCCGAACGCGACCCGGTTCGACGAGATCACCTACGACGAGGTGCTGCAGGGCGGGCTCAACGTCGCCGACGCCACGGCGTTCAGCCTGTGCCGCGACAACCGCATGCCGATCATCGTGTTCGGCCTCGCCGACGGCAACATCGCCCGGGTGGTGCGTGGGGAGAAGATCGGGACACTCGTTCGCGAGCGAAGCGAGTGAACAGTTAAATATGGCTTCGGCGCTCGAACGAGCGAAGCGAGGCTCGGGGGTGCTTGCGGCGAGCTGACTGGAAGGAACGACGTGATCGACGAGATCCTCTTCGAGGCCGAGGAGAAGATGGAGAAGGCGGTCCACGTGGCCCGCGACGATCTGTCCGGCCTGCGCACGGGTCGCGCCAACGCCAGCGCCTTCGCGCGACTTGTCGTCGACTACTACGGAGCCCCTACGCCGATCCCCCAGATGGCGACGGTGAACGTTCCCGAGGCCCGGATGGCGATCATCAAGCCGTACGACGGCAGCCAACTGAACGCGATCGAGAAGGCCATCCGCGACAGCGATCTCGGCGTGAACCCGACCAACGACGGCACGATCATCCGCGTCGTCTTTCCCCAGCTGACCGAGGAGCGACGCCGCGAGCTGGTGAAGGTCGCGAAGGGCAAGGGTGAGGACGCGAAGGTCGCCATCCGATCGATCCGCCGGCACGCCAAGGACGCCCTCGACAAGCTGGTCAAGGACGGCGAGTCCGGCGAGGACGACGTCCACCGCGCCGAGTCGGAGCTCGACAAGCTGACCGGCACCTACACGGGCCGGATCGACGAGGCAGTCCGGGCGAAGGAATCCGAACTGCTCGAGGTCTGACGCGTGCCGTCCGACGACGAGCAGCCGGAGCCGCCCACACCGTCGGCGCTGTCCCGTGCTCGCCGGGTGGCCGGGCTGGGCCGGGCTGACAGCCCGGCGGCCGCCCCGGCGCCGCGCCCCAGGCCGCCGGCCCGTCCCGGTACCCGATCGTCCGGTCGAGGTCCGCGCAGTGGAGCCGCCCAGCCCGGCGTCACCTTCCACCAGTTCGGGGACACGGGCACGGACGGGGACGCCGCCACGGCCGAGCCGCCCAGGTCGCGGTCGGGGCGCGACCTGCCGGTGGCGATCGGCGTCGGCGTCGGCCTGGGCGTCATCATCCTGGCCAGCCTGTTCCTCTACCGGCCGAGCTTCGCGTTCATCGTCGGCGTGGCCGTTCTCTACGGCTGCTACGAACTCGCCCGAGCGCTCGGGTCGGCCGGGATCAAACCGTCGCTGGCGCCGCTGCTCGTCGGCAGCGCGGCGCTGCTTCTGGCGGCGTGGGAGCGCGGGCCGAGCGGCCTGGTCGTCGGCGTGCTGATCACGCTGGCCGGCGTGATGGTCTGGCGCATCGCCGACGGCGCGCTCGGCTACACGCGCGACGTCACTGCGTCGGCGCTGATCCTGCTCTATGTGCCGACTCTGGCCGCATTCGCCATCCTGCTCGTCCATCCGGACGACGGGGCGGCTCGGGTGATCACGTTTGTCGCCACCGTCGTCTGCAGCGATACCGGCGGGCTGGCCGCCGGGGTGCTCTTCGGTCGCCATCCGCTGGCGCCGATCGTCTCGAAGGCCAAGACCTGGGAGGGCTTCGCCGGCTCGGCGATCGCGTGCTCAGTGGCCGGCGTCCTGTTCATGACTCTCACCTTCCACGAGGCGTGGTGGAAGGGGCTGCTCTTCGGCCTGGCGATCGTCGTCACCGCCACCCTCGGCGACCTGGGCGAGTCGATGATCAAACGCGACCTCGAGATCAAGGACATGGGGACGCTGCTACCCGGGCACGGGGGGATCATGGACCGGCTGGACTCGCTCTTGCCGTGCGCCGCCGTCGCCTACCTTCTGCTCTCCGCATTCGCGCCGGTGTGACCCCGACCCGGGCCGATCGGGGGCAGGTGATCTCTGCGGCCCAGGAGCTCGCCGAGCGCATGGGCGACCGCACCTGCTTCCTCGGCGTGGACGGGTTCGGCGCCGCCGGCAAGTCGTCGCTCGCCGAGGCGATCGCCGAAGCGGTCCCGCGCGCCACCGTGATCCACATCGACGACTTCTGGGGGCCGTCTATCGCGGAGTGGGACTGGAACCGGTTCCGTGCCCAGGTACTCGTCGCGCTGCTTGCCGGACGGCCCGCCCGCTATCAGGTCTGGGACTGGATCCGCGACGCCGGCGGCGAATGGCGCGACGTCCCGACCGGTCGGCTGGTGGTCGTCGAGGGCGTCTCCTGCACGCGGGCCGAGGCGGGAGTTCCGTGGGACCTCACGGTCTGGGTCGAGGCGCCGCGCCCCGTGCGTCTGGCCCGCGCGCTCGAGCGGGACGGGGACGGGATGCTCCATCGGTGGCTGGACGACTGGATCCCGTCGGAGGAGGCGTACGCCGCTCGCGAGCGTCCGCAGGAACGGCTTGACTTCATCGTGAGCGGCACCGCCTGACGCAGCCGGGGCCTGCTTGTCGGTGCCCCGTGGGACCGTCGCGTTATGCGCGAGACACCGGAGGAACTGGCCGCCCTGCAGAACTTGCTCGACCTGAGCTTCGACCGGGCATCCGAGCATCTGAAGTCGATCATGACCCCGCCCCGCCGGCTGACCGCCGAGCGGCTCGTCGCGGATCTGCCCAGCCCGGCCGTGCTGAACATTGCGACCGTCACCTCGCGTGGTGAGCCGCGCATCTCGGCCGTCGACGGGCACTTCTTCCACGGGCACTGGTACTTCACCACCGACGGCGGATCCCCGAAGGCGCGGCAACTGCGGGCACGCCCAGCGATCAGCGCGTCCTACACACCGCGCGACGGGTACGGCCTGTTCTGTCACGGGCGGATCGTCGAGCT